>NZ_JBEXXO010000032.1:0-95305 GCF_040630435.1 Streptomyces sp. NPDC005803 | reverse complement strand
GGAGGGACCCCGGACCCCCACCCACCGGGGATGGGCGCACCCCGCGGGGCAGGCCGCACCGTTCAAGCCCGTCCGGCGATTGAGGACGGAACCCCCGACCCCGGACCGGGGCGAGCAACGAGGGGCCCCGCTGCCGCCCGCCCAAGGGCCCCGCTGCCGCCCGCCCGAGGGCCCCGCCCGAGGGCCTGTCAGCGAAGCGCGTCAGCGACCTCGCGGGCGGCGTCGACCACCCGGGGCCCCACCCGTTCCGGGACCGCGTCCGCGAGCATCACCACACCGACGCTGCCCTCGACCCCCGTCACCCCCATGAGCGCGGCCGCCGCCCCGCTGGCCCCCGCTTCGAGCTCTCCGTGGGTGAGTGTGAAGGCCGTCTCGCCCACCGGCTTCTGCCGGGCGGCGAGGATCGCCCGGCCGGCGGCGCCCCGGTCGAGCGGGTGGCGGAAGCCGGCCCGGTAGGCCACGTGGTAGTCCGTCCACGTCGGTTCGACGACCGCGACCGCGAGCGCGTCCGTGCCGTCGACCAGCGTGAGGTGGGCGGTGGCCCCGATGTCCTCGGCCAGCGAGCGCAGCGCGGGCAGGGCGGCTTCCCGGACGAGCGGGTGGACCTGCCGGCCCAGGCGCAGCACGCCCAGGCCGACCCGTGCCCGGCCGCCCAAGTCGCGTCGGATCAGGGTGTGTTGTTCCAGGGTGGCGAGCAGACGGTAGACCACGGTGCGGTTGACGCCGAGTTTGTTGGACAACTCGGTGACCGTCAGGCCGTGGTCGGTGTCGGCGAGCAGTTTGAGGACACGCAGTCCCCGGTCGAGCGTCTGGGAGGTCTCCGCGGTCACGACGCCCTCTCCTCTTCGGTGAGCGGCGGCGGCTGTTCCCACGGTTTGTGCGGTCACCGGTCCCAGCGGCGACGCACGGAGAGGCCGCCGGCCTGGCCAAGGCACCGGCTGCGCTCCGCGGCGGCGTTGCCACGGGGCGTTCACATTTTTGGGACAGTAGCGAGCCAGTCCGCTCAGCGGAAGACCTCGTCCAGAATCCGGGCGCTCCAGGAAACGCCCTTGCGCCTGAATCACATAAGTGCCGGTCAGCGGGGCGCCGGCCGAACGGCGCGCATCTACGCGCGTCCATGTCGGCCGACTCCCTCGCGACGCTCCGTACACCGGAGGTGAACCGGCGTTAACTCACTGTGAACAATTTCTGGACAGTTTTTCCGTTCACGAGTACCTCGCAGGCCCTGATCGCCTTCGTCGCCCGGTCCCGGACGGTGAAGTTGAGGGCGAACGTGCCGTCGAGTCCGATGACCCGGGTGACATAGGAGTCGGAGGTCTGCTTCCCGTCCGCGGTGCGTCCGGTGACGGAGACCGTGGCGACGGGTGCGAAGCCCCGGCCGGTCACCTGGACCACCGTGCCGGGCGGCCCCTCGGGCGGCGAGAGCGCGAAGGACGCCCCGGCGGGGGCGGTGCCGTCCTGGACGGTGAACGCGGCCGTCTCCGTACGCGGGTTGACGAGGACCTCGCGGACCCGGAGGGCCACGGTGTCGGCCGCGTTGACGGTGAAGGTCTGCGAGAAGGCCCCGTCGAGGCCGACCACCTTGGTGCGCACCGGGTCGGAGGTCTGCGAGCCGTTCGCCCGCAGCCCGACGATCGACACGGTCGCCACCTTGGCGAAGCCCTGGCCGAGAACGGTGACCGCGGTGCCCTTGGGTCCGGCGTCCGGGGTGAGGACGACGAAGGTCGGGGCGACGGTCAGCTGGGTGAGGGCCTGCGCGGTACCGGCGGTGACCTGGAGCGCGTAGACGCCGCGGGCGGTGGACCCGGCGGGGGTGACCGTGCCGGCGAGGGTGCCGTCGGCGGTGATCCGCAGGGTGGAGCCGCTGATCTTCGCCGTGTCGCAGCCCGTGCCGTCGGCGGCGCACAGGGCGGCGGCCGGGGTGACGCCGGAGGACCAGCCGTCGCCGGAGACGCTGATCGTGCCGCCCGGTTTGACCTTCGCCACGCCCGCGGAGAGCGTCGCGGTGGCCTCGGTGACGGTGAACGGCGTGGTCAGCAGGGTGGCCGGGTCATTGCCTTCGTCGACCTGGACCGCGGCGATCGCCGGGTCCGAGACGGTGAAGTCCACGGCGAACGTCCCGTCGGGGCGGCTCTTCACATAGACGGCCGTGTCGTCGAGGGTCGCTCCGCTCGCGTCGAGACCGACGGTGTTGATCCAACGGTCCTGGTAGTAGTCGCTGCCGGTGACGGTGATCACGCTGCCGACCGGGCCGCTGCCGCGGGACAGGGCGATCGCGCGGGGGCCGGCGGGGACGAACGCCTTGACGGTCAGCGGCGCGGTCGCCTCCTTCGTACCGTCGCCGACCTTCACGAGGTACGAGCCGTCCGGCACCGCGCCCGCCTCGGCGAGCACAGCGCTGCCGGACAGCTGTCCCGAGCCGTTGATGGTGAGGGAACCGCTCGCGAACTTCCCGGCGTCGCAGCCGCCGCCGTCCGCCGCGCAGAGCGACGGTACGGGGGTGGCGCCCACGGTCCAGCGGCTGCCGGACAGGGCGACGGCGGTGTGCGGCCGGGCCGGTGCGGCGGGGGCGATGAGGGTGGCCGGCTGGCCGGCGCTGCCCTCCGCCTTGACGGTCCCGATGGAGCCGCCGCCCGCCGTGACGACGCACGCCGTCTCGTAGGTGGAGCCGAGCACCTTCGTACGGGTGAGGTTGCGCAGCGGGGTGAAGGTGATCGGGCCGCTCGCGGCGGCGGGGATGAGGAAGTCCCCTTCGTACGGCGGGATCTCGATCGGCTGCCCGGACGGGACGTCGAGGGACACCTCGGGTCCGGTGACGGTGACCGTGCCGGTGGCGCCGCCGGACATGGCGAGGTCGACGCTCGGGGTGGTGGGCACGTCGTTGAGGCTGAGTCCGCTGGTCGCGGGGGACGGGCCGAGCGTCACCTTGGCGTGGACCTTGCCGCCCGGGTCGACGACATCGGGGGTCAGCTCGATGCTGAACTGCTGCGGTCCGTCGGCCTGTCCCTGCCCGGCGGGCAGGGTGCAGTGGACGGTCGGGGTGATGGTGCCGGCGTGGGCGAGGGGCGCGAGCGCGACGGTTCCCCCGGTCCAGGCGAGTACGGCTCCGGCACCGAGGGCGACGGCGCGGCGCCATGTCTGACGGCCCCGTCTTCCGGTGGGTCTGCGATGCGCGAACATGCGG
Source organism: Streptomyces sp. NPDC005803 (assembly GCF_040630435.1). Lineage (NCBI taxonomy): Bacteria > Bacillati > Actinomycetota > Actinomycetes > Kitasatosporales > Streptomycetaceae > Streptomyces > Streptomyces sp. NPDC005803. The sequence goes on along the minus strand of NZ_JBEXXO010000032.1, from coordinate 92,121 downwards.
CTCCTCCAAAGGAAACGGAATGCGAATGATCCGAATGCGGAATGGAAGACGCCCGCCTGTTCCATTGCCGTACGGAACAGACGGGCGTCCTGACTTCTTTCCCCTGCTGCCACCGGTGAGACGGGTGTGACTCCGGCGGCCTTTATGTCACAGCAGGGTCAGGGTCAGGGTGGCGCTGTAATCTCCGGGCCGGGTGAATTCCGGAACGGTGAGGGCGAGGTCCGCGTCGGCGTCGAACTTCCCGCCGGTGAACGGACGTGATCCGTCCGGGTCCACCCGGCAGAGGCTCGCCGCCTCGATCCCGAGCGCTGTGGGCGCTCCGGCCACCGGCGTCCCCACACTGCCGGCCTGCGCGGTGCAGGACGGTGTCCAGCGCACGGCGTGGGCCGGGATGACGGACCCGTCGGCGCTCCTGAAGCCGGTGAGGGTGGCGGTCAGGGACCAGCCGCTGTTGACGCCGCGGGCGTCCTCCACCTCCACCCCGTTGAGCCGCGCGTGCTGCGCCGCGTCGCCCGTGCCCAGGACCGTCGTACCGAAGTCGACGGTGTCGCCCTCCTGGGTCATGGACAGCGTCCCCGCCCTGACCTGGGCGCTCAGCCGCTGCTCGGCCGTGCCACCCCCGCCGCCGCCGGTGGTGACGGTGAAGGGGACGGTGCGTACGGTCGCCGGGTCGTTGCCCTCGTCGGCCTGGACGGCGGCGACCGCGTCGGTGATGACGGTGAACTCGACGGCGAAGGTGCCGTCCGTGCCGCTCTTCACGTAGACCGCGCTGTCATCGAGCGTGGCGCCCGCCGCGTCGAGGCCGATGACGTTGATCCAGCGGTCCGGGTTGTAGTTCCGGCCGCTGACGGTGATCACGCTGCCGACCGGGCCGCTGGCCGAGGACAGCTCTATCTCCCGGTTGCCGGCCGCCACGGCCTCGACGGTGAGGGGGGCGGTGGCCTCCTTCGTCCCGTCGTTGACCTTCACCTCGTAGCGGCCGTCGGGCACCGCCCCGGCCTCGCCGAGGGTCGCGGTGCCGGTGAGTGTGCCGGAGGAGTCGATCCGCAGGGCGTGGGAGGTGAACTTCAGCGGATCGCAGCCACCACCGCCCACCGCGCACAGCGACGGCACGGGGGCGGCGTCCGGGGTCCATCCGGAACCGCCCAGCGGCACCGCCGTGTGGGGGCGGACCGGGTCGGCGGGGGCGGTCAGGGTGGCGGGCTCGGACGCGGAGCCCTCCGCGGTGACCGTGCCGACGAAACCGCCGCCGTCGACGACGTCGCAGGGCGTCTCGAAGACCGATCCGAGCACCTTGGTCTGCGTCAGCGTACGGACCGGGGCGAACGAGATGTCACCCGAGGCGTCCACCGGAACGAGGAAGTCGCCTTCGTACGCGGGGATCTCGATGGGCACCCCGGCCGGGATGTCCATGGTGATCTCCGGGCCCCGCACGGTGACGGTGCCGGCGGCCCCGCCGGACATCGCGAGGTCGAGGCTGGGGATCGTCGGCACGTCGTCCAGGGCGAGGCCGCTGGTGGCCGGCGACGGCCCCAGCGTCACCTTCGCGTGGACCTTGCCGCCCGGTTCGACGACGGCGGGCGACAGAACGACGGTCATCTCCTGCGGCCCGGTCGCCTCGCCCTGGCCCGCGGGCAGGACGCAGTGCACGGTCGGGGTCACCGTCCCGGCCGCCGCCACCGGGCCGGCGGGCGGGGACGGTGCGGCAGACGCCCCGACGCAGCCCAGTGACAGTACGAAGCAGGCCGCGAGCAGACCGGTCACACCGGGTCTTCGTCGTCGGATCACCTGACACCCTTTCATGGACCATTGATTGCGCACATTGAGGAGGGCAGGTGCAGAGAAGTCAAGAGAAGGCCGATTGATCCTTTCCGAAATGCCCGAAAAGCATTTCTCCAGGGGATTTCCGCACACCTGTTGACTTCTTTGAAGATCACCGTTTCACTGCACCCGACATGCCGGGCCCGGCACGCAGATCCGTACGTACATCGAATGCATCAAGTGCACCTGGACGTCGCATCTGCGGAATTCGAACCGGAAGGAGTTCCACCCGTCATGTCGATCTCTTCGACCCGTACGCCGAACCGAAGACACCTACCGCTGGCGCTGGGCGCGGCGTGTTCGGCCGGCGCCCTGCTCGCCCTGTCCTCGCCGACCGCGATGGCGGTGAGTCCGACCACTGCGACCGCCACCTTCGACTGCGGCACCTGGGGCAACGGCAGCGCCACGCTGACCGCCGTCGACAACGGCACCACCAAGACCCTCAAGCTCACTTCCTCGGCGATCACGATGCCGGCCGGCTCGAGTGCCGACCCGAACAGCATCACGACGACGCTCAAGGTCTCCAAGACCGCGGGCGGAGTCACCAGTCAGGTCCAGTTCTCCGCCAAGGCCAACCCAGGGATGAGCTACCCCAACCCGATCACCCTGGGGCCGCTGAAGCTCACCTCCGGCACGCTGGCGACCGGCAACAGCACCAATTCCGTGGTGCTGTCCGCTCCCGCGACCGCCACCAACTGGAGCCTGCAGATCGTGACCTCGTCCCCGACGTCCGCCACCGTGTACTGCGTGGCGACGTCCGTCCAGTCCGCACCGTTCGTCTGGTAGCGGCCCGCGCATGACGCCGGCCCGGGGCGGGGACAGCGCGTCCCGCCCCGGGCCGGTGCACCGGGCGCCCCTCCCCCGGGCTCACGTCATGCGGGTGGCCCACTCCTGGACCTTCTTGATCCGCTGCTCGATCTGCCCGGCCGTGGCCTCCGCGCTCGGCGGCCCGCCGCACACCCGGCGCAGCTCGGTGTGGATGACCCCGTGCGGCTTGCCGCTCTGGTGCGTGTAGGCCGACACCATCGTGTTCAGCTGCTTGCGCAGCCCCAGGAGCTGCTTGTGCGTGACCACCGGACGGTCACCGGCCGGCTTCTCCAGCAGGTCCGCCTCCGAGGCGGGCTTCTGCCGGCTGTGCGCGATCTGCCGGGTCTGCCGCTTCTGGAGCAGCAGCTGCACCTGGTCGGGTTCGAGCAGCCCCGGGATGCCGAGGTAGTCCTGCTCCTCCTCGCTGCCCGGGTGCGCCTGCATGCCGAACTCGGCGCCGTCGTACAGCACCCGGTCGAAGACCGCGTCCGACTCCAGCGCCTCGAAGGGCAGCTGCTCCTCGGTCTCCTCGTCCTCCAGCCTCTCGGCGTCGGCGAGGAGCTTGTCCTCCTCGGAGAACGGGTTCTCCTCCTCGCCGCCCTTCTTGGGCTTGTCGAGGACGTGGTCCCGTTCGACCTCCATCTCGTTGGCGAAGTCGAGGAGCATCGGGATGGTCGGCACGAAGACGGAGGCGGTCTCGCCGCGCCTGCGGGAGCGCACGAAGCGGCCGACGGCCTGGGCGAAGAACAGCGGCGTCGAGATGGTGGTGGCGTACACCCCGACGGCCAGGCGCGGCACGTCCACGCCCTCCGACACCATGCGGACCGCGACCATCCAGCGCGATTCGTCCGCGCTGAACTTGTCGATCTTCTTCGACGCGGCCTTCTCGTCGGAGAGGACGACGGTGGCCGACTCGCCGGTGACCTTCTTCAGGATCTTGGCGTACGCGCGAGCCGACTCCTGATCCGTCGCGATGACGAGCCCGCCCGCGTCCGGGATGCCCTTGCGGACCTCGGTGAGCCGCTTGTCGGCGGCGCTGAGGACGTTGGGGATCCAGTCACCGGTGGGCGACAGGGCGGTGCGCCAGGCCTGCCCGATCGCGTCCTTGGTCATCGGCTCGCCGAGCCGGGCGGCGATCTCGTCACCGGCCTTGGTGCGCCAGCGCATGTTGCCGCTGTAGCTGAGGAAGATCACGGGGCGGACGACGCCGTCGGCGAGCGCGTTGCCGTAGCCGTAGGTGTAGTCGGCCGAGGAGCGGCGGATGCCGTCGTTGCCCTCCTCGTACGCGACGAAGGGGATCGGGTTGGTGTCCGAGCGGAACGGCGTGCCCGTGAGGGCGAGCCGCCGGGTCGCCGGGTCGAACGCCTCCTGGCAGGCCTCGCCCCAGGACTTGGAGTCACCGGCGTGGTGGATCTCGTCGAGGATCACGAGGGTCTTGCGCTGCTCACAGCGGTTGCGGTGCAGCATCGGGCGGACACCGACGCCCGCGTACGTGACCGCGACCCCGTGGTACTCCTTGCTCACGGGGCCGGCGCTGTACTCGGGGTCGAGCTTGATCCCTATCCGGGCGGCCGCCTCCGCCCACTGCTTCTTCAGGTGCTCGGTGGGCGCGACGACGGTGATCTGCTGCACGACGTGGTGGTGGAGCAGCCATGAGGCGAGGGTCAGCGCGAAGGTGGTCTTCCCGGCGCCGGGGGTCGCGACGGCGAGGAAGTCGCGCGGCTGCTCCTGGATGTACCTCTCGAGGGCGCCCTGCTGCCAGGCTCGCAGCTTCCCGGCCGTGCCCCAGGGGGCGCGGCCGGGAAAGGCGGGTGAGAGGTGGTGGGAGGCGGTAGTAGTCACGGTCTCCGGTTCAGGTCTCTCGGGTACGTGGGGCGCTGTCCGCACGGACCGGGACGGGCCCGTACGCGATACGACAACCGGGCCACCTTACCGGGGGGCGGGGTGCGATCCGTCTCGGACCGCTCCGCCCCGCCCCCAAGTGCGACGGCTCTCACACCGCGTCGACGACCAGGTCGCGCCGGCCTGGGAGATCGCCTCGGCTGCGTCCGTTTCGCCCGTGGCGACGACGATGACCAGGCGTTCGGCCGCCTCGATGCCGGGCCCCTCGCGGCTCGGGCCGCTACCGCTCCCGCACCCGCGTGGCCACCCACGCCCCCACCAGCGCCACCCCGGCCATCGGCAGGAACACCACCGCGAACGCCCCCGGGTGCGAGCCTGACGCCCCCGCCTCCACCGCCTCGTGCGCGGCTCCCACCGCTCCGCCGCCGAGCGCCGCGAACGCCGCGCCTCCCGCGGCCAGCAGCAGCACGTTCGAGAGGCCGTCGGAGATCTGCAGGGCCGCGGAGTTCGCCCCCGCCTCCTCGGGCGCGGACAGCTTGAGCAGCAGCACGCTCGTCGAGGCGATCACCATGCCCATGCCGAAGCAGCCGAAGGCCCAGGCCACGGCGACCGTCCAGACCGGCACCCCGTCGATCAGCACGGCGGGCGCGGCGGCGATGGCCGCGGCGACCAGCACCATGCCCCCCACCATCAGCGGCTCGCGGTGCGCTTCGAAGCGCGGGCGGGACTGTACGTACGAGCCCAGCGCCCATGTCCCGCCGCCGGCGGCGAGGGAGAGCCCGGCCATCGTCGGGGACATCCCGCGCTGGGTGACCAGCATCAGCGGGACGAACGACTCGGCGGCGATGAACGAGCCGGCCGCCACCCCGCGCAGCAGCACGACGGACGGCAGCCCGCGTGCCGCGCGGCCGGTGCCCGGGGGCAGCAGTCCGCGGATCGCGGGGACGAGCAGGGCCGCTCCGGCGGCGGCCGGCAGCAGGGAGAACCAGTTCCGCTCCTGCCCGGCGTACTGGAGCAGACCGGCGCCCAGCGAGATGCCCAGCGCGAGCACGATGCGCCGGCGGTCGTACGGCTCGACGGGCGCCGACGGGTCGGCGGGGCCGGACGCCGTACGCCGGATCGCGGGCAGCGCGAGCGCCAGCGGGAAGACCACCAGGACCGGGATGCCGATGAAGACCCAGCGCCAGCCGAGGTTCTCGGTCACGCTCCCGGAGGCCAGCGGGCCCACGACGGACGGGATCACCCAGCTCGCGGCGAACGCCGCCAGGATCGCCGGCCGCAGGTACTCCGGGTAGGCCCGGCTGATCACCACGTACAGCGCGACGATCACGAGCCCGCCGCCGAGCCCCTGCACCGCCCGGCCCACGATGAACATCCACATCGTGCCCGCGGTCCCGGACAGCAGCAGCCCCGCCCCGAAGGCGCTGATCCCGGTGGCGAGCGGGGCGAGCGGCCCGCGCCGGTCGGCCCACTGGCCGGACAGCACCATGGCGAAGAGGCTGGTGGTGAAGTACGCGGAGAACGCGAACGCGTACAGCGGGATGCCGTGCAGCTCCCGGGCGGCGACCGGCATCGCGGTCCCCACGGCGGTCGCCTCGAACGCGATCAGGAACACGACGGAGACGATGCCGACGCTGAGCGCCCGGTAGGTCCGTCCGAGGACTCCCTCGGGCGCCGCGTCGACCCCTGTCCCGGGTATGCGGTCGGTCTCTTCGGTGCGGGGCGAGACATCGGCGTCACGCGGGTCCAGGGCGGTCATGAGCCCAGAGTAAGGGGCGAAATCAGCTGTGGGCCCTGTCCCTGGTCGCTCCGGTTCTCGTCCCTTGGTCGTAGGACCGGCCGCCCGATCGTGAACGCCGTATGGCAGTCGCGTTGCACGGGGGCCCCCGCCCTTGAACGCCGCGCCGCCCGGGGCCTACGGTCGGGACGTCGCAACAACGCACGACCGTGTGCCCGAGAGGCTCAGGGGCTCGACTGCAACTCGAGTTACACCGGTTCGAATCCGGTCACGGTCTCCACGGACGCCACCGCCCGCCCCTCGCACCGAGGGGCGGGCGGTGGCGTTTCGCGGGCGGGGCCGGTCAGGGCTTGGGCGCGGCGACCGCGGCCTGGGGCCTGATCGGGAGCCGGTTGACCGGGCGGCCGGTGGCCGAGCGGACCGCGGCGGCCACGGCGGCCGGCGAGGTCACGACCGGGACCGCCGAGGCGGGCTTGGCGCCGAAGGGGGCCACCACGTCGCGTTCCTCGACGAGTCTGACGATGCGGATGTCCGGGGCGTCCAGCGCCGTCGGCAGGGCGTAGCCCGTCAGGTCGGGGTGCCGGACGAGACCGCGGGCGCTGCGGAGGTTCTCCGTCAGAGCGGCCCCGATGCCCTGCGTGACGCCCGCCTCGATGCGGGTCGCCAGCTGGGACGGGTTGAGGACCCGGCCGACGTCCTGGGCGACCGCCATCTCCACGACACGGATCGAGCCGAGCTCGACGTCGACGTCCACCACCGCGCGGATCGCGCAGAAGGCGAGGCCGACGAAGGCGTCGCCCTGGCCGGACTCGTCGAGCGGCTCCGTGGGGTGGGGGCGGCACTGGGCGGTGGCCCAGAGCTCCTTGCCGTCCATCGCCTCCGTGACGGTCGTCGAGAGCACCCCGTCGTACGAGGTGATCTTGCCGTCGGCGATCTGGAGCAGTTCGGTGGACATGCCGAACGTGTGGGCCAGCGGCTGGAGCAGCTGGGTGCGGACCATCTTCGCCGCGCGTTCGACCGCTCCGGCGGAGACCCAGGTGTGGCGGCCGTGCGTCGCCGGACCGGCCGGGGGCTGGTCGGTGTCGACGGACGCGACGTGCACCTCCTCGATGCCGAGCGTCTCCTGCACGACCTGACGGGCCAGCGTGGTGAAGCCCTGTCCCGTCTCGACGGCGGCGCAGATGACGGTCGCGACCCCGTCGTGGACCCGGACGGTGGCCGTGGAGACCTCGTCGGCGCCCTCGGCGCCGAGCATGTGGACCATGCCGAGCGCGTACCCCACCCCGCGCCGCACGGCGCCGGGTTCACCCGCGCCCTCGGGGCCGCCGGGCAGCAGCCAGTCGTCCTCCGGGGCGTCCTTGGGCAGTGAGGGGAGCGGGAAGTCCCGTACGGATCGCAGGAGTTCCGCGACCGGGGCGGGGCAGGTCACCGTCTGTCCGGTGGGCAGGATGTCGCCGGTGGACAGGACGTTGCGCATCCGCAGTTCGGCCGGTTCGATGCCGAGCTTGGCCGCCAGCTTGTCCATCTGCCCCTCGTAGGCGGCACAGACCTGCATCGCGCCCTCGCCCCGGACGTGGCCGGACGGCGGGTTGTTCGTACGGACCGCCCAGCCCTCGATGAAGGCGTGCGGGACGACGTACGGTCCGCAGGCGAAGGCGACCGCGGCGGCCAGGGACTCCGACGAGTCGTCCGCGTAGGCGCCCGCGTCCAGGAGGATCTGGGCCTCGACCTTGACCAGGCGGCCCTCGGCGTCCGCGTGGTGGCGGTAGCGGAGCAGCGTGGGGTGGCGGTGCGCGTGGCCGAGGAAGGACTCCTCGCGGGTGGCGGCCAGCTTGACCGGGCAGCCGGTGCGCAGGGCGAGCAGGCCGAGGGGGAGCTGGAAGCCGGGGTCCTCGCGGTCGCCGGTCGCGCCGGGCACGCCGGTGACGACGACCTTCACCCGGTCGGGTTCGAGGCCGAAGCAGGCGGCGGCGAGGTCCCGGTCGGTGTGGGGGTCGGTGGAGGCGGTGTAGAGCTCCACGCCGCCGTCGGGGCGGGGCACGGCCAGGCCCGCTTCGGCGCCGATCGGGGCGGGGTCCTGGCGGCCGATGCGGTAGAGGCCCTCGACGACGACCTCGCCGGTGATCTCCGGGTCGCCGTAGCGCAGCGGGATGTGGCGGATGAGATTGCCGTCGGGGTGCAGCGGCTCGGCGGCGAAGGCCTGCTCCGGGTCGGTGACCGGTTCCAGCACCTCGTACTCGACGGTGATCGCGGCGGCGGCCAGCCGGGCGGTGTCCGGGTGGTCGGCGGCGACCGCGGCGATCGGCTCGCCGTGGTGGCGGACCAGGTCGGACGCGAAGACCGGGCGGTCGACGACGCGGCGGCCGTAGTTGCTCTCGCCGGGCACGTCCTCGTGGGTGACGACCGCGCGCACGCCCGGCATCCCGGCCGCGGCCGAGGTGTCGATGGACAGGATGCGGGCGTGCGGGTGCGGCGAGCGGAGCACGGCGGCCCAGAGCAGTCCCTCGGCCCACAGGTCGGCGGCGTACGGGAAGGTGCCCTCGGTCTTGGCGCGGGCGTCGGCGGGCGGCAAGGAGGCGCCGAGGCCGAGCAGCGGCTGCTCGGTGCCGGGGCCGCTCGGGCCGTCCAGCGACGGGATGCTGATCGCCGTGTGGGTCGCGCCCGCCGCGGTGGCTGCGTCGTTGCTCACGCCAGGCCTCCGTCCTGCAGGTGGGCCTGCACACTACCCGCGCCGGGCGCCGCCTGGTGCGGGATGCGGGCCACGTCCGGGTCCGCGGATTCCTGCGCGGGTGCCGAGGCCGCCTCGGCGGCGGCCTCGCGGCCCGCGATGACCTCGTTCACGGCGTCGAGCACGCCCCGGTAGCCCGTGCAGCGGCAGAGGTTGCCGCAGAGCGCCTGGCGGGTCTCCAGCTCGCTGGGGGCGTGGTTGCCCTCCAGCAGATCGTGGACGGTCATGGCCATGCCGGGGATACAGAAGCCGCACTGCACGGCGCCGCAGTCCGCCAGCGCGCGCTGGACGTCGGACGGCTCGCCGTCGACGGCCAGACCCTCGACGGTACGGACCTCGCTGCCGGCCGCCGTGGCCGCGGGGACCAGGCAGGAGGCGACGAGACGGCCGTCGACCTGCACGTTGCAGGCACCGCACTCGCCCTGTGAGCAGCCGTCCTTGGCGCCGGCGAGGCCGAGGCGCTCACGCAGCACGTAGAGCAGCGACTCGCCGATCCAGGCGTCGGTGACGGGCCGGTCGGCCCCGTTCACGTGCAGCACGTAGGAGGCGGCGGGGTGTTCGCTGGGCAGGTCGGGCACGGCGGGCGGGGCGTCCACGGCCTCGTCGTCCGGAGCCGGCACCTCGTCCGGGACCGGGACGAGCCGGTCCGGGGCGAGCCGGTCCGGGGCGGGGTGCTCGGGGGCGGGGTGCTCGGGGGCGGGGTGCTCGGGGGCGGGCTGCTCGGGGGCGGGGTGCCGCCCGTCCTGGGCGGGGTCCGCCGGAGCCTCGTGCGACGGCTCCCCGGCCGGGGAGCCGGGCGGGCCCGGGACGGTCTCCGGCCCGGTGGCGATGTCGTCGGGGACCGGGTCCGGGGCGGGCTCGTCCGCGGGCTCGTCGGACGGCACGTCGGAGACGGGCTCGGACAGGTGCCCCACGTCCGTCCCCAGGGCCGGTGTGCCCCCGGTCGGGGGCTCCTGCGCCGCCCACGGCGCGGGCGCACCGCCCGGCAGCGTGGCGGGCGGGGTGCGGTCCGCGTACCAGCCGGCGGCCAGCGCGGAGGCCGAGAACTCGCCGGACTCCTCCGGGAGGTCGCCGTGGGCGACCGGGATCGTCCACTGGCCGGTGTGGCCGGCCGGCTCGGCGGGAGCGTCCGACTCGGCGAAGTGCCACTGGCCGGTGGCGGCCTGGGCCCCGGGGTACTGGTCGGGGTACTCCGGGGAGACCGGCGGGTAGCCGTATGCCGACTGCTGCTGGTTCGGGTCCGGCCAGTGCACCGCGTCGGGCGCGGGGGCCGCGGCGTCCTGCCGCTCCGGCTGGTCGTGCGGGTCCTGCCCGTCGTGCTGACGCTGCTGGTCCGGGACGGCCCAGCTGCCGGTGGCCGCGGGGTCGAGGCCGGCCATCGGGGTCAGCGGAAGGATCATCGGCGGCACGTAGCCGTGGCCGGGTGCGGCCAGCGGTACGTTCGCCAGGTCCTCGGGCGGCAGGTGGACGAAGGCGGTCGCCTCGGCGTCGTACTCGCCGCCCTGCGGGGTCGGCTCCCAGCCCCCGCGCCGGTCGGCGTGGTCCTCGTTGGTCACGACAGTGCCCTCCCCAGCGCGCGTCGGGCCAGTGCGGCGACGGTGCGCCGCAGGTGCAGTACGGCGGGGGGCAGCGGTGGCGCCTCTCCCCCGTCGGCGGGTGGTGCCTGGTCCGGGACGCAGGCCGCGGCGACGTACTCGCCGAAGGCGGCCAGCGCGTCGGGGGCCAGGCCGCGTTCGCCGTCCCAGTCGATCAGTGAGGCGATCCAGCGTTCGGCCTCCAGCGGCCGCAGCGGCATCGGCGCGATGGCGCCGACCGCGCAGCGCACCCCGCGCCGGGCGGGGTCGAGCACGATCGCGACGGAGGCGGTGGCCCGGCCGGGACCGGTGCGCCCGGTCGCCTTCAGGAAGACCTGCGGGGCGTGCAGCAGGGGGACGCGGACGAAGCCGATCACCTCGGCGGGCTCCAGCATCTCGCGGCCCGCCAGCAGGTGCGAGACGGGGATCTCGCGGCGCGCGCCGCCGGGGCCCCCGATGACGAGTTCGGCCTCCAGGGCGGCGAGGACCGGCAGGGCGTCACCGGTCGGCGCGGCGGTGGCGATGTTGCCGCCGAGCGTTCCGGCGTTGCGGATCTGGGGCGGACCGGCGGCGCGCGCGGACGCGGCGAGCGCGGGGATGAGGGCGGCGAAGTCGGGCCGTCCCATGCGCGCGTGGGTGAGACCGGCGCCCAGCAGGGCGTGCCCGTCCTGGTAGTGCCAGCCGCGGATCTCGCTGATCCGGCCGAGGCCGACCAGCGCGGAGGGGCGCAAAAGCCCCTTGTTGACGGCCGCCATCAGGTCCGTGCCGCCCGCCACGGGGACGGCGGTGGGCATGGCTTCGAGTGCCGCCACGGCCTCGTCCAGCGAGGCAGGCAGCGTGACGGACTGCGCCGCCTGCGGTGCGTGCGTGGTCAACCCAGCTGCCCCTTCCCGGTGTCCCGGCGTCCCGCCTGTTTCGCCGTACGGTACGTGCTCAAAGCCCGGACGTGGCAACTCTGGCACATCTTCGGACCGGCCCGACGCGAGGGTCCGCGAAGGGCGTATCCGCCCCCGACCAGGGTAATGGTCCCGTTTCGCACCTCTTCGGCACAGAGGGCGAATTGCCGCCCTTCCACGCGCTTGTGCGACTTATCCGTTCCGGCGGGCGAAGGCTCGTGCGGGGGGAGTTCCCCGCCCGGACGGCACCGCCCCCACGGCCCCGAGGACCGTGGCGGCGGCAACCGGACCGCGTCCGGACTCACACGTTCGGGGGTGTTCCCTCGATCGGGCGTCCCAGGACCCCGGGGCGCCGCTGCCACGGCAACGGGCCGCCCGGCGGCCGGTAGCCGACGCCGAGCGCGTCAAGTCGCGCGTAGTGCGTGGCCATACGGCGCTCGAAGTCCGCGAAGTCCCGTTCCGCCGGGGCGGGCAGGGCCGACCAGGCGACCTCGGCGAAGGCCGCGAGGCGGGGGAAGACCTGGTAGTCGACACGGGCACGGTTCTGCATGACCTCGGTCCAGACGTTGGCCTGGGCGCCGAGGACGTGACGGGCCGCCTCCTCGGAGAGGGCCGGCGGCACGGGCTCGAAGCGGTAGACGTCCTCCAGGGTGCGGACGTATCCGATGGGCATCGGCTCGTCGGGGCCGCCGTGCTGACGGTGGTCCAGATACACCTGCTGCTCCGGGCACATGACGACGTCGTGCCCGGCCTCGGCGGCCGCGATGCCGCCCGCATACCCACGCCACGAGGAGACCGCGGCGCCCTCGGCCAGGCCGCCCTCCAGGATCTCGTCCCAGCCGATGAGCCGGCGGCCCCGCGCGGTGAGCCAGGTGTCGAAGTGGCGGATGAACCAGGACTGCAGCTCGTTCTCGTCGGCGAGGCCGAGCTCCTTGATGCGGGCCTGGGCGGCCGGCGACTGCTTCCACTGGTCCTTGGGGCATTCGTCGCCGCCGATGTGGATGAACGGCGAGGTCTCCACGGGGAAGAGGTCCAGCAGTTCCTCGAAGACGCCCTCGTAGAAGCGCAGGGTGTGGTCGGAGGGGGCGAGCACGTTCGGATTGACGCCCCAGTTGTCCCACACGCGGAGCGCGGTGGTGTCGACGACGTCGGTGTTGCCCAGCTCCGGATAGGCGCTGATGGCGGCCTGCGAGTGGCCCGGGACGTCGATCTCGGGGACGACCCGGATGTGCCGCTCGGCGGCGTACGCCACGATCTCGCGGATGTCGTCCTGCGTGTAGTAACCGCCGTGCGGGGTCTCGTTCCAGAGCTCGGACGCCCGGTGGCCGTACTTGGTGCGCGCGCGCCACGCGCCCACCTCGGTCAGGCGCGGGTAGCGCGTGATCTCGACGCGCCAGCCCTGGTCGTCGGTGAGGTGGAAGTGGAAGACGTTCAGCTTGTGGGCGGCGAGGAGGTCGAGGTAGCGCAGGACGTCGTCCTTCGGCAGGAAGTGCCGTGCCACGTCGAGCATCAGGCCGCGCCAGCCGAAGCGGGGACGGTCCTCGATGTCCGTGAACCCGAGGGCGTGGGTGGTGCGGCCGCTGACGGGCGCCCGGCGGAAGGCGTCCGGCCCCAGCAGCTGACGCAGCGTCTGCGCGCCCCAGAAGACCCCGGCGGGGCTGCCGCCCGTGATCACGAGGCTCCCGTCGGGCTGGGTGGTCAGCCGGTAGCCCTCGGGCGCCGACGACGGGTCGACGCGCAGCCGGATGGCGCGCGCGGCCCCCTCGGCGCCCGGTGCGAGCGGCAGGCCGAAGGCGGCGCCGAGCGTGGCACGCAGCCAGCGCTCGGTGCTCTCGGTGCCGGGGGCAGCGTCGATGGGGGTGGACGCGTCCAGGAGGAACCCGCCCCGCCCCCGGTCGCCGACGCTCGCGGGCGCCGGGATCAGTTCCATGTCCATGTCGTCAGTCCTTAACCGCCATGCCCGGTCCCGGGACCGGGCATGGCTGTACGCGTACGAAGAAGACCGGTACGGGACCGGGACCTCAGGGAAGGGGTTTGCACACGCGCCCTGCGCCTTTCGTTCCGCACACCGTGCAGGAGGCTAGGTCCGGACCAATGCGCCCGACAAGTGGTCCCACCACTCTGTGACCCGCGGGCGCGGCCCGTGCGACGCCCACCGCCCCCGCACGCGGAGGAGCCCCCGGGGCACGCCGCTGCGCGCCCCGGGGGCTCCTCCGGGCTGGTCGGTGGTAGGGCCGGGACTACTGCTTGTCCTTGCCGCCCTTGCCCTTGTCCTTGTCGCCTCCGGCGCCCATGGACTCGTAGATCTCCTTGCACATGGGGCAGACCGGGTACTTCTTGGGGTCGCGCCCCGGTACCCAGACCTTGCCGCACAGCGCGACCACGGGGGTGCCCTCCAGGGCACTCGCCATGATCTTGTCCTTCTGGACGTAATGGGCGTAGCGCTCGTGGTCGCCGTCGCCGTTCGACACCTGTGGCGTCGGTTCCACGAGGGTTCCGGTACCTGCCCCGCGCTCGGGCTCAAGAGTGCTCATAACCGCCAAGCGTACTGAAAGCCCGGCCGTCAGTTCAGCGAAGGGTCGTCCGGATACGTGGCGATCATGGCCAGTTCGCTGCGCTGACGGCGCAGGACCGCCCGCCACAGACTTTCGGGGCGCGGCGAGGACACGTCGCCGGGTTCCGACTCGACGACGTACCAGGCACCCTCGGACAGCTCCGTCTCCAGCTGGCCGGGGCCCCAGCCGGCGTACCCCGCGAAGATCCGCAGCGAGCCGAGGGCCGCGGCCAGCAGCTCCGGGGGCGCCTCCAGGTCCACCAGCCCGATCGCCCCGTACACCCGGCGCCAGCCCAGGGGGCCTTCGTCGCCGGGGATGACCGCCACGCCGAGCGCCGAGTCCAGCGAGACGGGGCCGCCCTGGAAGACGACGTCGGGCTCACCGGTCAGCTCCGCCCAGGACGCGAGGATGTCTCCGACGCCGACCGGGGTCGGGCGGTTCAGGACCACGCCGAGCGAACCCTCCTCGTCGTGGTCGAGGAGCAGCACCACCGCGCGGTCGAAATTCGGGTCGGCGAGGGCGGGTGTGGCCACGAGCAGTCGCCCCGTGAGCGAGGACACCTCGGTCATGGCAGAAATGATCCCGCATCTTCGGCCCGCGCGGGAGCCGAGCGGGGAGTCCGGCGCACCGGGGCCGGACGGGGCGCGGCGTCCGGTGCGGTGCGGCACAAGGCGCCGCATCGACCGCATAGCGGGAGTAACCGGGCGTTCCGGCAACGCCGCGCGGTGTCGTGCCGGACGTCACGCACCCGGCGATGATCCACCGGACACACGTTGCGTGACCGTTCGCGCACCCTGCGTGGCCTAGCGCAGCTCAGGGCGCACGGGTGCACATGGAGCGCACGACCGCCCCCCCATCCGGACGGTAACCCTCCGCAAGATCAGGGAAGCACAGCGTGTCGGGGCGGATCCGTGACGTTCCCACTCCCCCCGTTCCCTTACGGATGGGGGGCGCCGGGCCATTACCCTGGCGATTGGCCCCCTGCCCGACCACTCCGGAACGCGAGATTCATGACCGGCACAGACGATGTCCTGCTTGTCCACGGCGGCACCCCGCTGGAGGGCGAGATCCGCGTCCGAGGCGCCAAGAACCTGGTGCCGAAGGCGATGGTCGCCGCGCTGCTCGGCAGCGGGCCCAGCCGCCTGCGCAACGTGCCCGACATCCGCGATGTGCGGGTGGTGCGCGGGCTGCTGCAGCTGCACGGCGTGACGGTCCGTCCGGGCGACGAACCCGGTGAGCTGATCCTCGACCCCACCCACGTCGAGAGTGCGAACGTCGCCGACATCGATGCCCACGCGGGCTCTTCGCGCATCCCGATCCTGTTCTGCGGCCCGCTGCTGCACCGGCTCGGCCACGCGTTCATCCCCGGGCTCGGCGGCTGCGACATCGGCGGCCGGCCGATCGACTTCCACTTCGACGTGCTGCGCCAGTTCGGCGCGACGATCGAGAAGCGGGCGGACGGCCAGTACCTGGAGGCCCCGCAGCGGCTGCGCGGCACCAAGATCCGGCTGCCGTACCCCTCGGTCGGCTCCACCGAGCAGGTGCTGCTGACCGCGGTGCTCGCCGAGGGCGTCACCGAGCTGTCCAACGCGGCCGTGGAGCCGGAGATCGAGGACCTCATCTGCGTACTGCAGAAGATGGGCGCGATCATCTCCATGGACACCGACCGGACCATCCGGATCACCGGGGTCGACCGGCTCGACGGTTACACCCACCGGGCGATCCCGGACCGCCTGGAGGCCGCCTCCTGGGCGTCCGCCGCGCTGGCGACCGAGGGCAACATCTACGTCCGCGGCGCCCAGCAGCGCTCGATGATGACGTTCCTGAACACCTACCGCCGGGTCGGCGGCGCCTTCGAGATCGACGACGAGGGCATCCGCTTCTGGCACCCGGGCGGCGCCCTGAACGCCATCGCGCTGGAGACGGACGTGCACCCCGGCTTCCAGACCGACTGGCAGCAGCCGCTGGTCGTGGCGCTGACGCAGGCCGCCGGCCTGTCGATCGTCCACGAGACGGTGTACGAGTCGCGGCTCGGCTTCACCTCGGCGCTCAACCAGATGGGCGCGCACATCCAGCTCTACCGCGAGTGCCTGGGCGGGTCCGACTGCCGCTTCGGCCAGCGCAACTTCCTGCACTCCGCGGTCGTCTCCGGGCCGACGAAGCTGCAGGGCGCGGACCTGGTCATCCCGGACCTGCGCGGCGGCTTCTCGTACCTGATCGCCGCCCTGGCGGCCCAGGGGACGTCCCGGGTGCACGGGATCGACCTGATCAACCGCGGCTACGAGAACTTCATGGAGAAGCTGGAGAAGCTCGGCGCGAAGGTGGAGCTGCCGGGCGGTTCGCTGGTCTGAGGAGGGGTCCCGGGGGCCGGCGCCCCCGGGACCACAGCCCTGGAGGCCCGGTAACGGCCCTCTGCGGCCCGTACGCCGAAGGGCGGCCACCCTGGTCGGGGTGACCGCCCTTCGTCGTGCCCAGGGGTCTTACTTGCCCTTGGCGGCTTCCTTGAGCTTCGAGCCCGCGGAGACCTTCACGCTGTAGCCGGCCGGGATGTTGATCGGGTCGCCGGTCTGCGGGTTACGAGCGGTGCGAGCGGCACGGTGGGTGCGCTCGAAGGTCAGGAAACCGGGGATGGTGACCTTCTCGTCGCCCTTGGCGACGATCTCACCGACGGTCTCGGCGAGCGCGGCCAGCACGGCGTCGGCGTCCTTGCGAGTCACCTCGGCGCGGTCGGCCAGGGCGGCCACCAGCTCACTGCGGTTCATGTTGTTACTCCCGTGTTCTTCTTGCCTGTGAGGCGTGAGATCGAAGCCGATGCTGCCAGGGCCCTCGGACAGTGCCCGGACCCGGGTCCGTTTTTCAGACCTTCGCGCCCCGTGGGGTCTCCCCCGGACGAAGTCCTTGGGAAAGCATCCTGCCCCCACCTGCGGCGGGAAAGCCAATCCGGCACCCTCCGGAGCCGTACGAAATGCACCAGTGCCTCGTCGTGGTGACGTTCCGTCGACTCCCCAGAAGCGGACCGCACCTGATGCGGGGCTCCGCGGGACGCGTCGCCCGCCCACCCTAAAGGGGCGTTTGGGGCGCCGCGACCCGCGACGCGCCGGACATCAGACGGACGTGGGGCCCGTCACAGCCGCGCCGGCCGCCTTGGCCGCGTCCCGGACCGCGCCCGCGACCGCTCCGGCGACCTTGTCGTTGAAGACCGACGGGATGATGTAGTTCGCGTTCACCTCTTCCTCGGCGACGACGTCGGCGAGGGCGCGGGCGGCGGCGAGCATCATCTCCGTGTTGACGGTGCGGGACTGAGCGTCCAGCAGACCGCGGAAGACGCCGGGGAAGACGAGGACGTTGTTGATCTGATTGGGGAAGTCCGAGCGGCCGGTGGCCACAACTGCCGCCGTCAGGCGTGCGATTGCCGGGTCCACCTCGGGGTCCGGGTTCGCAAGCGCGAACACGATCGCACCCTCGGCCATGGCCGCGACGTCGTCGCCGTCCAGGACGTTCGGGGCCGAGACGCCGATGAAGACGTCGGCGCCCACGACGGCCTGCTTGAGGGTGCCGGTGACGGACTCCGGGTTGGTGTTGTCGGCGATCCAGCGCAGCGGCGAGTCGACGTGGGCGGAGATCAGGTCCTCGCGCCCGGCGTGCACCACCCCGTGGATGTCGGCGACGACCGCGTGCTTGACGCCCGCGGCGATGAGCAGCTTCAGGATGGCCGTGCCGGCCGCCCCGGCGCCGGACATGACGACCCGTACGTCCCCGATCCCCTTGCCCACCACGCGCAGCGCGTTGGTCAGGGCGGCCAGGACGACGATGGCGGTGCCGTGCTGGTCGTCGTGGAAGACGGGGATGTCGAGGGCCTCGCGCAGCCGGGCCTCGATCTCGAAGCAGCGCGGCGCGGAGATGTCCTCCAGGTTGATGCCCGCGAACCCGGGGGCGATCGCCTTGACGATCTCGACGATGGCGTCCGTGTCCTGGGTGTCCAGGCAGATCGGCCAGGCGTCGATGCCGGCGAAGCGCTTGAAGAGGGCCGCCTTGCCCTCCATCACCGGCAGGGCGGCCATCGGGCCGATGTTGCCGAGGCCGAGCACCGCGGAGCCGTCCGTCACGACTGCGACGGAGTTGCGCTTGATGGTGAGGCGCCGGGCGTCCTCGGGGTTCTCGGCGATCGCCATGCAGACCCGGGCCACGCCCGGGGTGTAGATCATCGAGAGGTCGTCACGGTTGCGGATGGGATGCTTCGACGCCATCTCGATCTTGCCGCCGAGGTGCATCAGGAACGTACGGTCGGAGACCTTGCCGAGGACGACGCCCTCGATGTCCCGCAGACCCTCGACGATCTCGTCCGCGTGCGAGGTGGAGGAGGCGGCGATCGTGACGTCGATCCGCAGCTTCTCGTGGCCGGAAGCGGTCACGTCGAGGCCGGTGACCGAACCGCCGGAGGACTCCACGGCCGTGGTGAGCTGGGAGACCGCTGTGCCGCTCGCGGGCACCTCCAGCCTGACCGTCATCGAGTACGAGACGCTGGGCGCCGTTGCCATGGCCGAGTCCTTCGCTTTCCTTAGCTTCATTGCTATGCGTGGCCGGATCTGCTGCCGCCGGACACGCCTTCCGATATTCGCACCTACCGACGAGTAGCCGGTAATGACTGCCGCTCTTCGGAAACCGTTTTCCACCATACGAGATACTGGGGGCTTCACGGAACCCCATCGGGCCCGTAAACAGAAACAGACCCACGCCACCGGAGGGTGACGCGGGTCTGTCTTCTTCAGTTGACGGCACCGACCCGCCATGCTCGCCTCGCGGCAAGTGGTCGCTCGAAGCGACGAAGGTTGGGCCCGGGGGCTTGGATCGAGCCGGTGCCGTACACCAGGCTAACAAAGACCCCGGAGAAGTGATTCCCTCTGCGCGGGTTGACGGAAAAAAGCTTCCCGCGCCCCCGCCGCCGCGGGGCCCGTCAGTCCCTGAGCAGGTCGGGAACCCCGTCCTCGTCGGGCAGGTCCCGCTCCCCCGAGACGACCGTGAGCTGCTGGGTCGCCCGCGTCAGCGCCACGTACAGCACCCGCAGCCCCGCCGGGGACTCGTCCGCGATCTCCGCGGGCGAGACGACCACCGTGGCGTCGTACTCCAGGCCCTTCGCCTCCAGGCTGCCCAGCGCCACCACGCGCTCACCGAGCTCCGCGAGCCACTTACGGGCCTGGGCCCGCCGGTTCATCGCGACGACGACCCCGACCGTGCCGTCCACCTCGGCGAGCAGCCGCCGCGCCTCCTCACGGACGGTGCCGGCCAGATCGCCGTCCCGCACGGTCTCGAAGCGCGGGCGCACGCCCGTGGAGCGGACCGCCGCCGGGGACTCCATGCCCGGCATCGCGAGCGCCAGGACCTTGGCGGCGAGCTCGGCGATCTCCGCCGGGTTGCGGTAGTTGACGGTCAGGGTGAAGGTGCGGCGCGGGCGGCTGCCCAGCGCCTCGTCACGGGCCGCCGCCGCCTCGTCCGGATCGGACCAGCTGGACTGCGCCGGGTCGCCGACGATCGTCCAGGTGGCGTGCCGGCCCCGGCGGCCGACCATCCGCCACTGCATGGGCGTGAGGTCCTGCGCCTCGTCGACGATGACGTGGGCGTACTCCGTGCGCTCCGCCGCGAGCCGCTCGGCCCGCTCCCACTGGGTCTCCTCGCGCTGCGGCATCAGCTCCTCCAGGCCGGTGAGCTGGTCCAGCGGGTCGGCCTCGCGCTTGCGCTTGGGCCGGTGCGGGGTGCCGAGCAGCGTCTGGAGCTCGTCGAGGATCGCCACGTCGTGGACGGACAGCGGGCCGCGGCCCTGCGCGTCGAGCCTCTTCAGGGAGCGCGCGAGCCGGCGCACCTCGCCCTGGTTGAGGGTGCGGCGCGCCCAGCGGGCGAGCCGCTTCTCGTCCGCCATCGCGGCGAGCACCCCGCGCGGGGTGAGCTCGGGCCACCAGGCGTTCAGGAACTCGATGAAGGGCGTCTCGGTGGAGACGTCCTCGTCGAACGACGAGCGCAGTTCGGCCGCGAGCTCCGGGTCGGTGTAGCGGCCCCGGCCCGAGGACCTGTTCCACAGCGCGTCGAGCAGCAGCTTGCGGGCGCGCGGGCGCAGCAGGTTGACGGGTGCGGTGCCGCCGAGGACGTTGTTGCGGATGCGCCGCAGCTCGTCCTCGTGCAGCTCGACCCGGGCGCCGAAGGCCACCACCCGCAGCCGGGTGGGGGTGCCGGCCTCCTGAGGGGCCTGGTCGGCCTCCCCGAACGCCAGCTGGCCCTCCTCCGGGTCCGCCGGCCGGGGCGCGGGCTGTTCCAGCGCCCCCCGGGCCGCCTTGCGCAGCACGTGGAGCATCCGGGAGGAGCCCTTGATCCGCGCGACGGCCGGTTCGTCGTAGGTGGTGGCGCCCTCCGGGCCGGCCGCCTCGTCGGACAGCGAGCCGACCGCGCGGATCGCGACCTGGCCCTCCTCGCCGAGGGAGGGGAGCACGCCTTCGGTGTACGCGACCAGCAGGGGCGTCGGCGAGACGATCAGGATGCCGCCCGCGTACCGCCGCCGGTCCTGGTAGAGCAGGTACGCGGCACGGTGCAGGGCGACCGCGGTCTTGCCGGTGCCGGGGCCGCCGGAGACCTCGGTGACCGAGGCGGCGGGGGCCCGGATCACCAGGTCCTGCTCGGCCTGGATGGAGGAGACGATGTCCCGCATGGTGTGGCTGCGGGCCTGTCCGAGCGCCGCCATCAGCGCGCCGTCCCCGATGACGGGGAGCGTGCCGCCGCCCAGGTGGGCGGTCAGTTCCGGGCGCATCAGGTCGTCCTCGACCCCGAGGACGCGGCGGCCCTTGGAGCGGATGACCCGGCGGCGCACCACCCGGCCCGGTTCCTTCGGCGTCGAGCGGTAGAACGGCGCGGCCGCCGGGGCCCGCCAGTCGATGACCAGCGGCGCGTAGTCGGAGTCGAGGACCCCGATGCGGCCGATGTGCAGCGTCTCGGCGATGTCGGCGGTGCCGTCCTCCCGTACGGCGTCGTCGGCCGGTTCGACGGAGGTGAAGGCGCCGTCCGGGCCGCGCTCACCGTCCTTGCCGAGCAGCAGGTCGATCCTCCCGAAGAGGAAGTCCTCGAACTCGCTGTTCAGCCGGTTGAGGTGGATTCCGGCGCGGAACACCTGGGCGTCACGCTCGGCGAGCGCGCCGGGTGTACCCACCTGGCCGCGCTTGACGGCGTCGTTCATGAGAAATTCCGCCTCGTGGATCTTCTCCTCGAGGCGGTGGTACACACGGTCGAGATGTTCCTGCTCGACACCGATTTCCCGGTCCCGCAACGAATCGACAGCGGCATCCTGCGCGGCCACCGGGGCCCCCTTCTGATGTGCATTGGGCAGCCGTCAACCTTATGCGAAGGGGACCCGTCGCGCACCTGCCGCGGGTGTCGATCTTGCGTGCCGGGATATCGATTGCGTTTCGGGAGCGCGCGGGGCGGCTCAGACGCCGACGCTCACCAGCCGTTCGCCGTCGAACGTGCGGACCTCGAAGTGGTCGATGTCGGCCCGGGCCATGGCGGCCCCGCCGTGGACGTAGAGCGGGTACCTGGCGGTGGGGTGCGGGGAGTCCTCGATGCCGTACCCCCACTTCGGGACGGACCAGGAGGTGACGACCTCCTCCTCGCCGGTCTTCGACACCGCGACCAGCCTGCACTTCTGCGGGCCCCGCACGTTCTTCAGCTCCAGCACGGTGTGCGTGCCCCAGGCCTTCGGCTCCAGGCCGATCGTGGCGTCGACCGCGGTGCCGGGGTCGGTCGCCCGCGCCTTCTCCTTCATGTGGTGGAAGAAGGCGTCCTCGGCGGGGCTGGTGGGGTGCGGGTCGGCCGCCTCGACGCTCCTCGTGCCGTCGCCGGCGGCCGTCACCGCGACCACCGGGCCGCCGATGATCAGCGCTGCCGCCGCCGCCACCAGGTACCTCACGCGGCGCGTGCGCCGGGCGCGCCCGGCCGCGACCTCGTCGACCAGGGCGTCGAGCACCCGGGGCGCGGGCGGCGTGGGGACGTGCGGGACGGGGCGGGCGCCGGGCACGGAGGCCGGGGACTCGGCGAGCATCGCGAGCATCGGCTCCAGGCCGGCGAACGCGTCGAGGTGGGCGGCGCAGCGGGCGCAGCCGGACAGATGCGCCTCGAAGGCGGCGGCCTCGGCCCCGTCCAGGATGCCGAGGACGTAGGCCCCCGCCGCGTCGTGCCCCGTCTCGTCCACGGGGGCGCCGGGGGCTGCGAAGGGCCCGGAGGGGCCGGAGGGACCCGCCGGCCGGGGCCCGAAGGGCTCCCATTCGTGGTCGCTCATGCCGTGATCCCCCTCTCTTCGAGTGCGAGCTTCATCGAACGCAGTGCGTAGAAGACCCGGGACCGCACCGTGCCACTGGGGATGCCGAGCGCCTCGGCCGCCTCGTTGACCGTACGGCCCTTGAAGTAGGTCTCGACCAA
The DNA here is from genome assembly GCF_040630435.1 of Streptomyces sp. NPDC005803. Classification (NCBI taxonomy): domain Bacteria; kingdom Bacillati; phylum Actinomycetota; class Actinomycetes; order Kitasatosporales; family Streptomycetaceae; genus Streptomyces; species Streptomyces sp. NPDC005803. Next base: position 69,706 of record NZ_JBEXXO010000032.1, on the reverse strand, counting down.
TGCTTCCCGGTGGGCCGGGGTCAAATCGTCGAGCGCGTCCGCGAGCGTCATCAGCCAGAGCGCCTTGTCGATCTCGTCCTCCGCGGGAATGACCTCCAGTGGCGACGGGTCGACCTCGTGCGGCCGGGCCTGCCGACTGCGGTGGCCATCGATGACGATGCGCCGGGCGACCGTCACCAGCCAGGGCCGGACGGAACCGGTGGCCCTGTTGAGCGAACCGGCGTTCTTCCAGGCACGGATGAGCGTCTCCTGCACCACGTCCTCGGCGCGCTGCCGGTCACCGGCGACGAGACGGAGCACGTACGCGAGCAGGGGGCCGGCGTGTTCGCGGTAGAGCGCCCGCATCAGCTCCTCGTCCGGGACGGCGGAGGGTGACGCGGGCGGCCCACCGCGATGCCGGGCCCTGTGCGGACGGTCATCGGCCACGGCCGCATCCTTGCGCACACGAACCTCCCGGTCGAGACCCTGTCGAGCTCCTTGGTCATCGATACGGGGATGCGGGGCGATCCATTCAACGCGGGATCACTTTTTTCTCCGCCGGCGGGACTTCCGGTGCCGGGGAGGCGCCGGCCGGGTCCGTGTGACGCCGCCGGTGCCGGGCGACCCGTTCGCGGTTGCCGCAGACCTCGCTGGAGCACCAGCGCCGGCGCCGGCCGCGTGAGGTGTCCAGGTAGACGCGGCGGCAGTGGTCGCCCTCGCAGCGGCGCAGCCCGGCCAGGGCCACCGGATCGGTGAGGAGTTCCACGGCGTCCCGCGCCACCGCGGCCAGCAGCGCCCCGCAGCCGGGCTCGGCACTCAGGCCGCGTACCAGGGTGCCGTTCCCGGCGCGCACGGCGCACAGGCCGGGTGGCGCGTCGGCGGCGAGCGCGTTGACGCGCTCCAGTGCGCCGTCCGCTGCCCGCCCGCCGAGCTGTGCCGTCAGCAGCCGGTCCACGGCGCTCCTCAACTGCCGGAAGCACACGAGCCAGTGGTCGTCCACGCCGTCGAGCCGGGTGCCCCGCGGTACGGCCCCGGCGGCCACCAGCCAGTCGGCGAGCCCCTCGGGGCGGTCCAGCGGGTCGGCGGTGCCCGGACCCCCCGCGCCCGTGGCGACCAGGTCCAGGCAGAGCCGCCCGGAGTCGAACCGCCGGTCGTACGAGCCCCTGCGCGTCGCCATGCGCATGCCACCGCCTCGGGTCCGGTCGCCGTCCCCACCAGAGTGCCCCGCGCGCCCCCCGGCCGGAACCCCTGCCACGCGGGCCGCGCCGGCTCCGCTCGTACGATGGACCGATGACGGACCAGCCGCACACCGACCGTCTCCGGTCCGGCTCCCTGGTGCTCCGCCCCTGGCTGCCGGGTGACCTCGCGGTCCTGCTCGACGCCTACCGCGACCCGGCGATACAGGCCGGGTCCCGCGCCCCGGTGGCGGACGCGGAGGCGGCGGAGCGCTGGCTGCGGGACCAGGAGGAGGGCCGGGCCTCCGGGCTGCGCCACAGTTTCGCCGTCGTGGACACGGCGCTCGGGGAGGCTCCCGTCGGAAACGTCGTCCTCGTGCACCCCGCGCCCGGCTCGGGATCGGCCGAGGTCGGCTACTGGACGGCGGCGCCCGCCCGCGGCCGCGGCATCGCCCCGCGGGCCCTCGAAGCGCTCACCGACTGGGCGTTCGCGGCGTTCGCCGGCGACGGGCTGGTACGGCTGGACCTGCTGCACCAGGTGGACAACGAGCCGTCGTGCCGGGTCGCGGAGAAGGCCGGGTACGGCTTCGTGGAGGTGCTGCCACCGCACCCTCCGTGGCCGAGGAAGGGCCACCGCCACACGCGCCGGCCGGCCGGGCACGGCAGGTGACCGGCGGGGCCTCTCAGGCCCCCGTCGCCGCTGGCGCCCCGGTCACCGGACCGTCGTGCAGGAGGCGTTGGAACAGCCGGTGTTCACGCCACTCGCCGTCGATGTGGAGGTAGCCCGGGGCCAGGCCGATCTGTTCGAAACCGCACTTGGCGAGCACGCGCTGCGACGCCACGTTGTACGGCAGCGTCCCGGCCTCGATCCGGTGCAACCCCATCTCGTCCCGGGCCAGTTCGCAGATCAGCCGCACCGCGGCGGTGGCCAGTCCGCGCCCCGCGAAGTCCACGTCGATCCAGTAACCGAGGGCGGCGCTGCGGAACGCCCCGAGCACCACGCCGTTGAGGGTGAACGCGCCGACCGCCCGGTCCCGCGCGTCGCAGAGCACCCACGGCATCGCGCGCCCCGCGTCACGGTCCGCCAGCACGCCGGCCAGCCGCTCGCGCTGCCCCTCCTCGGTGTAGAAGGCGGCGGGCCGCACGGGTTCCCACGGCCGCATGTACGCACGGCTGCGGGTCAGTGCTCCGGCGAGGGCGGCGGCGTCGTCCAGGGCGAGCGGACGGAGCCGTATCTCCGCGTCGATCCGGTGGATGTCATCGTTCATCCCCGCACGCTATCCCGGGGCGGAGATCCGCCGTCCCGGCTCCTGCCCTGTCCGCACGGCGGCTCTCCGCGCCCGCCCGGACGCCCCCGTGGAGAACCGGGCGCATGGGCCAGGGGAGCGGGCCCGGCCCCACCACTCCTTCCTCAGCGCACGCCGGTGCCCTCAGGAGTCGGCGTACTTGGCGTCGGAAGCCGGGTCCAGGGCCAGCCGGTAGCCGCGTTTGACGACCGTCTGGATCAGCCGGGGCACCCCGAGCGCGGTGCGCAGCCGGGCCATCGCCGTCTCCACCGCGTGCTCGTCCGTACCGCTGCCGGGCAGGGCGCGCAGCAGGTCGGCACGGGCCACCACCCAGCCCGGCCTGCGGGCCAGGGTGTGCAGCAGGGCCATGCCGGCGGGCGGCACCGCCCGCAGCTCGTCGTCGACGAGCACGGCGTGGCCGCGGATCTCGACCCGGTGCCCGGCGACCGGCAGGGTCCGCGCCCGGGAGGGGAGTTCCCGGCAGAGCAGCTGGACGAGCGGACCGAGCCGGAAGCGCTCCGGCTGGAAGGTGTCGATGCCTCGGTCCTGCAACGGCAGTGCGGTGACCGGTCCGACGCAGGCGGAGAGGACGTCGCCCTGCAGGGCGACCGTCAGCTCGGTCAGCAGCCCGCGTTCCTCGGCCCGGCGCAGCAGGGAGACCGCTGCCGGGGCGCTGGTGAAGGTGAGCGCGTCCAGGCCGCCCGCGACGGTGATGTCGATGAGCCGGTCGAGCGGGGCGATGTCCTCGGGCGGCATCCAGCGGTAGACGGGGACGCCCACGACCTCGCCGCCGGCCGCGCGGAGCGACTCCACGAAGCCGGGGAGGGGTTCGCCGTGCAGCTGGAGGGCGATCCGGCGGCCCTCGACGCCCTCCTCCAGGAGCCGCTCCAGCACCTCCGCCATGGATTCGGACGCCGGTGACCAGGTCTCGGTCAGCCCGGCGGCCCGGACCGCGCCCTTGACCTTGGGCCCACGGGCCAGCAGTTCGACCCCGCGCAGGGTGTCCAGCAGCTGTTCCCCGACGCCCCAGCCGTCGGCGGCCTCGATCCAGCCGCGGAAGCCGATCGCCGTGGTGGCGAGGACGACGTCGGGTACGTCGTCGATGAGTTCCTTGGTGGCGGCGAGCAGTTCGCTGTCGTCGGCCAGCGGCACGATCCGCAGGGCGGGCGCGTGCACCACGGTGGCGCCCCGCCGCCGCAGCAGGGTGGCGAGCTCGTCCGCCCGGCGCGCGGCCGTGACACCGACCGTGAAGCCCTCGAGGGGCCCGTGCTGTTCGTCGTCGTGCATATGGTCTACCCGGCTCTCGTCCCGCTACTGCTCGATGGTGCGGAGAGCCGAGCCTGCCAACGAAGCGTGACAGGCTCGGTTCACCCGTATTTCCCGCCCGTTACGTCACCTGACATCCCGAGGTCATCATCACACCTCGGCATAGCTGAGCTGCGGCTTCGCGGGGACGGCCGCGGTGCGGCGAAGGTATACCGCCCAGGTGAGCGCGAAACACACCCCGTAGAAGGCGAGGAAGGACCAGAAGGCCGCCGTTCCGGCGCCCGAGGTCTGGAAGGACTGCCGGAACGCGAGGTTGATGGCGAGCCCGCCGAGCGCCCCGACCGCGCCGATGAGCCCCATCGCCGCCCCGGACAGCCGCCGCCCCTGGGCCGCCGCCTCCTCGCCGCGCAGTCCCTGGGCGATCGCCTTGGCGTGGAAGATGCCCGGGATCATCTTGAACGTCGATCCGTTGCCCAGACCCGTGAGGACGAACAGGGCGGTGAAGCCGATGAGGAACACGGTGAGCGATTCGACGCCGGAGGCGTACACGACGACACCGGTGGCCGCGGCCATGGCCGCGTAGTTCGCCAGCGTGATCCGGGCGCCGCCGTACCGGTCGGCCAGCCAGCCGCCGACGGGCCTGATGAGCGACCCCAGCAGCGGGCCGATGAAGGTGAGCGAGGCGGCCTGCAGCGGGGTCCGGCCGAACTGGGTCTGCAGGACGAGCCCGAAGGCGAAGCTGTAGCCGATGAAGGAGCCGAAGGTGCCGATGTAGAGCACCGCCATGATCCAGGTGTGCGGGTCGCGCACGGCGTCCTTCGCGGCCCCGGTGTCGTTCTGCACGGGCGCCAGGTTGTCCATGAAGTACGCGGCGCACAGCGCGGCGACGACGATCAGCGGGATGTACACGCCGAGCACGATCCGCGGGTGCGTGGCGCCCGCGGTCCCGATCACGAGCAGCCCGATGAGCTGCACCACGGGCACCCCGATGTTGCCGCCGCCCGCGTTGAGTCCGAGCGCCCAGCCCTTCTTGCGCAGCGGGAAGAAGGCGTTGATGTTCGTCATCGAGGAGGCGAAGTTGCCGCCGCCGATGCCGGTCAGCGCGGCCACGGCCACGAAGGTGGTGTACGAGGTCCCCGGCTCCATCACGACGAAGGCGGCGACCGTCGGCACCAGCAGGGTGAACGCGCTGAACACGGTCCAGTTCCGGCCGCCGAAGCGGGCCACGGCGAACGTGTACGGGATGCGCACGAGGGCGCCGACCAGCGTCGCGGTGGAGATCAGGAAGAACTTGCCGGCCGGGTCCACCCCGTACTCCGGCCCCATGAACAGGACCATCACCGACCACAGGGTCCAGATCGAGAAGCCGATGTGCTCGGAGAGTACGGAGAACCAGAGGTTCCGGCGGGCGATCCGCTCGCCCTTCTCTCGCCAGAACGTCTCGTCCTCCGGCTCCCAGTGCTCGATCCAACGGCCAGCCATCACGCGCCTCCACGGGTGGTCGGGGTGTTGTCCCCGACCCTAGGAAGCCCGCGTTTCGGTGCGGTGCCGTGAGGTGACCGGTGCGCAACCTTGCTCTCACCGGGCCGCGGACGGCCCGGTGAGACCGTGGTCAGCGGACCTGGGCGGACCGCCCCTCGGGCCGGCCCGGGGCCGCGCCGGGCCGCCGGTCCTTCTTCGGGGCGCCGTTCGGCCACAGCTGCGGCCGGCGCTTCGCCGCGACGTCCTCGGTCCAGCCGAACGCCAGGATGCACACCGCGATCAGCGCCCAGGCGAAGAGCAGGACCGGTACCCAGCTCTCCAGGAGCCAGGGGACGTTCTCGCCGATGACGTCGACGGTCCACAACCGGTCGTACATCGTCGCGGCGACCAGGATGCAGACGTTGTGCCAGAGGTAGATCGTGACCGCGCGTGAGTTGAGCAGCGTGATCGTGGAGTCCCAGGCGCGCAGCCGCTTGGGCCACTCGGTCCAGGACGGGCTGTAGTGCAGCAGGAGCGCGACGCAGCCGAACGACCACAGGGCCTGGGCCAGCGGGATGGAGTCCAGGTCGAAACCGGACCGGAAGCCCTCGTGCGAGGCCCACCACAGCCCCAGCGCGGCGACGACCGGGGCGAGGGACGGCACGAGGTAGGACGGCAGCCGCTTCAGGATGCCCTCCTGGTGCGCCATCCCGAGCACCCAGCAGGCGCCGAACGTGCTGAAGTCGGTGATCGCCGAGTCGATGCGCTCCGGGGTGGAGATCAGCTCCCGGGACATGACGAAGGCCAGCACCAGCGGGGCGAGCAGGGTCGGCCAGGGCATCTTGCGCAGACCCCGCAGGATCAGCGGCGACATCAGGACGTACCAGAGGTACGCGCGGATGTACCACAGGGGTCCGGCCAGGTCGCTCGCCCAGGTCTCGCCCAGGAAGCCGTGGATGCCGGGCAGTTCCTCCGCGAACGGCGGATCGCTGAGCGGCAGGACCCAGAGCAGCAGATGGGTCCACCACCAGCCGGGGTGCCCGTCGGCGTCCGGCCCCCAGCCCTGGAGCACCATGCCGGTGACGCCGATCGCGCCGAGCAGCCACAGCGGCGGCAGCAGTCGGCGGACGCGGCTGCGGATCACCTGCGCGGCGGGCCGCTTCAGCGAGCGGGCCATGAGGTTGCCGGCCAGGGCGAACATGACGCCCATCGACGGGAAGACGATCGGCAGCCAGGCCCAGCCCGTGAGGTGGTAGAGGACGACGCGGAACAGCGCGAGGGCCCGGAGCAGGTCGAAGTAGCGGTCCCGGCCGGGCTTCTTCGGCCCGGGCGCGGGGGCCGCCCCGGGTATCGCGGAGGCCGGTGCGTCCGGGGTCCGCGGCGGCACGGCCTGCGGAGCCGGCTGCGGCAACGGCTGGGCCGGCGGGAGCGGTCCGTAGCCGTCGTACGGCCGGCTCGGCGCGTACGGCTGGTGGGCCTGGCCCGCGGGGGCGTACCGCTGGTCCGGCGACCCGTACCGCTGGTCCGGCGGCCCGTACCGCTGGTACGGCTGCCCCGGCTCGTCGTACCGCTGGTACGGCCGGGCCGGTTCGTACGGTCCCTGGTCCTCGTGCGGACCGGGACCCGGCGGGGTGGGGCTGGGGTACGTCACGCGACGGGCCTCCGGTCGGTGCTGTGTCCGGTCGCCTGGCGCGGCGTCGCACGCGGCGCCTCCACGGCTCCCGTACGGCGCAGCTTCTGCCAGCGGAGCCGGCCGCCGGTGAGAGCGGTGATCCAGGACTGGAGCAGCACCACGTACATGAGCTGCCGGTAGAGAACCTGCTGGAGGGGCAGCGAGAGCAGGTGCGTCATGCGCTCCCGGTCGAGCCGGAAGGCGTACGCGGCGCAGACGGCCTGCAGCATGAGGACACCGAGCCAGGCGACGACCGTCGGCTCGGTGGGGCCGAAGACGAGGCCGTACAGCAGGAAGACGTCGATGAGCGGGGCGAGCAGCGGGGCGACGACCATGAACAGGGCGACGAAGGGCAGCCCGACGCGTCCGAAGCGGCCCGAAGGGCCGCGCTCGATCACCGCGCGCCGGTGCTTCCAGATGGCCTGCATCGTGCCGTACGACCACCGGTAGCGCTGCGACCAGAGCTGCTGCACGGACTCCGGCGCCTCGGTCCAGGCGCGGGCGTTCTCCGCGTAGACGACGCGCCAGCCGTCCCGGTGCAGGGCCATCGTGACGTCGGTGTCCTCGGCGAGGGTGTCCTCGCTCATGCCGCCGATCCGGTTCAGCGCGTCCCTGCGGAACGCCCCGACCGCGCCGGGGATGGTGGGCATGCAGCGCAGCATGTCGTACATCCGGCGGTCGAGGTTGAAGCCCATCACGTACTCGATGTGCTGCCAGGCGCCGATCAGCGAGTCGCGGTTGCCGACCTTGGCGTTGCCGGCGACGGCCCCGACCCGCGGGTCGGCGAACGGCTGCACCAGCTCGCGGACGGTGGACGGCTCGAAGACGGTGTCGCCGTCCATCATCACGATGATGTCGTAACGGGCGTGCGCGATGCCGTTGTTCAGCGCGGCGGGCTTCCCCGCGTTGCGCTGGCGCACCACCCTGACGTGGCGCAGCCGCATCCGGTCGACGAGGTCCGCGGTGCCGTCCGTGGAACCGTCGTCGATGACGATGACCTCCAGCGGATAGTCGCTCGCCACCAGCGAACGGACCGTGTTGGCGATGCACTTGCTCTCGTTGAACGCGGGCACCAGGACGGACACCGGGCGCGTGAGCGGCTCGCCCCAGCTGAAGTCCCGTCTGCGGACGCGGCGGGCGTGCGCGAAGGACAGCACCAGCATCAGACCGAAACGGGCCATGACCAGCACCCCGATGACGGCGAGACCCACCACCATCACATCGGTGATGTGCTCCGAGACCCCCACGGCGGTGACGAACGCCTTGCCCTTCCAGAGCGCGTACCCGGTGACCGGGGTGTGCGCGCTGGGGGCTCCGAGGGCGTCGGTGAGGTTGGTGAACTCGTAGCCCTTCTCCTGCATCTTCGGCAGGAAGTGGCCGAGCGCGGCCACGGTCTGGGACCGGTCCCCGCCGGAGTCGTGCATCAGGACGATGGCGCCCTTGCCGTTCTTCGGCGTGGCGTTCTTGGAGATGACACCGACGCCCGGCCGCTTCCAGTCCTCGCTGTCGGTGTTGTTGACGACGGTGAGGTAGCCGCGGCTGCCGACGTACTGGGTGACCGGCCAGGACTTGTCGTCCATGGCGTCGGCGAACGAGGAGTAGGGCGGCCGGAACAGGGACGTACGGATGCCGGCCGCGCCCGCCAGCGCCAGCTGGTTCTGGGACAGCTCCCAGTCGATGCGGCTGGTGGACTGGTAGGAGAGGTCGGGGTGGTTGAAGGTGTGCAGCCCGACCTCGTGCCCCTCCTTGACCATGCGCTCCACCAGACCGGGGTAGCGCGAGGCCATGGTGCCGGTGACGAAGAAGACGCCGTGCGCGTGGTGCTTCTTCAGCTCGTCCAGCACCCGGGGGGTCCACACCGGGTCGGGGCCGTCGTCGAAGGTCAGCACGATCCGGTGATCGGGTATGCGCAGCGTCTTGGCGGGCTCGGTGGCGCTGCGGGCGTCGATGACCGGGCCGCCCTCCAGCACCTGCTCGGGCACCCGGTCGGTGGCGGCCGGCGGCTGGATCCGGTGGTCGGCGAGGATCTCGCTGTGCACGTAGCCGCGCAGCATCAACATGGCGAGCAGGGCAACGAGGAACAGGAACGGCAACATGTAGCGCATGGGGAGCTTGCGCCGCCGGGACTGCTTCTTACGGTGGTGCCTGCCCCGCGGGGCGGGGTTGGTCATCTAGCTGGCGCCTTCTTGCTCTTGCACAGGGGGGTCCGGTGTTCCGGCGGTCGAGGTCGCGGGGTCCGCGGGCGCCGTCGCCGGATCGGCGCTCGCCGTGCCGGGGCCGACGACCGGTGTGGAGGCGGACGTCCCGCCGCCCGGCGCGCCGCCGACGGTGTCCGAGCCCGTCCCGGTGTGCCGTGCGGACGGTACGACGGGCGCCGAGGCGGAGGTCTCGGCAGCCGGGGCCGTGGAGCTGCCGGCTCCGGCGGGGACGGCCGCGTTCCCGCCGGTCCGCGGGGTGGCGGACGCCGACACGTCGGGCGCCGTGCCGGGGGAGGCCTGGCTGCCCGGGCTCGCCCCCGGCGGGGCCGGCGTCTGCACCTCGTTCGCCGTGCGGTGCTCCTCCTGGCCGGAGAGCGGCAGGGAGGGCGCGCTGGAGTTGCCTCCGAGCAGGGCGACGACGAGCGTCACCGCGTAGCCGACGCAGATCGCTGCCAGGACCCAGCCCAGACGCCGGAGCGTCTTGCCGCGCCGGCCGCTCTCGTCGACGAAGACCGGGCCGTCCGAGCCCTCCGGAACGCCGGGTTCCGGGAGGAGCTCGGAGAGCTGCCGTCCCAGTCCGTCGAGCTGGATGGTGACTTCGTTCGGCTCGTGGGTGTGCCCCGTACGGGCACCTTCACGCCAAGTTTCCACAGTTGTACGCACTTCCCCCACTCAGGATCGGGTGCGCGCAACTGACCGTCTGTGCGCCGTAGGACCGGGCCCCCACCCTGTCCTCGCGCGCCCCCTACCACAGTGCACCCGGGCCATGAATGTAGCGCACGCCGACGGGAGTCCGACCCCCCGGACAGGTGTTGTTCGTCATGAGTGATGCATCTGTTCTCGAACCGTGGTGCGGGGACTGTCCCTGCGGGTCGTCCACGGGAGCGCGGCGCGGGATCGCGCGCCGGGGCGCACGCCCCTGCGCGCCGGTCCGGCCCAGCGTGGCGAGCGGCTCCCGACGCGGCGGGCCGGGCCGCTCGCGACCGCGGTCCGCGGGCGGGTGGGGACGAAAAACGAGGACCCCGCTGCCGGTGGCAGCGGGGTCCTCGTTCACATGGGAATTGTGGAGATGGCGGGAATCGAACCCGCGTCCAACGGTGCGGAACCAGGGCTTCTCCGAGTGCAGTTCGCTACGCTTTTCTCGGCCCCGGAGGTCACGCGAACAAGCCTCCGACAGGCCCAGCCACTGTTTGAATTCCTTCCAGGCCCCGTGACCGGGCCTAGAAGTTTAGATCCCTTGTTGATGCCAGGATCCGGGTCGGGATCACCCCCGGGCTGACACTCCGCAGAGTCTTCGCTTAGCTGCTAATTAGGCAGCGAGGGCGAAGGCGGAGGAATCGCGCTTGGAATTGGCGATTATTGGTTGCGACATATGGTTTACGAGATCATTGCCGCTTCCTCGACTCGCTTCCCCTGCTTCGACATCCGCTGTCGAAACCGATCATCCCCATGTTGATTTTTCAAAGGTGGTACACACCCCGTGGGGTGCAGCGCCATCGTACGTGACCAACGCACGACGATGCCAGCGTATTCCTGCCGCACCGGCCGGCAGCCACCGGCACGGCGCTCTCAGGCGCTCCGCTGACGGCGGCGGGCCGCCGAGATCGCCCGGTTCGTCTCCCTCGTGTCCTGCTTCTCCCGCAGCGTCTGCCGCTTGTCGTACTCCTTCTTGCCCTTCGCCAGCGCGATCTCGACCTTGACCCGGCCGTTGGTGAAGTACAGGGCGAGCGGCACGATCGTGTGCCCCGTCTCCTGCGACTTCGACTCCAGCTTGTCGATCTCGGCCCGGTGCATCAGCAGCTTGCGCTTGCGCTTGGCGGAGTGGTTGGTCCACGTCCCCTGGACGTACTCCGGGACGTGGATGTTGTGTAGCCACGCCTCGCCGCCGTCGATCTGCACGAAGCCGTCGACCAGCGAGGCCCGGCCCATGCGCAGCGACTTGACCTCGGTGCCCATCAGGACGAGGCCGCACTCGTAGGTGTCGAGGATGGTGTAGTCGTGTCGCGCCTTCTTGTTCTGCGCGACCATCTTGCGACCGGTGTCTTTTTCCTTAGCCATAGTGCGGCCATTTTCGCACTACGACCCACCCCTGAGGCCACTCAATACCGTCTCGGCCCGCTCCTGGGCCCGCGCGCTGACCGCGAGGTCGGGGGTGATGCCCCGGCCGTCGACGCTGCGGCCCGCCGGAGTGCGGTAATGGCCCACGGTCAGCTCGGCCACGGAACCGCCCGCGAGCCTGCTCGGCATCTGGACCGACCCCTTGCCGAAGGTGCGCGAACCGACCGTGACCGCCCGGCCACGGTCCTGCAGGGCGCCCGTCAGGAGCTCGGCCGCGCTCATGGTCCCGCCGTCGATGAGGACGACGACGGGGCGTTCGGTGTCGCCTCCCGCCTCCGCGTACAGGGCACGCTGCTCCCCGTGCACGTCGTACGTGGCGACCAGACCGCCGTCGAGGAACGCGGAGGCGGCGGTGACGGCCTCGGTGACGAGTCCGCCGGAGTTGCCCCGCAGGTCCAGCAGCACCCCGGCGCCCTGCGGCGCCTTCCGTACCGCGTCGCGGACGGCGGTCCCGGACCCCTTGGTGAACGAGTCGACCTCGATCAGTACGGCGTCGGAGGAATCGGAACGGTACGGGCCGAGCCGCCGCACGGAGACGGCCTCGGTGGCGAGACGGGCCCGCCGCAGCGTCTCGGTCCGGGTGACGGAACCCCGCTGGACGCCCAGGACGACGGTGGTGCCGACGGCGGCCCCGGTACGGTCCCCCCGCAGCAGTGCCACGACGTCGGAGACGGGGCGCCGGTCGACCCGGTGGCCGTCGACCGTGCGCAGCAGGTCACCGGCGCGGATCCCGGCCCGCCCCGCGGGGCTGCCCGGCTGGACCCGGGTGACCGTGACCAGCCCGTCGGCAGAACGTCTGGCGGCGAGCCCGACGCCCGTGTACGAACCGTCGAGGGCCTGCTCGAACTCCTGGTACTCCCGCTCGTCGTAGACCGCGCCCCAGCGGTCCCCACTGCGGCTGACGGCCTCCTCGGCCGCCTCCGTACCGGACTTGCCGTCGGCCACGGCCTCCGCGGCCGCGTCGGCCACCGCCCCCCGGTCGACGGCCGCGGCGACGGACCGGGTCTGCGTCCCGGTGCTCCGCCCGTCCCCGCGCGGCAGCGAGCCGGTGGCGGCGGCCGTGGCGAGGACACTCGCGAAGACCAAGGTCAGGGCCGCCCCGCGGCGGAGGCCGCGGGGCCCGACACAGTACGCACGGCCTGACATGGCGCCGATTCTAGGACAACACCCCGGGGGCGCACGGCCGGTTGACCGCGCGCCGCACGGGGCGCACGTCACACCCTGAGGTACTTGCGCAGCGCGAACAGAGCGGCGACCGCGGGCATCAGCAGCCCGATCGCCAGCACCAGCGGGAGCTTGGTGAGGACGGCCTCCCAGCCGATGAAGTCGATCAGGTTCAGCTTGTCCTGGAGGGCGAGTCCGCCGTCGATCAGGAAGTAGCGCCCGGCCAGCAGCATGACGCAGGCCAGTACGCCGCCGATCAGGCCGGCGAACGCGGCCTCCATGATGAACGGCATCTGGATGTAGAAGCCGGAGGCCCCGACGAGCCGCATGATGCCCGTCTCCCGCCTGCGGCTGAACGCGGACACCCGGACGGTGTTCACGATCAGCATCAGGGCGATGACGAGCATCAGCGCCATCACGAAGAGCGCGGCGACGTTCATGCCGTTCATCAGGCCGAAGAGGTTGTCCAGGATGCTTCTCTGGTCCTGGACCGACTGCACCCCGTCACGCCCGGCGAAGGCCGTGGCGACGACCTTGTACTTCGTCGGGTCGTGCAGCTTGACGCGGAAGGACTCCGGCATCTGGTCCGGCGTGATGTTGCCCGCCATCGGGGAGTCGCCGAACTCCTCCTGGTAGTGCTTGTACGCCTCGTCGGACGACTCGTAGATCACCGTCTCGACGACGTCCATCTTCTTGAGATCGCCCTCGATCTCCTTCTTCTGCTGCGCGGTGACCGCACCCTTGGCGCACTGGACCACGGTCTCCGCATCCCCCTTGCCACAGAGGTAGATGGAGACGTTGACCTTGTCGTACCAGTAGTCCTTCATCGTGCTGACCTGCTCGCGCATGAGCAGCGCGCCACCGAACAGGGCAAGCGAGAGGGCGACGGAGACGATGACGGCGAAGGTCATCGTGAGGTTGCGACGGAGGCCGACGCCGATCTCCGACAGGACGAACTGGGCGCGCATGGCGTCCTTTCAGTGCTGGGTGCTCAGTGCTGGTAGCCGTAGACGCCGCGCGCCTGGTCGCGTACGAGACGGCCCTGCTCGAGCTCGATGACGCGTTTGCGCATCTGGTCGACGATGTTCTGGTCGTGGGTCGCCATGATCACGGTGGTCCCGGTCCGGTTGATCCGGTCCAGCAGCTTCATGATCCCGACCGAGGTCTGCGGGTCGAGGTTGCCGGTCGGCTCGTCCGCGATCAGCAGCATGGGCCGGTTGACGAAGGCCCGCGCGATCGCCACGCGCTGCTGCTCACCACCGGAGAGCTCACCGGGCATCCGGTCCTCCTTGCCGCCGAGGCCGACGAGGTCGAGGACCTGCGGGACCGCCTTGCGGATCTCGCCGCGCGGCTTGCCGATCACTTCCTGGGCGAACGCCACGTTCTCCGCGACGGTCTTGTTGGGGAGGAGGCGGAAGTCCTGGAACACCGTGCCCAGCTGGCGGCGCATGTGCGGCACCTTCCAGTTGGACATGCGCGCGAGGTCCTTCCCGAGGACGTGGACCGCGCCCTGGCTGGCCCGCTCCTCGCGGAGGATGAGTCGCATGAAGGTGGACTTGCCGGAGCCGGAGGAGCCCACCAGGAAGACGAACTCGCCCTTCTCGATATCGAGAGACACATCCCGTAGAGCGGGGCGGCTCTGCTTCGGGTAGGTCTTGGAGACGTTGTCGAATCGGATCACGGATGCACCACGGTCGGCCGGGAGTAGGTGAGCGTGACCATACGCGAACCGGGCTCGCACGTGCAGGCGCGCGTACCGGGATGGGTGTTTTACGGTGAAACGGCACCGCTCCGGGCTCCGCCGTGAGGGGAACGGGCCGGGAGGTGACCGGGGGGCCGAGCCGAATTCCGCGAGAGCTGGCACAGTGGTAGGGGAACGGTTGCGTTTCCGTGAGCGTTGGGCGGAGTGAAGGCTTGTGCGGCTCCGCCGCGCGGGAGGAGGAAAGCGCATGACCTATGACCGACTGGTGTGCGCGAACTGCGCGGCGCCCGTGAACGAGGGCCGCTGCCCCGTGTGCCGGGCCAGCCGCGCGCGACTGCAGCAGGAACAGGAGCAGGGAGCGTTCGCGGGGCTCAGCCCGGCGATGCTGGTGGCCCTGATGGTGGTGCTGCTGGCCGCGCTGGCCCTGCTGGCGCACCAGACGGTGTAGCGCGCCCCTGCGTCCGTCTGCCCGCGCTCGCACCGGGCCGGCACCGGATTCATCCTCGTACCCGCAGACGCACGCACAGGGGCCCCGGACGCCCATCGGCGTCCGGGGCCCCTGTGTGTGTACGGGTACCGCTGCTGCCGGTCAGGCGGCCGTGCGGCCGTTCACCAGGCGCGGCAGGAACCGGAAGCCGATGCCTCCGGCGATCATCGTCGCGGCGCCGACCAGCAGGAACGTGGTCTCGGCGGCACCGGTCTCGGCGAGCTCGTCCTTGCCCTTGCCCTGCTCGACCGGCTGGTTGCCGACCGAGTCGGTGTCGGTGTTGTCGGCGCACTCGGCGCCGTCGAGGTCGACGGTGCAGGTGCCGGTGTCGCCGGTGCTGCCACCGTTGGTCGAGGAACCGGAGGTCGCGTCACCGCCACCGGCCGCGCCGCCGCCACCAGCCGCGGCCGCGTCGCCACCACCGGCAGCGGCAGCGTCACCGCCACCAGCGGCAGCCGCGTCACCGCCACCTGCGGCGGCAGCGTCACCGCCACCAGCCGCGGCCGCGTCACCGCCACCCACAACAGCGTCGCCACCACCGGCGGCAGCCGCGTCGCCACCACCAGCGGCAGCAGCGTCACCGCCACCAGCGGCAGCCGCGTCACCGCCACCAGCCGCGGCGTCGCCACCACCGGCGGCAGCCGCGTCGCCACCACCAGCGGCAGCCGCGTCACCGCCACCAGCGGCGGCCGCATCGCCACCACCGGCAGCAGCGGCGTCACCGCCACCAGCCGCGGCGTCACCGCCGCCGGCCACGTCGGCGCCACCGGCGACGTCCGCGCCACCGGCCGCGTCGCCACCACCAGCGGCAGCAGCGTCGCCGCCACCGTCCGCCTCGCCGCCTATGCCGACGACCAAGCCGCCCTCGTCGGCCTCAGCCTTGACACCGATGCCGGCGATGTCGACGCCGATACCGGCGGCCTGGGCCGCGCCTGCCACAGTCAGGGAGGCACCTGCGGCGATCACCGCACCCGCGGCTATTCGCGCGACGCGTACGCGCGTCTTCTTCGTCATGTCCTGCTACCCCCAGTAGCCGTTCTCGTCATGGAGCAGCCATATGCGGGTCCACGGTCCTGCCGGAGTCGCGCCCGCAGCAGGGCCCACGTCGTGCCGTGGCCGTGCCGCCCGCCCCCGATCACACCTGTCCCAGACATACGCATGCTGCCCCAGCACCCTGTCCAGAGTTAAGGAGTACGTCAAGGCCGTTGTGTGAGATGTGCCCGAATTTGAGGTGAGTTGACTGGTGTTCAGAACCACGACTGTGACGCACTCACCACGCCATCTACGCAACTCGCCACGCCAACTCCTGTGCGCCCCGGTCCGTTTCGGACGCCTGTCGGTCGTGCCGCGGCCATGCCCGGTTCATCCGTACGGATCATGATGCGGGCGTCCGACCGAACCGACTCGTCCCGAAGCCCGGTGAACCCATGCAGAAGCGCACCGCCGCACTCTCCCTGACGCTCGCCGTCTCCGCCCTGCTGCCGGCGGCGCTGCCGGCCCAGGCCCAGCCCGGCTCCTCCGGCTTCTACGCCACCAAGACCCCCTACGCGCCGCAGCAGAACCCGCGGACGTACCAGCCCGCCCCCAAGGGCTTCGTGCCGGTGTTCACCGAGAACGTCTCCCGCCACGGCTCGCGCGCGGCGTCCGACAGCGAGGACGGCGACCTGATCCTGGCCCTGTGGGAGAAGGCGCGGAGCGAGGACCAGCTCACCCGCACCGGGGAGCGGTTCGGCGGCGACACGAAGGCACTGCTCGCCGCCATGGACGCGATCGGCTACGGACAGCTCAGCGGGCGGGGCGTACGCGAGATCCAGGACACCGCCGCGCGGCTCGAGAAGCGGCTTCCCGGGCTCTTCCGGCAGATCGCCGAGAACTCCGAGCAGATCAACGTCGTCAACTCCGGCAAGGACCGCGCCGTCGACAGCGGGAACCTGTTCGCCGAGGCGCTGGCGGAGAACGACCCGGCCCTGGCGCCCCTCATCACTCCGGCCAGGACCGACGCCGACCTTCTCTACTTCCACAAGTCGGCCGGCGGCGCCGCGTACCGGGACTACGTCGAGAACGACGAGCGGCTCGCCGCCACCCTCGACGGGATCACCGACCAGCCGGCCTCGCACACCGCGGCCCGCAACGTGCTGAGGAAGATCTTCAAGCCCGCTTTCGTCGAGCGGATCTCGGCGGGTGAGTTCGCCTCCGTCGCCACCGAGGTGGAGGCCGCGCAGGCGGTCTACGCCCTCTACAGCATCGCCCCGGCCATGGCCGACGAGGGCGACTGGGACATGGAGCGCTACCTCGCGCCCCGTGACGCGCGGTGGTTCGCCTACCTCAGCGACGCCGAGGACTTCTACGAGAAGGGGCCGGGCTTCGACGACAGCGACATCACGTACAAGATGGCGAACGTCCTGCTCGACGACTTCTTCACGAAGATCGACGCCAGACGGGCCGGTACGAGCAACGCGGGCGCCGAGCTGCGGTTCACACACGCGGAGGAGATCATCCCGCTGGCCGCGCTCATGGGTCTGCCCGGCAGCACGAAGCCCGTGTCGGAGGCCCGGCCGTACACGTACGCCGACAACCCGTGGCGCGGCGAGTCCGTGGCGTCCATGGCCACGAACATCCAGTGGGACCTGTTCCAGAACGGGAACCGGTACCTGGTGCGGATGCTCTACAACGAGAAGCAGACCGCGTTCAAGAAGGGCTGCGAGCCGGTGGCGAAGGGCAGCTACTACTACGCGGTCGACGAACTGAAGCGGTGCCTGGGCCGTACCGCTTCCTGACCCCGTTCACCCGGTACGACGAGGGGCGTGGGAGCCACGGCTCCCACGCCCCTCGTCGTATCCGTCCCGCCCGGCGGGACTACTTCTCGCTCTGCTTGCGCCAGCGGATGCCGGCCTCGATGAAGCCGTCGATCTCGCCGTTGAAGACCGCTTCGGGATTGCCCATCTCGAAGTCCGTCCGCAGGTCCTTGACCATCTGGTACGGGTGCAGGACGTACGAGCGCATCTGGTTGCCCCAGGAGTTTCCGCCGTCGCCCTTGAGCGCGTTCATCTTCGCCTGCTCCTCCTGACGGCGGCGCTCGAGGAGCTTCGCCTGGAGGACGTTCATCGCGGACGCCTTGTTCTGGATCTGCGAGCGCTCGTTCTGGCAGGAGACGACGATGCCGGTCGCCAGGTGGGTCAGGCGCACCGCGGAGTCCGTGGTGTTGACGCCCTGGCCACCGGGGCCCGAGGAGCGGTACACGTCGACGCGCAGCTCGGACTCGTCGATCTCGATGTGGTCGGTCTGCTCGACCACCGGCAGCACCTCGACGCCCGCGAAGGACGTCTGGCGGCGGCCCTGGTTGTCGAACGGCGAGATCCGGACGAGCCGGTGCGTGCCCTGCTCGACGGAGAGCGTGCCGTAGGCGTACGGCACCTCGACGGCGAAGGTGGTCGACTTGATGCCGGCCTCTTCGGCGTACGCCGTCTCGTAGACCTCTGTCTTGTAGTTGTGCCGCTCGGCCCAGCGGAGATACATGCGCTGGAGCTTCTCGGCGAAGTCCGCGGCGTCGACGCCGCCGGCCTCGGCCCGGATGGTGACGAGGGCCTCGCGCGCGTCGTACTCACCCGAGAGGAGCGTGCGGACCTCCATCTCGTCCAGCGCCTTGCGGACCGACGTCAGCTCGGCCTCGGCCTCGGCGAGCGCGTCGGCGTCGCCCTCGTCCTCGGCGAGCTCGAAGAGGACCGCGAGGTCGTCGATCCGGCCGCGCAGGGCCTCTGTCTTGCGGACCTCGGCCTGGAGGTGCGAAAGCTTGCTGGTGATCTTCTGCGCCGCCTCCGGGTCGTCCCAGAGGGACGGCGCGGCGGCCTGCTCCTCGAGCACGGCGATGTCCCCCCTCAGCGCATCCAGGTCCAGGACGGCCTCGATCGACCCCATGGTCGAGGAGAGGGACTTCAGCTCTTCGGAAATATCGACGACTGCCACGGGTCCAGCGTAACGGCTGTCGGCGCGGGCATTCCTCGGACCGCGTGATCGCGGCTTCGCGGAGGTCCGGATCAGGGGCTGGCCGGGGCCGAATTCCTGGTGTCCTGCGGGTCCGCGCCCGCGTCGTCGCCGCTCAGCGCCAGCCAGCCGCCGACGCCGAGTCCCACCACCAGCACCAGCGCCGCCGCGCCCAGCGTCAGGCGGCGCTTGCGGACGGCCGCCGCGTTGTTGCGGGCCGAGCCGGGGCGGGGCTTGCCCGGGGCGCGGGGGGCTCGTGCGGTGCCGCGGGGGCCGCCCGAGAGTTCGTCGGGGCCCGGGACGCGCATGCTCGTGTGGGTGTCCCGGTTGGAGTCGGGCGACGAGCCGGGGACCAGCGGCACGGCCCCGCGGCGGCGGGGTTCCTCGGCCGCCGGGGTGTACTGCTGCTCGTCGTAGGCCTGGCCGTGCGCCTCGGACTCGGACTCGTCGTCGGGTTCGTCCACGTCCAGCGGCGGGATGCCGGCCAGGTGCGGGAGCTGCTCGCGCAGCCGGGCCGCCAGTTCGGAGGCGCGCAGCCGGGAGGCCGGGGCCTTGGCCAGGCACTGGACCAGCAGCTGCCAGAGCTCGTCGGGGATGCCGGGCAGCGGGACGACGGTCTCGGTGACGTGGCGGCGCAGGACGGCGCCGGGGTGACCGCCGCCGAACGGCGTAAAGCCCGCGAGGAGCTCGTACAGCACGGTCGCCAGCGCGTAGATGTCGACGGCGGCGCGCGGCGGGAGGCCCTCCACGATCTCGGGGGCCAGATAGTCCGGCGTACCGATGATCTTGGTGGCCTTGGTCCGGCGCGGGGTGTCGATCAGCTTGGCCACACCGAAGTCGGTGAGCAGCGCGGGGTGGGAGTTGCCGGGGCCGAGCGGGCCCTCCATGTCGAGCAGGATGTTCTCGGGCTTGACGTCGCGGTGGACCACCCCGGCCGCGTGCGCCGCGGCGAGGCCGTCGGCGACGTCCGCGACGATCGCGACGGCGGCCTCGGGGGCCAGCCGGCGCTCCCGGTCGAGGCGGGTGCGCAGATCCGTGCCGCGGACCAGGTCCATGACCAGGGCCAGGTCGTTGCCGTCCACCACGAGGTCGCGGACGGCGACGACGTGCGGATGGTCGAGTCCGAGCAGGGCGGTGCGCTCCTGGACGAAGCGGCCCACGAGTTCCTGATCGGACGCGAGGTCCTCACGGAGCAGCTTGATGGCGACGGGCCCCTCGGGGCCGTCGCCGAGCCACACCGTGCCGGCGCTGCCGCGCCCCAATATCTGGTGGGCGGTGTACCGGCTGCCGATATTCCGTGCCAAGACTGCTCCCTCAGCGGCTGGCGATGGGCCCTCGCTCAACAACCCCCGGTCGACAAAGCTACGCGGCAAATGGGGGGTTGCGTGCCCTGGATGGCGCCAACCTTCACTTCTGCGGGCGAATTGCCGCGGAATTGATCCGCAGAAGTCGATATAGCCACAAAGTCCGGTCAGGTTCCGCTGCCACCGCTGCCGCTGTCGCCGCCCAGCTTCGAGATCCAGTCGCTGACGGTGGAGAAGGCGTCGGTGATCGCGTCCCAGTAGCCCTGCCCCTGCCCGATCCAGTCCTTCAGCGGGGTGAGCTCCCAGATCAGCCAGCTCGCGACGAAGAGCAGCACCAGCGTGAACAGGCACCCCTTCAGGCAGCCGAGGCCGGGGATCTTCATCGGGTTGGCGCCGCGCTGCCTCGGCTCACGGGGCTGGCGCTGGGCCGGCTGCTGAGGCTGCTGGGGCTGCGGCGGCGCGTACTGCTGGCGCTGCGGCTGGTACTGCTGCTGGGGCTGCGGCTGGTACTGCTGCTGTTGCGGCTGGTACTGCTGCTGCGGTTGCTGGCGGTACTGCGGCGGCTGCTGGCGACGCGGCTGCTGGGGCTGTTGGGGTTGCTGCGGCTGCTGGCGCTGGGGGCGGCGGCGCAGCGGGTCCTGGCTCGGGTCGAGGTACTGGACCTGCGTCTGCTCGTTGCGGTCGCGGGCGGCCTGGAGCTGGGACTGCCAGGGGTGCGGGCCGTCGGGCTGCGGCGACCCCTCGGGGCGCGGCGGGACGGGCGGCATGACGGCGGTCGGGTCGGCGTGACCGCCGCCGGGTCCCGCGTTCTGCTGCAGGACGCTGGTGGCCGCGCTGGGGTCGTAGCCGTTCGGGTCGTACGAGCCGGCGGTGCTCGGCAGCACCTGCGTGGGGTCGGCCGCTCCCGGCGTCTCCGGTACGGCGGTGGGCGCCGGGTCGGGCGCGAGCAGGGCGCCCACCCCGTCGGCGGCCGCGATCTGCGCGGAGTTCGCGTGCACACCGATGCCGGCGGCGACGGTGCGCAGCGCCCGGGCGAGGTTCTCGGCGCTGGGCCTGCGGTCCGGGTCCTTGCTCAGGCAGCGCTCTATCACCGTCCACAGCGGGGCCGGGACGGTGCTGGGGCGGCGGGGCTCCTCGCTGAGGTGGCGGTGCAGGACCTCGAGCGCGGTGCCGCCGGCGAACGGCGGACGGCCGGTGAGCAGCTCGTACAGCAGGATTCCTGCGCCGTAGATGTCGACGGCGGAGGTCTGCGGGCGGCCCTCGGCCGACTCGGGCGCCACGTAGGCCGGCGTTCCGACGAACTCGTGGGTCCGGGTCAGGCCCGGGGAGTCGGCGAGACGGGCGATGCCGAAGTCGGTGAGCATCGGGTGCATCGCGCCGTCGCGCTCCGAGAGCAGCACGTTGGCGGGCTTCAGGTCGCGGTGGACGACGCCGTCGGCATGGCTGGCGGCGAGCGCGTCCGCGATCTGCGCGGTGAGCAGCGAGGCGGCGACCGGGGTGAGCGGGCCGTTCTCGCGGAGGTAGCGGTGCAGGTCGGGGCCGTCGACCAGGTCCATGACGAGGGCGAGGAGATCGCCCTCCACGACCAGGTCGCGGGTGCGCACGATGTTCTCGTGCCTCAGCCGCAGCAGGACGGAGCGCTCGCGCAGGAACCGCATCACGACATCCGCGTCGTTGGCGAGCTCCTCCTTGAGGACCTTGATCGCCACGGTCTCGCCGGGCTGGCCGGCGACGGCCGCCTCGGCACCCGCGGTCTCGCGCTGGCGGGCGCGCCAGACGGTGCCCGTGGCGCCGCGTCCCAGCGGCTCCTCGAGCAGGTACTTGCTGCCTACCGGCCGCACGTCATGCGCTCCCTGCTGCTCGTGGTGCTTGCGGTCCCCCGGATCCGTCCGGAGTTTGCGGACCACTCTAGTGGGGCGGCCGCAGTGGACGGCCGAGTCGGGAAGGTTACCTTTTTGTCGACATTCTCCGTAACTTCCGGAGGGCTGCGGTCTGCCCGCCGCCCGGGCGCACCGGTTGCGGAACAAGACGCTCCCCCCGGGCGGATGGTTGCCGGCCCTGGATCCGGCGGAACGGCTCCGGCCCCCGGCAGGGAGCACGCGGAGCCCGGCCCTGGCCGGGCTCCGCGCGTCCAGGGGAACCGGCCAACCCGGCACTTTTGGGCGCACAGCCGACCTTTCAAGATCACGTAGCGGTGACCCCCGGGCGTGTTGTCAGTGGCAGGTGCGAGGATGCCTCCAGCACGGAACTGTGGGGTCGGGAGCCCTGCGGTACGTGACGAACCTGTACCGGACGACGCGTCCGTGCCGGGTGGGGGGAATCACAGGGCGTCTCCCCTGCCGGACACCGCGCGCAGAAGGGACCGCTGACGGCGATGCAGATCCGGCTGACCGTCCTCGCGCCGCGCAGCGGCCAGAACCCGGCGCGCGCCTGCGACGTGCTGGTGACCGCCCCCGCGGGGACGGCGCTGGCCGCCGTGGCGTCCCACCTGGCCGCCTCCGTCTCCGGGCCCGACGGCTCCCTCGGCAGCGGTGCGGTGGTGCTGTTCGCCGGACGCGAGCGGCTCGACGCGCAGCGGAGCGCGCTCGGTGAGCCGCCCCTGGTCGACGGGGCGGTGCTCTCGCTCCAGGTCCCGGGCGAGGACGAGACGCCGGACGACGCCGTACCGGCCCAGCTGCACGTGATCGCCGGGCCGGACGCGGGCGGGGTCCACCTGCTGCACGGCGGGCAGATCCGGATCGGCCGCTCGGCCGACGCCGACGTCCCGCTCGACGACCCGGACGTGTCCCGGCTGCACTGCGCGGTGACGGTCTCCCCGGACGGCCGGGTCTCCGTCGCCGACCTCGGCTCCACCAACGGCACCTCGCTGGACGGTACGGACGTCCGCGACCGTCCGGTCCGCCTGCACCCCGGCGCACTGCTCCGGCTCGGCGAGTCGACGCTCCGGCTCACCTCCGGCGCGCGGACGCCGACGCTGGACACGGCACCGGACGGCGAGGGCCATCTCCGGGTGGCCAGGGCCCCGGCCACCGCTCCGGCGGCCGAGGATCACGGCTACGGGCCGGCGTACGGGGGGCCGGCGGAACACGACGGTCCGGACACCGCCCAGGAACACGAGCGCTCCGCCGGCCCGGACGGGCCGGCCCCGGCGCACCCCCCGCGCTCCGGCCCCGGGCGTACCGGCCGGGTGCCGGACGACGGCGCGCCCCGGCGCGGCGGCATAGGCGCCTGGGCCCGCCGGCTCGCGAGCGGCAAGGGCGACCCGGTACAGGAGGGCCTGCCCGACGAGGCCGGCCACCCGGAGCCCCCCGAAACGTTCACGGCGCCGCCCACCGCTCCCGAGGGCACCTGGCCGGATCCGGCCTCCGTCCTGCTGACCGCGCTCGGCCCGGGGCCGCGCCTGTGGGAGCGCGACACCGCGCACCCGGAGGCGCTGGTGGTCCGGCTGGGCACGACCGACCGCGCGGCCCTGCCCATCGTGCCGGTGACGGTGGGGCTGCGCGAGGCGGGTTCACTCGGGCTCGCCGGACCACGGGAACGGCTGGCGGGGCTCGCCCGCTCCACCGTGGCCCAGCTGGCCGCCCTGCACTCCCCCGCCGATCTGGAGATCGTCCTGATCAGCACGGACCGGGCGCGCGGCACGGACGAGCGACGGCGCGAGTGGGCCTGGCTCGGCTGGCTGCCGCACCTGCGGCCGCTGCACGGCCAGGACTGCCGGCTGCTGCTGGCGTTCGACCGTGAGCAGGCGGTCGCCCGGACCACGGAGCTGGTGCGCCGCCTGGACGAGGGCCCGCTCGGCCCCGGCTGGGCGAGCCTCGACCCCGGGACGATCGCCGAGGCCGCCCGGCACCACGAGGGCCCGTTCACGGTGGTGGTCGTCGACGGCGACCCCGGTTCCGCGGTGCTGCGCGAGAACACCGCCCGGCTGGCCGCGGCGGGGGCGGCGGCGGGCATCCACCTGATCTGTCTGGCGGAGACCCCTGCCGCCACCCCCACCTCACCGGTCGCCGCGACGTACGAGGCCGCCTGCCACGCCTCGATCGCCTTCCGGGAGTGCGGGGCGGTGGCCATGCTCAGCGGGGATGTGGCGACGGCCCTGCGGCTGCTGCGCACGGCGGGCGGCCGGGCGGCCGGGCACGGCACGGTGGCCACGGTGGACGCGGTGTCGGCGCACTGGGCGGAGCGGTTCGCGCGGGCGCTGGCTCCGCTGCGCGCCGAAGGTTCGACCGCGCTGCCGGGGCACCGCGCGGCGGTGGCGCTCCCCCCGTCCGCCCGCCTCCTGGACGAACTGGGCCTGGCCCGTGCCACCCCCGCCTCACTGATGGCCCGCTGGGCCTCGGCGGCGGACGCCCAGCCGGGGGCCACGGTCCGTGGCGCGGGCAGCTGGACGGGCGGTACGGGAGCGGCGGCCGACGACGCCCGTGGCTCGGCCCGCACCGCCCACCCGGAAGGCGCCGACCCCCG
Organism: Streptomyces sp. NPDC005803; assembly: GCF_040630435.1. Lineage (NCBI taxonomy): Bacteria > Bacillati > Actinomycetota > Actinomycetes > Kitasatosporales > Streptomycetaceae > Streptomyces > Streptomyces sp. NPDC005803. The sequence goes on along the minus strand of NZ_JBEXXO010000032.1, from coordinate 45,449 downwards.
TGTGGGCGCCCAGCGCACCTCCTCCGACCCACCGCGGACCGGCGCCTCACGGGGCGCCGAGGACAGCGGCGACACCCACGGCTCCGGCCGCACGCCGTACCCCGACAGCAGGGGCTCCAGCCGCACCCCGTACCCCGGCGCGGCGGAGACCCACGGCTCGGGCCGCGCCCTGTACCCCGGCAGCTCGGACGACCGCGGCTCCGGCCGCACCCCCTACCCCGGCAGCGCGGACACTCGCGGCTCCGGCCGCACCCCCTACCCCGACACCGCGGACACTCGCGGCTCCGGCCGCACCCCCTACCCCGGCAGCGCGGACGACCGCGGCTCCGGCCGCACCCCGTACCCCGGCAGCTCGGACGACCGCGGCTCCGGCCGCACCCCGTACCCCCGTGCGGGAAGCCCGCGTTACGACGGCGGCCCTGGGGATACCCCGAGTTCGCGCACGCTGCCGGGCTCGGACACCCGTGCCTGGGGTGGGGCCGCGGACGTCCAGGGCGCCGACAGCCTGCGTACCGTCGGATCGGCGCGCTCCTCGAACCGGGTCAGCGGGCCGCGCCAGGCGGACGCGCCCCAGGTCGCCGCGCGCGGTGCCGAGTCCGGGCGGGCGCCCGTGCCCGCCGCGCAGGGATCGGCGGCAGGCGGGTCGGCCGGACGCCCCGTCGTGGTGCTCGGGGCCGGGCCCCGGGGCCCGGTGAGCGTGGATCTCGCCGACGAGGGGCCGCACCTGCTCATCGAGGGGCCCGGCGGCAGCGGACGTACGGAACTGCTGAGGGCGGTCGCCGCATCCCTCGCCGCCTCCGACCGGCCCGACCGGCTCGGGATCCTGCTGGTCGACGGGGCGGGCGGCGAGCGCGGCGAGAGTCTGCGCCCCTGCACCGAACTCCCGCACGCGTTCACGCACCTGGTGGCCTCCGATCCGGTCCGGATGCGGGAGTTCGCCCAGGCACTGGGCGGGGAGGTGAAGCGGCGGGCCGAACTGCTCGGCGGCCTCGGCTTCGCCGACTGGCACAGCCGGCACGAGGTGGCGCGGCGGATGGGCGGACCACGGCCCTCCGGCCCGTCCGAACAGCGCGGTGACATCGACTCCACCATGAGCGGCACCCTGCGGCTGCGGCCCGCCACGGCGCGGGCGGCGGACCCCGGGCCCTCGCCGCTGCCCCGGCTCGTCGTGCTCGTCGACGACTTCGACGCGCTGATAGCCCCGGCGCTGGGCAGCCCGGGCCGGCCGGCCGCGGGCTCGGTCGTACGGGCGCTGGAGGCCGTGGCCAGGGACGGGGGCCGGCTCGGCATCCACCTGGTCGCGGCATCCGCCCGCCCGGACCGCACGGAGGACACCGAGCTGGCCCGCGGGGCGCGGCTGCGCGTCGTGCTCGATCCGCCGGTCGTGCCGCCCTCGCCGGACGAGCCGGCGCCGGGCCGCGGGCGGCTGGGCCACCCCGACGGCCGGGTGACGCCGTTCCAGGGCGGCCGGGTGACCGGCCGCATCCCGCGTACGGCGACCCTGCGGCCCACGGTCGTGCCGCTGGAGTGGGAGCGGATGGGCGATCCGCCCACCCGTCGCCCGCTCCGTGAACTGGGCAACGGGCCCACGGACCTGGCGCTCCTGGCCAGTGCGCTGGAGCGGGCGGCACGCTCGGTGAACGCCCAGCCGCTGCCGCCCCTGGTGCCCGCCCGCCCCTGAGCGAGAGCGGCCCGGCCGTCCGCGATCGGCGGCCACCCGCACTGACCTCACGTCACGAGCCCATTACGATCACCGAGTTGGGCCCGATGGCGCTATTGCGGCACCCGGATGCCGGGCGTAGGACTGTGCGCACAGGACGACGTGAGGGATGAGTGGTACCGGCGGAAGTCCGGCCGGTGCCCGGTCCGTCTACGCGCACAGGAGAGACGGGGCAGGGATGCGCACAACGCTTCGGATTCGCAGGGCCGCCTTGGTGTTCACCGCCATCGGCGCGCTGGCCCTCACCGGCTGCGGCGACGACGGTGACGGCGGAAAGGAATCGAACGACGGGGGTACCCCGTCCAAGGGGACCGACAGCGCGCCGAGCGTCGTACTACCGAAACTGGACGGCGAGAAGATCTCGGTCGCCGCGGTCTGGACCGGGCCCGAGCAGGCCAACTTCGTCAAGGTCCTCAAGGAGTTCGAGAAGCGCACGGGCGCGACGGTGACGTTCGTCCCGGCGCAGGACCCGATCGTGAACTTCCTCGGTACGAAGATCGCGGGCGGCCAGCCGCCGGACGTCGCGATGATCCCGCAGGTCGGCGCCATTCAGCAGGCCGTCGAGAAGAAGTGGGCCAAGCCGGTCGGCAACGAGGCCAAGGCCCAGCTGGGGAAGAACTACTCCCAGGTCTGGCAGGACCTCGGACAGGTGGACGGCACCCAGTACGGGGTGTACTTCAAGGCCGCCAACAAGTCCCTGATCTGGTACAACGCCAAGGCGTTCGAGAACGCGGGCGCGAGCGAGCCGAAGACCTGGAAGGACTTCCTGGCGACTGCGGAGACGGTGTCCGCCTCGGGCGTCACCCCGGTCTCGGTCGGCGGCGCGGACGGCTGGACGCTCACCGACTGGTTCGAGAACATCTACCTCTCCCAGGCGGGCCCGGAGAAGTACGACCAGCTGGCCCAGCACAAGATCAAGTGGACGGACCCGTCCGTCAAGGACGCCCTGACCACGCTGGCGCAGCTGTTCGGCAAGCCGTCCCTGATCGCGGGCGGCGCCGACGGCGCGCTGCAGACGGAGTTCCCGGCCTCGGTCACCCAGACCTTCACCGGCGGTGACCAGCCCAAGGGCGCCATGGTCTTCGAGGGTGACTTCGTCGGCATCAACATCGCGCAGACGAAGGCCAAGATCGGTACGGACGCCAAGGTGTTCCCGTTCCCCGCGGTGGGCGCCGAGTCGCCCGTGGTGACCGGTGGCGACGCGGCGGTGGCCCTGAAGGACAGCAAGGGCGCCCAGGCCCTGCTGACCTGGCTGGCCTCCACCGACGCCGCGAAGATCATGGCCGAGCAGGGCGGTTTCATCTCGCCGAACAAGGCCCTGGACGCCGCCGCGTACCCCAACGAGGTGCAGCGCACGATGGCGAAGGCGCTGGTCGCGGCCGGGGACGCCGTCCGGTTCGACATGTCCGACCAGGCTCCGCAGTCGTTCGGCGGGACGCCCGGGAAGGGCGAGTGGAAGACCCTCCAGGACTTCCTGAAGAACCCGAAGGACATCGCGGGGACCCAGGCGAAACTGGAGTCCGACGCGGCCAAGGCGTACAAGAGCTGACGCGATGACGACAGCCGCAGCGGGGGGCGCCGACGAGGCGCTCCCCGCCGACAAGCAACCGTCCGGCGGGACCTCGGTGCCCGCCCCCAGGGAGCCGGTGTCCGGGAAGCCGTCCGGCCCGCGGGACACCGGGCGCAGCCGCAGGAGCGTGACCGGGACCCGCCGGGTCATCGCGGCCCTGTTCCTGCTGCCGGCGCTGGTCCTGCTCGGCGCGCTCGTGGTGTACCCGATCGTGTACTCCGTCTACCGGTCGTTCTTCGACCAGGCGGGCACCGGGTTCGCCGGATTCGACAACTACAAGGCGCTGTTCGCGGACGACACGATCCGCACGGCGGTCAAGAACAACGCGATCTGGGTGGTCTTCGCCCCGACGATCTCCACCGCCCTCGGGCTGATCTTCGCGGTGCTGACGGAACGGATCCGCTGGGGAACGGCGTTCAAGCTGATCGTCTTCATGCCGATGGCGATCTCGATGCTCGCCGCCGGCATCATCTTCCGGCTGGTGTACGACCAGGCGCCGGAACGCGGTGTCGCCAACGCCGTGTGGGTGGGCGTGCACGACACGTTCGCCGAGTCGGCGGGCTTCCCCAAGGCGCATCCGCTGCCCGTCCATCCGCTGAAGGCGGCGGGCGGCGGCGCCTTCGTCACCAAGACGCCGGTGCGGGCCGGGCAGCCCGTCCCGCTGCCGCTGGTCGGGGTGCTGCCCGCGAAGATGCCCTCCGACGCCCAGCCCGCCCGCGCCCCGGAGAGGGGCGGGGACGGGACGATCACCGGCACCGCGTGGCTGGACTTCACCAAGGGCGGCGGGGGCACGCCGAACGTCATCGACGCCCGGGAGCTCGGCCTCAAGGGAATCAAGGTGGAGGCCGTCAAGGACGGTGAGGTGGTCGCCTCCGCCACCGCGGGCGCCGACGGGGTGTTCACCCTGCCCGCCTCCGCGGACGGGGCCGAACTCCGCCTGCCCGCGTCGAACTTCAGGGAGCGGTACAACGGGGTCGACTGGCTCGGTCCGTCGCTCGTGACGCCCGGGATCATCGGGAGTTACGTCTGGATGTGGGCGGGCTTCGCCATGGTGCTGATCGCGGCCGGTCTGGCGGGGCTGCCGCGCGAACTCCTGGAAGCGGCCCGGGTGGACGGGGCCAACGAGTGGCAGGTGTTCCGCCGGATCACCGTGCCACTCCTCGCCCCGGTCCTCGCGGTGGTGCTGGTGACACTGATGATCAACGTGCTGAAGATCTTCGACCTGGTCTTCATCATCGCGCCGGGCTCCTCGCAGGACGACGCGAACGTGCTGGCGTTCCAGCTCTACCGGTCCTCGTTCGGCACGGACGCGGACCTGGGGGTGGGCAGCGCCATCGCCGTGGTCCTGCTGCTGCTGGTGATCCCGGTGATGCTCTTCAACATCAGGCGGATACGGAAGGAGGGGCGCCGATGACGACACCCTCGGCCACGACCGCCCCGGCCGGACCGGGCGGCGCCCCGGGCCCCGGCGCGGTGAAGGCCCGGCGCTCGCTCGGCGCACGGCTCGCGGCCCTGGCCGCCGGCGGAGCCATGCGGGTCTTCCTCATCCTGGTGGCCCTGTTCTGGCTGATGCCGACCATCGGTCTGATGCTGTCCTCGCTGCGCAGCGCGGACCGGATCGCGGCGACCGGCTGGTGGAAGGTCTTCACCGCCCCCTCCGAGCTGACCTTCGACAACTACGCACGGCTTCTGGACAATTCGACGATCACCGATTCGCTGTTCAGTACGGTGCTGATCACCGTTCCGTCGACGGTCCTGGTCGTGGTGATCGGCTCGCTCGCCGGATACGCGTTCGCCTGGATGGAGTTCCCGGGCCGCGACTGGTGGTTCCTGGTGGTCGTCGGGCTGCTGGTGGTGCCGGTCCAGGTCGCCCTGATCCCCGTCTCCAAGCTCTTCGGCGCGGTCGGGATCTTCGAGACGACGTTCGGCGTGATCCTCTTCCACACGGCCTTCGGTCTGCCCTTCGCGATCTTCCTGCTGCGCAACTTCTTCGCGGAGATCCCGAGGGAGCTGCTGGAGGCGGCGCGGCTCGACGGGGCGGGCGAGATCCGGCTCTTCACCCGGGTCGTGATGCCGCTGGGCGGGCCGGCGATCGCCTCGCTCGGCATCTTCCAGTTCCTCTGGGTGTGGAACGACATGCTGGTCGCGCTGATCTTCGCGGACTCCGGTTCGCCGCCGATCACCGTGGCGCTCCAGCAGCAGGTGCGGCAGTTCGGCAACAACATCGACGTACTGGCGCCCGGCGCCTTCGTGTCGATGGTGATTCCGCTCGCGGTCTTCTTCGCCTTCCAGCGCCAGTTCGTCTCCGGCGTGATGGCGGGCGCGGTCAAGTAGCCGCCGCACCCGCGCACATCGACCAGGGGCGGTCCCGCCGATTCCGGCGGGGCCGCCCCTGCCCGGCGTTCGGCGGGACCGCAGGTGTTCGGCGTAACCCTGTCACTCCATCGGACGTTTACGGAGTACCCGCCTCCGCCATCGGCGCGTGTGCCCCGGCGCGCCGCGCCCGGTCCATGCCGCCGCGCACGCATGTCCGAGAAAGAGTCTGTATGCCCCGCCTGAGTGTCATCGTCCCTGTCCGCCGCGCCCGGGGAAGCCTGCGCGCATGCCTGGAGTCGGTGCTCTCCCAGTCGTTCACGGACATCGAGGTGATCGGTGTCGCCGACGGGACGCCGGACGGCTCGGCGCTGCTGCTCGACGAGTTCGCCGGCCGGGACAGCCGGGTGCAGGCCATCCACCTGCCGAGCGGCGCGGGCCCGGAAGGGTGCCGCAACGCCGGGGCCGAGCGGGCCGTCGGCGAGTATCTGATTTTCCTGGACGCGCACTTCGTCCTCCTGCCGGGGGCGCTGGCGGCCGTCACCGACCGGCTCGGTGCGGCGGGCGACCCCGACCTGCTGCTGTTCGGCCATCACAAGCGGCCGTTCCGTGGGCGCCCCCGGCCCAGCAGGTCCCTCGCGCTGCTGGGCGAGCTGTCCGACGGCCCGCTGGCGGCGGCGGGCCGGTCCGCGCTCCTCGACATCGCCCCGGTGTGCTGGAACCGGGCGGTGCGCCGCACCCTGCACGAAGGCGAGAAGCTGGCCTTCGGCCCGGGGCGGCACGGGGAGCGGATCTACGCCCTCCAGACCCTCGCCGCCGCCGAGTCCGTGACCGTCCTGCCCGTTGCCTGCGTCGAGCACCGCCAGCAGCGCCACCTCCCGGGCCTCGACGACGAGACCGCGCCGGACACGGCGTCCACCGAGCTCGTCGACGCGTACGCCGGGCTGATGGAGTTCGTCCGGGAGCGCCCCCGGCTGCTCCCCGTGCAGGCGCCGCTCTTCGAACGGGCCCTCCAGGAGTTGCTGTCCGGCTATCCGACGGTGACGCGCCGACGCAGGCGGTACGTACGCTCCGTCGCCGCCTTCCACCGCGCGTACCGGCCCGCCGGGTACCGCCTCCCGGGCGGCGCGCGCGGGCTGCGGCCCCGGCTGATCGGCAGCGGCCGGTACGCCGCGCTCGGCGCCCTCGACACGGCCCTTGCCCTGCGCCGCGGGCTGCGGGCCGCGCCGGACGCGGTGCGGGAGCGGTTCAGGCGCGGCCTGAGCAGGCGCTACTACTGGTGCCAGCGCAAACTGCCGCTGGACGGCGGGCTCGCCGTCTACGCCGCGTACTGGAACCGCGGGGTCAGCTGCAATCCGGAGGCCATCTTCCGCAAGGCCCAGGAGCTGGCGCCGGGGGTGCGCGGGGTGTGGGTGGTCTCCCGGAACCAGGTGGAGACCCTGCCGGAGGGCATCGACTACGTGGTGCCCGGCACCCGGCGCTACTGGGCGGTGATGGCCCGCGCCACGTACTTCTTCAACAACGTCAACTTCCCCGACCACGTGGTCAAACGGCCCGGCCAGGTCCATGTGATGACCCACCACGGCACCCCGCTGAAGATCATGGGCCTGGACCAGCAGGACTATCCGGCGGCGGCCCAGGGGCTGAACTTCGACCGGCTGCTCAAGCGCGTCGACCGGTGGGACTGGAGCGTCTCCGCCAATCCGCACTCCACCGAGGTCTGGGCCCGCGCCTACCCGGGCGCCGCGCGGAGCCTGGAGACGGGGTACCCGCGCAACGACGTCCTCGCGTCGGCGACCGACGACCAGGTCCGGGCGGCCCGCGTGGGCCTCGGCATCCGGCCCGGGCAGCGCGCCCTGCTGTACGCGCCCACCCACCGCGACTACGAGGCCGCCTACACCAGCCGCCTGGACCTGGCACGGTTCTGCGCGGCCGTCGGCCCGGACACCGTGGTCATGGTGCGCGCGCACTACTTCTACGGGGGCGCGGGGCTGCCCGAGAGCCCGTCGGTCATCGACGTCAGCGACCACCCGCGGATCGAGGAGCTCTGCCTGGCGGCCGACGCGCTGATCACGGACTACTCGTCGGTGATGTTCGACTACGCGCACCTGAACCGTCCGATCGTGGTGCACGCCCCCGACTGGGAGACGTACCGCACGGTCCGCGGCGTCGTCTTCGACCTGCTCTCCGGCAGGCCCGGCGAGACCCCGGGCGCCGTGGCGACGACCACGGACGAACTGGCGCGGATCTTCACCGACGGCAGCTGGGACGGTCCGGCGAGCAAGGCGCTGCTGACGGCCTTCCGGGCCCGCTTCTGCCCGTACGACGACGGCCGCGCCGCCGAGCGCGTGGTGCGCCGGGTCCTGCTGGGCGAGGAGCCCGCCCCGACCGCGACGGTCTGACCGGGCGCCCGCCGAAGGGCCCGCCACCGGGGCCTTCGGCGGGTGTCGGGCTCAGCGTTGCTGGCCCGCCATCACCGTGGCGAGGCCGATCACCACGAGCAGCGAACCGCCCCAGGTCCACATCGAGGTCCGCTCGTGCAGCACCGTCGCCCCGGCCCCCACGATCAGCAGGTAACCGAGGGCGTTGAACGGGTAGGCGATGGAGAGCGGCACCTTGGCCAGCGTCGACATCCAGGCGAGGGCCGACACCGCGAAGACCACCAGGCCGAGCACGACCCACGGGCTGGTGGCGGCGCGCAGCGCGACGGAGCCGCCGTCCCGGCCCGCGGTGGCCGCGGCGCCCTTCATCCCGTGCTTGAGCATGATCTGACCGCCTGCCGACGAGAAGACGGCGAACAGCAGCAGGATCAGACTGGTGAGGGACAAGGCCTTGCTCCTGACTGCGGCGGCCGGGGGCTCGGATGCCGGGGCGGGGGTGGGTTCGGGGATCGTCGCCTCAGACGCCGACCCGGTCGGCGGGGGCGTACTGGCGGTTGAGGATGTCCTGTACATCGACGTGCTCTCCAGCGATGATCGTCTCGGCCGCATGCGGGGTGAGCAGTGCGACGTGCTGATAGCCGAACAGGGTCGGCCGGATCCGGGTCAGCAGCCTCGACAGCCCGCCGAGTACGGCGGCGAGCGGCCCGCGGCCCAGGAGTGACCAGAACGGCGCCCCGGTCGAGGCGATGTCCAGGACGTCGTAGCCCGCGGCGCGTACGGTGCGGCGCAGGCTGGCCCGGGTGAAGAAGCGCAGATGCGTTTCGTCGAGGATGCCGCGGCGGTCGTAGTCGAAGGCCCCGAGCGCGACCCGCAGCCGTGAGTACCAGTGGCTGAAGTTCGGCACGGAGAGCAGCACCTCGCCGCCGGGCCGCAGCACGGTGGCGACCTCGGTGAGCACGCGTTCGGGGCGCGAGAGGTGCTCGATGACGTCTCCCGCCACCACGTAGTCGAAGCCGGCGCCGATCCCGGCCGGCAGGCCCTCCTCCAGGTCGGCGAGATGGAAGTGGGTGCACTTCTCGCGCACACCGGGCACCTCGACGTAGTCCACGCCCGTCACCTCGTGGCCGAGGGCTTCGAGGCGCTCGGCGAACAGCCCGCCGGAACAGCCGAGATCCAGGACCCGGCCGGGAGGCAACTGGCGCATCTTCTCCAGGATGACCGCGTGCGAGGAGCCGTCGCCCTCCTTGAAGGCGTACTCCACGGGCTTGGGAATCCAGGCGCAGGTGCCGAACCCCTTGACCGCCAGGCGGTATTCGAGGACGTCCTTGACGACGTCCTTCGCGTACTTCATGCCGTTGACGTAGCAGATCTCGTCGCCGTAGTAGGTGGGGACCGGGATCTCCTTGATCCGCATTCCGGCGTTCAGCAGCTGGACGATGATCTGGGTGTCGAAGTCGAAGGCGTCCGTGTTCCGGTCGACGGGCAGCTTCTTCAGCGCCTCGACGCTGTAGGCGCGGTATCCGGAGTGGAATTCGGTGAGATTCGATCCGAGCAGCCTGTTCTCCAGCCTGGTGAGGATGCGGTTGCCCAGCCACTTGTACATCGGCATTCCCCCCTTGAGGGCGCTGCCGGATTTCATCATCCGCGATCCGAACACGGCTTCGCATTCGCCGCGTTCGATCGGTGCGACCATTTCGGGGAGCAGTTCGGGGGCGTACTGTCCGTCACCGTGCAGCAGGACGATGATGTCGAGTCCGTGTGCGGCCGCCAGCGCGTATCCGGCCTTCTGGTTGCCGCCGTACCCGAGGTTCTTGGTGTGCCGCATCACCACGGTCCGCGGCATGCCCTCGGCCTGCGACCAGCGGCAGCCGGCGGTGAAGGTCGCGTCATGACTCGCGTCGTCGAGGATCAGGATCTCGTCGACCCGGGACCGGAAGTCCTCCGGAATCCGGTCGAGGGTCTTCTCCAGCGTGGTCTCCGCGTTGTACGCGACCACCAGGATGCCGATCCTGGGGCTCGGGCTTTCCTTCACGGTGCGTTCTCCAGTTGCGCTCGGTGCTCGTGGCTGGGATCGGGAGGGGAGGGTGGCGGGCGCCGCTCTGGCGGCGCGGTCAGGTGGCGGCGGACCCGGAGGGCTGGGAGGTACGGGGAGCGGAGACCTGGGCCCGCCCGGCGCCGACGGCCGGGTCCCCGCCGGGCCGCGTGGCGAGGAGGCGGTGGACGCCCGTGGCCAGTCCGGCCGCGAGGACGATCCAGCCCGCGGCGCCGAGTTGCAGCACCGGCTCGCTCCAGCGCACGGCGGAGCGTCCGCTGTAGCCGAGGAAGGCCGTCAGTCCGAGCACGCAGTTGTACGCGAACCCCTCCCAGAACCCGAGGACGAACAGGCCGGCCGCCGCCCAGGTGAGGTACTGCAGGCCGGAGGCGGTGGACAGGAGGAGCAGCAGGCCCAGCGTGGCGGCGACGACGCCCGGCAACTGGGCGGGCCGCAGCCACGCGAGCCGGACGCCGGCGACCACGCACAGCAGGACGAAGAGGAAGTGGCCGCCGCCCTGCATGAAGCCGATGACGGACTCGGGCAGGCCGAACGCGTCGGCGAAGCGGACCAGCCCCCAGAGGCGGTAGCCGCCGCCCGCGTACTCCAGCACGTCGGCCGTGAGGTCCTGCGGCACGGTCGCCAGGACCGGCCCCCACACGAGGGCGAACACGGCGGCGAACCCGGCGGCGAAGCGGACCAGTACCGGCCGGCCGCCCCGCAGCGCGCCGACGAGCAGCGCCGGGATCACCACGACCGGGACGAACTTGACGCTGATCGAGAGGGCCGCGGCCACCCCGGCGGCGAGCGGGGACTTCCGGTCGGCCAGCAGATGGGCGGCGGCCAGGGCGAACATGACGGCGACCGCGTCGGTGTTGCCGTGGTAGCCGGAGGTGGCGATCAGGACCGGGCTGACGGCCACCCCGATCGCGCACAGCATCGCGGTACGCGGCGCGGCGCGCCTGCGGACGATTTCGAACACCAGCAGGACGCAGAGGAAATCGGCGATCGACGCGGGCCATCGGATCAACGTCCCGAACGACATTCCGAATTCGGAGAGCCCGTTCAGTCCGAGCAGCATCCAGCCGGCCAGCGGCGGGTGGTTGTAGACGGGCAGACCGGGCAGCGCATGCTCATAGACGCGGACGGGCCCGTACACGGAGACGGCCTTGGCGAATCCCTGGAAGAAACGCACATCGGCGGGTCCCGGAACACAGGCGGCGATGACCACGCGAGCGAGAAGGCCGGCCGCCGCCGCAACGAGTACAGCGGCTCTCGCCCGTCGCACATCCCAGGTCTCGCACCACATTCGGATACCCATGAAAACAGAACGTAGCAACCCGGCGGCGCTATACAGCGCACCGATGAACACACTTATCCGGCCCACGGCTCGGATTCCCTGCACATCCGCGAAAACGCCGCATTCTCCGAATCACTCGAACGGTTCACGCAGTTCGGACAGTCCGTGCGTCAATGCAGGTTCACCACCCCGTGGCCGCGCGGTCCGCCTCCCGTCCGCGCGGTCCGGGGCGGTGCGGCACAGGGCACGGGCTACAGCATCCGGTCGGCCACCCGGGCGGCCGCCCGGCCGTCGTCGAGGTCGCAGAAGTCCCGCCGGAACGCCTCGTACGCCTGCGCGTGTCCCGCCGTGGCACGGACCGGGTCGCGCAGCGCCTCGACGAGGTCCCCGGAGTCCGGGATCAGCGGCCCGGGGGCCCGCGACTCGAAGTCGAAGGCGAATCCGCGCAGCGTGTCGCGGTAGTGCTCCAGGTCGTAGGTGTGGAAGAGCATCGGGCGGCCGGTCTGCGCGAAGTCGAACATCAGTGAGGAGTAGTCGGTCACCAGCGCGTCGCTGATCAGCATCAGCTCACCCACCTCCGGGTAGCGCGAGACGTCGCGGACGAAGCCCGTGCCGCTGTCCGGGAGCCGGTCGGTGACCAGGTAGTGACGGCGCACCAGCAGGACGGTGTCCGCGCCCAGTTGGCGCTCGGCCGCGGCGAGGTCGAGCCGCAGGTCCATGGAGTAGCGCCCGCGGCTGCTCGGCCGGTCCTCGCGCCAGGTCGGCGCGTACAGCACGACCCGTTTGCCGTCGGGGATCTGAAGGGTCTCCCGCACCGCGGCGGCGACCTTGGTCCGGTCCGGGGCGTGGAAGAGGTCGTTGCGGGGATAGCCGCACTCCAGGACCTCCCCCTCGAAACCGAAGGAGCGGCGCAGCACGGGCGTGGAGTACGTGTTCGGGGAGACGAGGAAGCTCCACTGCCGGGCCCGCTGTTCGAGGGTGGCGATGTAGGCGGGGTTCGCGTGGGCGGTGCCGGCGAGGTCGAGGCCGATGCGCTTGAGCGGAGTTCCGTGCCAGGTCTGGACGACGGTCTGGCCCTCGCGCCGTTCGAACCACTCCGGCAGCTGGGTGTTGGTGACGATGTACCGGCTGCGGGTCAGTGCCTCGTGCCAGGCGGCCGAGCCGTACTCCACCGCGGTGACCCCGGCCGGGATGCGCGCCTGCCGGTCGCGCACGACCCACAGATGCTCCGGACCGGCCCCGCGCCGGGTCAGTTCCTCGTGGACGGCGCGCGGTGAGTCCGAGTACTGACGGCCGTCGAAGCTGCTGAACAGCACGGTCTCGCGCAGGGCGGCGGTGCGCTGTGCCGCGTAGGCGCGGCTGAGCAGGCGCCGGGCGCGGGGGCCGCGCTCCGCGGGGCCGAGCGGGGGTGCGCAGCTCAGCAGCAGCTGGTCGTGGAAGCGCCGCTCGACGGCGTACGCGCGGCCCGCCAGGGTGCGGGCCGCGGGCAGGGTGTGATGCACGGCGGCCGGAAGGCGCAGGGCGGATTCACGGGCGTCGTCGGCGGTTCCCTTCTCGCGGAGGAAGAAGTACCAGTTGCCCTCTCCCAGCGGCAGCTCGCCGCCTCCGCCCCGCTCGACGGCGTCCGGCCGCAGCACGGCCGAGAACCGCCGCTCGTCCTGCTGCCCGGTGAACACGACGGGAAGGACCGCCTCCTCGTGATGGCCGCTGTGCCGGGCCACCAGCTCGACCGGGCGCCCGGGATCGCCGGGGAAGGCGCCCTCCAGGAGCAGCTTCCCGTCCTGCGTCCAGGCGGCCAGTTCGACGGCGGGCTGGACGGGGCGGTCGCTGATCAGCAGATTGCCGCGTGCGCTCACGGTGAGGGCGAGTTCGCGGGGCTCGCCGCCCACCGGGGCGAGCGGGTAGCGGCCGGGCGGGACGGGCCCCGGCACGTCGATGGGGGTCCGGTGGCCGCCGGGGCCGATGAGATGGACGCTGTACGGGATGCCCGAGCGCCCCCGCGTCGCCTCCGGCCGGGCGTCGGCAAGGGCGGTGAGCGGGATCGCGGCCGTGAAGCGCCGCCAGCCCGTAGCCGAGGGGGTGGTGTCCTCCTGCACCGTCACCGGGCACGCGAAGGTGGCGCCGGAGGAGCGGTGGGTCAGGCCCAGTCGCAGGTCCTGGCCGCCGAGCCGGTTCCGGAGCATGCCGTCGACGACCACGGTGGCCGTGCCGTCCTGCGTCCCTCCCGCGCGGTGTGTCTCGAAGCGTGCGTCGATCCGCTCGGCGTGCAGGACCAGCCGGTCGGCGTCGAAGGCGGGCACGATCCGGTGGTCGCCGTCCGGCCGGTGCACGGGCGGTGCGACGGAGGCCTCCGCGGTGGAGGGGACGGAGCGTCGCAGCAGCCCGTTCCGCGCGACGCCGAGCTCCAGGCGCCAGGTGACGCGGCCGGCCGGGTCGTCCGCGGGGACACGGAGCCGGGCCGGGTCGAGCACCGTCTCGAAGCCCGACCGGTCGTAGTCGTGCAGGCTCTGCCGGGACCGGGCGGTGGCCTCCGGCTCGTCGGTCCTGCGCAGTCGCAGCGGGATCACGTGATGCCGGCCCGCCCGCAGCCAGCCGGCCCGGAATTCGGCGGAACCCGCGGTGACGGGCAGGTTGCGGATGTACGCGTACCCCTTCAGGTGCAGCTTGCCGTCCTGCCAGCGCACCTCCCGCAGCCGGGCGACCAGCGGCAGATCGCGCTCACCCACGCGCAGCACCCGGGGCGGCACGGGCCGGGTCAGCGGGGGGTAGCCGGCCCGCCGACGGCGCACGCCGCGTACGGCGAACGCTCCGGGCTCGCGCTTGTCGAAGGCGAGCAGGGCCAGCAGTTCCTCCGTGCGGCGCTCGCGCACCAGGTGCCACATCAGCCGCAGCCGCAGCGGGAGGCCGTCGAGCACCGCCGGGTCGATCTGGTCGAGGAACGCGTTGGTGTGCGTCAGGAAGGCGGCGCGGTACTCCTCGTCGCCTTCGGGCAGGACCTCCATGAAGTACCAGAGGTCGTTGGCGAGGGCGTGCGCCTCGTAGTGCTTCTTGTCGGCGGCCGTGCGGTTCTCCGCCAGGAAGGCGCAGACGCCCCGCACGTGCGCGACCCGGTCGCGGATGCCGCGGACGACGGCCCGGCCGGCGGTGATCGAGCCGGGGCGGTCGCGCCAGTGGTAGACGGGGTCCTTCACGATGTCGACGGAACCGGCCAGGAAGTGGGCGGGCAGCACGACCGGGATGTCCTCGTAGAGCGCGCCGACGGGGAAGGCGAACGCGTGCTCGTCCCAGAAGGACCGGCGGAAGACCTTGTTGCAGGCGATCCGGTCGCCGAGGAGTTCCCGGTCGCGGGAGACGTGGGTGCGCAGCCGCGTGGTGGCCATGGGGGCCCGGAACATGGGCGACTGCTGGAGCCTGCCGTCCGCCCGCAGCCGCAGCACGTTGCCGGACGCGAGGTCCGAGCCGGTCTCCTCCAGGGCGCCGAGCAGCAGTTCGTACGCGCGCGGCGGGACGACGTCGTCGCTGTCGACGAAGGCGAGGTAGCGGCCGGCGGGATCGCAGTTGCGGACGCCGGTGTTGCGGGCGTGCCCCAGTCCGCCGTTCTCCTGGCTGACCAGCCGGAAACGGTCGTCCTGTGCCGCGAACCGGGCGGCCAGGGACCCGCTGCCGTCGGTGGACCCGTCGTCCACCATCACCACTTCGAGGTCGGTGACGGTCTGCCCCGCGAGGGACTTCAGGCAGTCCGTGAGGAAGGGTTCCACGTTGTGGACGGGGACAACGACGCTGAGCCGTGGCGGCATGGTGAGCACGTCCGTTCATCGGGGGCCTGGCTATCCGTATGGCTCAACCCCGTGAACGGCAGGGGGTCACCGGTTACGGTCCCCTGCGGGTGATGTCGCGCTCATCGTGCTGACGCCGGCCCCCGGCACCGCAGCGCTTCCGCTCCCTCTCAGCGGGTGAGGGCGGCCACGGCCGAGGCCGCCAGGTCGTCCAGATAGCCCGCGGGCAGCTCGCCCCTGACGACGGCGAGCCGCCAGTAGAGGGGCCCGACGATCAGGTCGAGGGCGCGGTCCGGGTCGCTGTCCCGCGGCAGTTCCCCGCGCGCGACGGCGTCCCGTACGACCACGGCGGCGATGCCCTGCTGCGGGTCGAGCAGGGCGGCCTTGATGGTGTCGGAGATCTCCGGACTGCGGGCCGCCTCGACCAGCAGGTCCGGGATGACCTGGGAGGCGAGCGGGTGGCGCAGGGCGTACGCGGCCAGTTCGAGCACGGCGCGCACGTCCCCGTACAGCGAACCGGTGGCCGGGGCGGGCATGCCCTGCACCGCGACGGCGGATACCAGGTCCAGGACCAGGTGCAGCTTGGACTTCCAGCGGCGGTAGACGGCGGTCTTGCCGACGCCGGCCCGGCGGGCGATGCCTTCGATCGACATCCGGGCGAAGCCGACCGCGGCCAGCTCCTCGAAGACCGCGCTGCGGATCGCATCGGTCACGTTCTCGCGCAGCACGGCGGCTCCGGCGGGGGCACGGCGGCGGCTTCCCGGGTCGGTGGTCATGGCCGAATCATAGTCCGCGACGACGAAACGGTTGCGTAGCGACGTCGAGCGTCCTGCCCTCGGCGTTGCGACGATACGGTCCCGTCCCGTCGATCGCCTGAGTGTTCCCCTCCGCACTTCCCGCCTTCCCTCGAAAGCGATCGTGGTGAGCCAGACAACAGCCCCGGCCCCGGCGGACGCACCACCGTCCGTCTCCTTCCCGCCCGTGTACGCCCCGGGCGAGCTAGCCGCCCTCGCCGCCCGCCATGGACTGACCGTGAGCGGAGCCCGCCCGACCCTGCCGGCGTACGTACGGCAGCTGTGGGGACGGCGGCACTTCATCACCGCCTTCGCCACCGCCAAGCTCACCGCCCAGTACAGCCAGGCGAAGCTCGGCCAGATCTGGCAGATCATGACCCCGCTGCTCAACGCGCTGGTCTTCTACTTCATCTTCGGCGTCCTGATGCAGACGAAGCAGGGCGTCAGCGACTACGTCCCGTTCCTGGTCACCGGCGTCTTCATCTGGACGTTCACCAGCAACTCCATCACCGCGGGCACCCGGGCGATCAGCGGCAACATCGGCCTCGTACGGGCCCTGCACTTCCCCCGCGCCTCACTGCCGATCGCGCTGGCCCTGCAACAGCTCCAGCAGCTGCTCTTCTCCCTGGGCGCGCTGGTGCTGATCATGCTGGTGTTCGGCCAGTACCCGCACGTCTCCTGGCTGCTGGCGGTACCGGCCCTGGCGTTGCAGGCGCTGTTCAACACCGGCGTCTCGATGGTCTTCGCCCGGCTGGCCGCCCGTACCCCGGACATCGCCCAGCTGATGCCCTTCATCCTGCGCACCTGGATGTACGCCTCGGGCGTCATGTGGAGCCTCGACGCGAGCCTGGCGGGCGCGCACGTCCCGTACCTGGCCAAACTGGCGCTGGAGATCAATCCGGCCGCCGTCTACATCGACCTGATGCGGTTCGCCCTCATCGACAGCTTCCACAGCGCGCAGCTCCCCCCGCACGTGTGGGCCGTCGCCACCGGCTGGGCGCTGCTGTGCGGCGTGGGCGGGTTCCTCTACTTCTGGCAGGCCGAGGAGAGTTACGGACGTGGCTGACAGCACGGATCGCGCGGTGCCGACGGTCGTCGTCGACGACGTCCACATCACGTACAAGGTCAACGGGGCCCGTACCGGCAAGGGCAGCGCGACCTCCGCCCTGAGCCGGATCGTCTCGCGCCGGCAGGCGCCCGGGGTGCGCGAGGTGCACGCTGTGAAAGGCGTCAGCTTCGCCGCGTACAAGGGAGAGGCGATCGGGCTGATCGGCTCCAACGGATCGGGGAAGTCGACCCTGCTCAAGGCGATCGCCGGACTGCTGCCCGCGACGAAGGGCCGTGTCCACACCCAGGGCCAGCCGTCGCTGCTCGGGGTGAACGCGGCGCTCATGAGCGATCTGACCGGCGAGCGCAACGTCGTGCTCGGCGGACTCGCGATGGGCATGAGCCGCGAGGAGATCCGCGCACGCTACGCCGGCATCGTCGACTTCTCCGGCATCAACGAGAAGGGCGACTTCATCACCCTGCCGATGCGGACGTACTCCTCCGGCATGGGCGCCCGGCTGCGCTTCTCCATCGCCGCCGCCAAGGACCACGACGTCCTGCTGATCGACGAGGCGCTCTCCACCGGCGACGCCCGGTTCCAGCGTCGCAGCAAGGAACGGATCATCGAGCTGCGCGAGCAGGCCGGCACGGTCTTCCTGGTCAGCCACCACAACAAGTCGATCACCGAGACCTGCGACCGGGCCCTCTGGCTGGAGGCCGGCACGCTGCGGATGGACGGACCCGCGCAGGAGGTCGTCGCGGCGTACGAGCGCCACACGTCCGGCAGGAAGCAGGGGAAGTGACCCGCGCGCCCGCCGCATGAGGACGGGAAGGGGCGGCTGCCAGGACGCGGATGCGTCCGGCAGTCGCCCCTTCGCGCTTCGTCAGGCGTGCGTACGCAGCAGCGTCCGCATCGTCCGCATCGCCACCGACAGGTTCGCCAGGTCGAAGGAGTCCGACCCCTGGATCTCCTCCAGCGTGGACCGCGAGCGCGACAGGATCGCCGCGTTCTTCTCCTCCCACGCCTCGAACCGCTCCTGCGGCGAGGAGGTTCCGTTGCCCACGCTCAGCACGTCGCCCGTGAGCGCGGCGTGCGCCGCGTACAGGTCCTCGCGGATGGAGGCACGGGCCATCGACTGCCAGCGGTCGGCCCGCGGCAGCTCGATGATCCGGTCCATCAGCTGGGTGATGCCCAGCCGGTCCGCGAGGTCGTAGTACACCTCGGCCACGGGCAGCGGGTCCTTGCCCGTACGGTCGGCGATCGCCACGATGTCGAGCGCCGGGAAGGCCGACGAGAATCCGGCGACGCGCTGGGCCAGGGCGTCCGGGACACCCGCCGCGGTGAGCTCGTCCAGGATGGACCGGTACCACTCCTGGTCGGCGCCCATCAGCATCTTGGGCAGCTCGGCCCAGACCTGCTCGACACCGTCGCGGAAGAAGTCGATCGTCCCGGCGATCTCCAGCGGCTGCGGCCGGTTGCCGAGCAGCCAGCGCGAGCCGCGCTCGACGAGCCGGCGCGAGTGCAGCCGGATCCGGGTCTGCACATCGGCGGCGACCTTGTTGTCGAGCGCCTCGACGGCGTCCCACACCTCGCCGAGGCCGAAGATCTCCCGGGCCGCGAACTGCGCCCGCACGATCTCCCCGATCGAGGCGCCGGTCTCTTCCCGCAGCCGGTGCAGGAAGGTCGAACCACCGGTGTTCACCGTGTCGTTCACCAGGACCGTGGTGATGATCTCGCGCCGCAGCGCGTGGCCGTCGACCGCGTCCGGGTAGCGCTCGCGCAGCTGCCGCGGGAAGTAGGCGTGCAGCAGCTTCTGCAGGTGCGCGTCGTCCGGCAGGCTCGTGCCGATCAGCTCCTGCGCCGCCGTGATCTTCGTGTAGGCGAGCAGGACGGCCAGCTCGGGCTGGCTGAGCCCCTTGCCGGCGCTCAGCAGTTCGCGGATCTGCCGGTCGGTGGGCAGGAACTCCAGGGCCCGGTCGAGATGCCCGTCGCGGCCCAGCCGGCGCATGAAGCGCTGCTGGGCGTGGAGCAGGGAGGGAGCCTGGGCGACCGAGTTGGCGAGTGCGGTGTTCTGCGCGTAGTTGTTCCGCAGCACCAGATGACCGATCTCGTCGGTCATCTCGGCGAGCAGCTTGTTGCGCTGCTTGACCGTCATGTCGCCGTCCCGCACCAGGCCGTTGAGCAGGATCTTGATGTTCACCTCGTGGTCGGAGGTGTCCACACCGGCGCTGTTGTCGATCGCGTCGGTGTTGATCCTGCCACCGGTACGGGCGAATTCGATGCGGCCCAGCTGGGTGGCCCCGAGGTTGCCGCCCTCGCCGACCACCTTGGCGCGCAGGTCCTCGCCGTTGACGCGGATCGAGTCGTTGGCCTTGTCCCCGACGTCCCCGTTCGACTCGGCGGAGGACTTGATGTACGTACCGATGCCGCCGTTCCACACCAGGTCGACGGGGGCCTTGAGGATGGCCTGCATCAGGTCGGCCGGCGTCATCTTGGTGACCTTGGCCTCGATGCCGAGCGCCTCGCGCATGTGCGCGTTGACCGGAATCGACTTGGCGCTGCGCGGGTGGACACCGCCGCCCGCCGAGATCAGTTCCTTGCCGTAGTCGGCCCAGGAGCTGCGCGGCAGGTCGAACAGGCGCCGCCGCTCGGCGTACGAGGTCGCGGCGTCCGGCTTCGGGTCGATGAAGATGTGCCGGTGGTCGAAGGCCGCGACGAGCCGGATGTGCTCGGAGAGCAGCATCCCGTTGCCGAACACGTCACCCGACATGTCGCCGACGCCGACGACGGTGAAGTCCTCGGTCTGCGTGTCGTGACCGAGCTCCCGGAAGTGGCGCTCGACGGACTCCCAGGCGCCACGGGCCGTGATGCCCATGCCCTTGTGGTCGTAACCGGCCGAACCGCCGGAGGCGAACGCGTCACCGAGCCAGAAGCCGTACGCGACGGCGACCTCGTTGGCGATGTCGGAGAACTTCGCGGTGCCCTTGTCGGCCGCGACGACGAGGTAGGTGTCGTCCTCGTCGTGCCGGACGACGTCCTTGGGCGGCACGACCTCGCCGGCCACCATGTTGTCGGTGATGTCGAGCAGCGCCGAGATGAAGGTGCGGTAGGCGGCGATGCCCTCGGCCATCCAGGCGTCCCGGTCGACGGAAGGGTCGGGAAGCTGCTTGGCGACGAAGCCGCCCTTGGCGCCGACCGGCACGATGACGGTGTTCTTCACCATCTGCGCCTTGACCAGACCGAGGATCTCCGTACGGAAGTCCTCGCGCCGGTCCGACCAGCGCAGACCGCCACGGGCGACCTTCCCGAAGCGCAGGTGGACGCCCTCGACCCGCGGCGAGTACACCCAGATCTCGAAGGCCGGGCGGGGCGCCGGGAGATCCGGGATCGACTGCGGATCGAACTTCATCGACACGTAGCCGTGCGGCCTGCCGTCGTCGGCACGCTGGAAGAAGTTGGTGCGCAGGGTGGCCTTGATGACGGTGAGGAAGGACCGCAGGATCCGGTCCTCGTCGAGCGAGGCGACCTGGTCCAGGGCGCCGTCGAGCTCCTCGAGGAGCCCGTCGGTCAGCTCCGTACCGGCCTTCTGGCGCTCCGGCGACATCCGGGCCTCGAAGAGCGAGACCAGCAGCCGGGTGGTGTGGACGTTGTTCTGGAGAGTGCTCTCCATGTAGTCCTGGCTGAACGTGGATCCGGCCTGGCGCAGGTACTTGGCGTAGGCGCGCAGCACCATGGCCTGGCGCCAGTTCAGACCCGCGCTCAGCACCAGCGCGTTGAAGCCGTCGTTCTCCGCCTCGCCGGTCCACACGGCGGCGAACGCCTCCTGGAACCGTTCGCGCGCGTCGTCGGCCAGGTAGCCGCCGTTGGCGGTGGCCAGCGGCATCCGCAGCCCGAAGTCGTAGATCCAGGCGTGCGTACGGTCCGCGCAGCGCAGCTCGTACGGACGCTCGTCGACGACCTCGACACCGAGCCGCTGGAGCGCGGGGAGGACGGCGGACAGGGAAACCTGCTCGCCCGTCCGGTAGATCTTGAACCGGCGCTCACCGGGGGCGGCGCCGACCGGCTCGTACAGGCTGAGGGCGAAGTCCTTCCCGTCCTGCTTGAGTGCTTCGAGGTGGACCAGGTCGGCCACGGCGGAGCGCGGCGAGTGGTCGGCCTTGTAGCCCTCGGGGAACGAGTGCCCGTACTGGCGCAGCAGCTCGGCGGCACGCTCCTCACCGCACTCGGCGCCCAGCGCCTCCTGGAAGCCGTCGGCCCAGGAACGGGCCGCCTCGACGAGCCGGGCCTCGATGCGGTCGGCCTCGGCGTCGGTGAGAGCGGCCAGCTCGCTGCCGGGGGCCACCCGGACGACGAAGTGCAGCCTGGAGAGGATCGACTCGGTGTTCCAGGCGGTGAAGTCGACGCTGGTGCCGTTCAGCTCCTCCTTGAGGATCTCGATCAGCCGCAGCCGCACAGCGGTGGTGTAGCGGTCGCGCGGCAGGTAGACGATCGCGGAGTAGTAGCGCCCGTACTCGTCCTGGCGCAGGTAGAGCCGGAGCCGGCGCCGCTCCTGGAGGTAGAGCACCGAGGTGACGACGGAGCGCAGCTGGTCGGGCGGCGTCTGGAACAGCTCGTCGCGGGGGTACGTCTCCAGGATCTGCAGCAGGTCGCGGCCGTCGTGGCTGTTGTACGAGAAGCCCGCGCCCTCCAGCACCTCGGCGACCTTGCGGCGGATGACGGGCACCCGGCGCACGGACTCGGTGTAGGCGGCGGACGAGAACAGACCGAGGAAGCGGCGCTCACCGATGACGTTGCCGTCGGCGTCGAACTTCTTCACGCCGACGTAGTCGAGGTAGCTGGGGCGGTGCACCGTCGCCCGGCTGTTGGCCTTGGTCAGGATGAGGAGCTTGTGCTCGCGGGCCTTGGCCCGGGCGTCCGCGGGCAGCCGGTCGAAGGACGGGCTGACCGGGTGTGCCTCGTCCTCGCTGTGGCGCGGGTCGGAGCGCAGGATGCCGAGGCCGGTGCCGGGCACGGCGGCCAGCGCGTCGGTGTCCTTCAGTTCGTACTCGCGGTAGCCGAGGAAGGTGAAGTGGTCGGCGGCGAGCCAGCGCAGCAGCTCCCTGGCCTCGTTCACCTCGTCGTCCGCGAGCTCGTCGAGCGGCTCACCGGGAAGGTCGTCGGCGATGCGCAGCGCGGCGTCCCGCATCTTCTCCCAGTCCTCGACGGTCTCCCGCACGTCGGACAGGACCCGCAGGAGGTCGGCCTGGATCTGCTTGAGGTCGGCGCGGTCGGTCTCGCGGTCGATCTCGACGTGGATCCAGGACTCGACGAGCGCGTCGTGCGGCAGCGCGGCCTTGGCGTCCTTCGCCCCCTTGGCGTTCTCGCGGCCGTTCTGGGGGCCCGTCGAGATGCCGACGCCCTCGGTGAGGACCTCGATCAGCTTGCCGGTCAGGTCACGGCGGACGATGACCTGCGGGTGGATCACGACGTGGATGCCGCGGCCCTGGCGGGACAGCTCGTTGGTCACGGAGTCGACCAGGAACGGCATGTCGTCGGTGACGACCTCGACGACGGAGTGGCTGCAGGTCCAGCCGTTCTCCTCGACGGTCGGGGTGTGCACCCGGACGTTGGCCGTGCCCTGGGGGCGGTTCTCGGCGAGGCGGTAGTGGGAGGAGGCGGCGCCGAAGACGTCGACCGGGTCACGGCCGGCGACGTCCTCGGGAGCGGTGTGCAGGTAGTAGCGCTGGAGGTAGGCGAGCAGGACGTCCTGGCCCGGACGCTCCTGCCCGGCCCGGGTGCCCTGGTCGGCCCCGGCGGCCGCCACCTGCACCCGGGGGGTACCGCCCGGGCCGCCGACACCACCGCCCGGGCTGTGGTCAGCTACCTGGGCGGCCCGTGCGAGCAGCTCGGCCTTGGCTTCGTCCAGCTTGGTCTGCATGTCCTCTGGCTCCTGTCGCGCGCCGTTGCGTGACGTAGGTGAGAAAGGCGACGTACCGCCGCGACGCGGGGTTTCCGGTCTGGGTCGACGCTATGCCGCTATGAGAGACGCCCGGGACCTTATTGGCCATTTTTGGCATTCGGGCCGGGCTGAGGGGATCAGTCATGGCCCGGGTGCTGAGGCACTCCGGGCGCAGGCCGGGGGCTTCGCTGCCCCCGAGGCGTATCGCGCTGATCACGGGGTCCAGGCTATCTCGCCCGCCCCCGTCACCGTCACGAGCCGCATGTGTACAAAAGAGGGCCCCGAAGTTTGACACTCTGGACAGCGCACACCCCGTCGCTGCCGCACTCTGGTACCGGTAAGCGGAACAGGCCGACGCACCGTGGGGAGCACTGCCATGGCACCGAAGATCCTGATCGTCACCGGCGACGCCGCCGAGTCCCTCGAGGTCCTCTACCCGTACCAGCGGCTGCGCGAGGAGGGTTACGAGGTCCATATCGCCGCTCCTTCCCGCAAGACGCTCCGCTTCGTGGTCCACGACTTCGAGCCCGGCTTCGACACCTACACCGAGAAGCCCGGCTACACCTGGCCCGCCGACCTGGCCTTCTCCGAGGTCGACCCGGACGACTACGTGGCCCTCGTCGTCCCCGGCGGGCGCGCGCCCGAGTACCTGCGCAACGACGCCGGCCTGCGCACGATCCTCTCGGCGTTCTTCGCCACGGACCGCCCGGTGGCCCAGATCTGCCACGGCCCGTTGATGACGGCGGCGGTCGGTGCGCTGAAGGGCCGGCGGGTCACGGCCTATCCCGCGCTGGAACCGGACATGACGACGGCCGGAGCCGCCTTCGAGGACTCCGAGGCCGTGGTGGACGGCACCCTCGTCTCGTCCCGCGCCTGGCCGGACCACTCGGCCTGGATGCGCGCGTTCCTGACCGTGCTCCGCACCAAGGCCCCGGTGACCTGAGGCCGTCCGGCGGGATGCCGACGCCCTGCATCCCGTCCCGGCCTGCCGACCGCCCGTCCGGCACCCCGCTCGGTGTCCGGCAGTCCGTCCGGCGGCCGGCCTGTGCGCTCGGCGGCCGGCTTACTCGCTCAGCTGCTGGGCGAGGGCCGTGGCCTCGGCCAGGGTGTCCACGACGGGCACCCCGGCCGCCTCCAGGCTGGCCCGGCTGTGCGACCCGCCGGTGAAGAGCACCGCCTTCGCTCCGACGTGAGCCGCGGCCACCGCGTCGTCCACGGCGTCACCGATGACCACCGTGCGCTCGGGGGATATCCCGTCCAGGGCCGCGAAATGCCGCTCCATGTGCTGCGCCTTGCTGCCGCCGGACGGCCCGGTGCGCCCGTCGACACGCAGGAAGTGCCGCTCGATGCCGTAGCGCCGCACCACCGGGACCAGGTGCTCGTGTCCGTACATGCTCAGCAGGGACTGGCTCCGGCCGGTCAGCTGCCACTGGGCGAGCAGCTCGGCGGCCCCCTCGGTGAGCCCGCAGGCCTCGCGCTGCTCGGTGTAGTGGCGGTGGAAGACGCCGTCCATCCGCTCCCACTCGGTCTCCGTGGGCAGCCGGCCCATCAGGCGCTCGTAGAAACGAGGGATCGGGACGCAGTACATCTCCCGGTACTGCTCCAGGGTGATCGGCGCCAGGCCGACCTCGACGAACGCGGCGTTCGTCGCGCCGACGACCGCGATGTTGTCGTCGAGCAGTGTGCCGTTCCAGTCCCAGACCAGATGTGTGCGGTGCTTCCCGTGCGTCCCCATGCGAGAAAAATACCCGCTGCCTCTGACAACCGGACGGACAGCCCGGCGGACCAGCCGGCCGTCAGGCCCCGGGGGCACTCGCGGAAGGGGCCACGGCAGGTCCTCCCGGGCCGCTCACCCGATCAGATTCGGGATCTCCTGGATACCGAACCACAGCAGCTCATGGTCCTCGGCGCCGTCCACGGTGAACTGGGCGTCGTCGTCACCGAGGTCCGCCGCCCCCAGCGCCGCGGCGGCCGCCGTGACGTCCTTGTCGGCCTCGTCCGAGTCGACGTGCACCGCGGCGGCCTTGGCCAGCGCCACCGCGGAGGCGACGGTGACCTCGCCGAGCGAGGAGGCGTCCAGGATGTGGTCCGGGTCGGCGACCGCGTCCCCGTCCGGCACGTCGACGGCGACGACGACGCGTCGGCGGGCGGCCCCGGGGTCCCCGGCGATCATCCGCAGCGACGCGGACGCGGCCCGGTTGAGCGCCGCGTACTCCAGCTCCTCGATGTCGTCGGAGACGTACCACTCCCGCAGCGCGGGGGTCACCGCGTAGGCGGTCAGCGGGCCGGGGCCGACTTCGCCGGCCCGGTGCGCCGCTGCGAGCCCGGAGAGGGTCAGGGGGACGTACACGCGCATGGCTGGGGTCGCTTTCGTAGTCGGAACGCCCTCAGGATACGTGGGGCGTCCCCCTTTGGGGTTACGTCTCCGGCCCCCGCCCTGTCCACCCGGCAACCGGGGCTCACCCTGCCCGGCCCGCCCCGGGCCCCGCCCCTTCAGCGGCCCGGCCACCCGGATAGGTGAAATGCCGGGCCCTCCTCCCTCGGCCTACCGACGCTTGCGGCCGCCTCCGCCGTCCCCGTAGAAGATCCACAGCAGAAGTTACCGCCCGGTACTGATCCGGGCCTCTGAAGCACGGGGGCGACAGCGATGAGCATGAACAGGACCCGGCCATCCGGACGGCACGACGCACGCAGGCCCGAAGCCGTACCCGCACAACGCCGCCGGACGCCCCGGCGGATCCGGCCGCACCAATGGTTCGCGGAACGCCTTCTGGCGGTACTCAGCGGCCAGCGCCCCGTCCACTGGATGCTCGGCCACACGATCGGGGAGGCCTACGACCAGCTCGCCGAACTGGCCCCCACCACCCCGCTCAGGAGTCGCGGCGCCCGCCCGGTCATCCGCATGTGCCGAGGCGCCCAGCCCGCTCCGGGCGTCGTGGAGGCCTGCGCGAGCATCGCGGCGGGCGAAGAGGTCCGCGCCATGGCCTTCCGCCTGGAACAGGGTGCCGACCTCCGCTGGCGCTGCGCCGCGGTCGAACTGGGCAACGCCCCGGCACGCCGTCCCTGACGCCGCCCACGGGCCGCCCCGGCCCCTCCG
Organism: Streptomyces sp. NPDC005803; assembly: GCF_040630435.1. Lineage (NCBI taxonomy): Bacteria > Bacillati > Actinomycetota > Actinomycetes > Kitasatosporales > Streptomycetaceae > Streptomyces > Streptomyces sp. NPDC005803. The sequence continues at coordinate 19,480 of NZ_JBEXXO010000032.1, read as the reverse complement.
GGGCCCTTCCGGGGCCTCCGGCGTGAGAGGAGCGGACGGCCCCGGTCACGGAAAGGGGTAACGGACACCGCCCGCAGCGGGCGTCCCTGCGCCCCTCCACCGCGCGCAGGGGCTCGGACAACGGCCGGGGCCGGACACCTGACGGTGCCCGGCCCCGGCCGCATCCTACGATCAGCGCGCGCTACTTCTTGCGGCGACGCCCACCGCCACCGCTCTTCTGCGCCTTGCGCCGCTCGGCCCGCGTGAGCCCGTCCGACTCCGGCCCGGCGCCACCGTCACCGTTGGAGAAGTCGCCCTCGACGACACCGCCCTCGCCGTCGACCGTGGGAGCGGAGAAGTGCAGCCGGTCCGGACGCTGCGGAGCGTCGAGCCCCTTGGCACGGATCTCCGGACGCGCCGCCGGAACGGCGTCCTCCTTGGACAGCGACGTCGCCGCGTCCTGGACGGGGACCTCCTCGACCTGCTGCTCGACCTGGACCTCCAGGTTGAACAGGTAGCCGACGGACTCCTCCTTGATGCCCTCCATCATGGCGTTGAACATGTCGAAGCCCTCGCGCTGGTACTCGACCAGCGGGTCCTTCTGCGCCATGGCCCGCAGGCCGATGCCCTCCTGGAGATAGTCCATCTCGTAGAGGTGCTCACGCCACTTGCGGTCCAGGACGGACAGCACCACGCGCCGCTCCAGCTCACGCATGATGTCGGAGCCGAGCGTCTTCTCACGCTCGTCGTACTGCTCGTGGATGTCGTCCTTGACGGACTCGGCGATGAACTCGGCGGTGACACCGGCGAGATCCCCGGCGGCCTCCTCCAGCTCGGCGACCGTGACCTTCACCGGGTAGAGCTGCTTGAAAGCACCCCACAGCCGGTCCAGGTCCCACTCCTCGGCGAACCCCTCCGCCGTCTCCTGGCGGATGTAGTCGTCGATCGTGTCGTCCATGAAGTGGCGGATCTGGTCCTGCAGGTCCTCACCCTCCAGAACCCGGCGGCGCTCACCGTAGATGACCTCACGCTGCCGGTTGAGCACCTCGTCGTACTTCAGGACGTTCTTACGCGTCTCGAAGTTCTGCTGCTCGACCTGCGACTGCGCCGACGCGATCGCCCGCGTCACCATCTTGTTCTCGATCGGCACGTCGTCCGGCACGTTGGCCATCGACATGACGCGCTCGACCATCTGCGCCTTGAACAGACGCATGAGGTCGTCGCCGAGCGAGAGGTAGAAGCGGGACTCGCCCGGGTCGCCCTGACGGCCGGAACGACCGCGCAGCTGGTTGTCGATCCGGCGCGACTCGTGCCGCTCGGTGCCGAGGACGTACAGCCCGCCGAGCTCCTTGACCTCCTCGAACTCCGCCTTCACGGCCAGCTCGGCCTTCTCCAGGGCGGCCGGCAGCGCGGCCGCCCACTCCTCGACGTGCTCCACCGGGTCGAGCCCGCGCTGGCGCAGCTCCGCCTCGGCGAGGTCGTCCGGGTTGCCGCCCAGCTTGATGTCCGTACCACGACCGGCCATGTTCGTCGCGACCGTGACCGCGCCCTTGCGGCCGGCCTGGGCGACGATCGTCGCCTCACGGTCGTGCTGCTTGGCGTTGAGGACCTCGTGCTGGACACCGCGCTTGGACAGCTGCTGCGAGAGGTACTCGGACTTCTCGACCGAGGTGGTGCCGACCAGGATCGGCTGGCCCTTCTCGTGCTTCTCCGCGATGTCGTCGACGACGGCGGCGAACTTCGCGACCTCGGTGCGGTAGATCAGGTCGGACTGGTCGGCGCGGACCATCGGCCGGTTGGTCGGGATCGGCACCACGCCGAGCTTGTAGATCTGGTGGAACTCGGCGGCCTCGGTCATCGCCGTACCGGTCATGCCCGAGAGCTTGCCGTAGAGGCGGAAGAAGTTCTGCAGGGTGATCGTGGCGAGCGTCTGGTTCTCGTCCTTGATGTCCACCCCTTCCTTCGCCTCGATCGCCTGGTGCATGCCCTCGTTGTAGCGGCGGCCGGCGAGGATACGGCCGGTGTGCTCGTCGACGATCATGACTTCGCCGTCGATGACGACGTAGTCCTTGTCCTTCTTGAAGAGTTCCTTCGCCTTGATGGCGTTGTTCAGGTACCCGACGAGGGGGGTGTTCACCGACTCGTAGAGGTTGTCGATGCCGAGCCAGTCCTCGACCTTCGCCACACCGGGCTCATGGATCGCGACGGTCCGCTTCTTCTCGTCGACCTCGTAGTCGCCGGTCTCCTCGATGCCCTTGAGCGGGTTGCCCGCCTCACCCTTGGTGAGGCGCGTGACCAGCTTGGCGAAGTCGCCGTACCACTTGGTGGCCTGGTCGGCCGGGCCGGAGATGATCAGCGGCGTACGGGCCTCGTCGACCAGGATCGAGTCGACCTCGTCGACGATCGCGAAGTTGTGGCCGCGCTGGACGAGCTCGTCCTGCGACCAGGCCATGTTGTCGCGGAGGTAGTCGAAACCGAACTCGTTGTTCGTTCCGTACGTGATGTCGCAGGCGTACTGCTCGCGGCGCTGGGCCGGAGTCATGTTGGCGATGATGCAGCCGACGGTCAGTCCGAGGAACTTGTGGACCCGGCCCATCAGCTCCGAGTCGCGCTCGGCCAGGTAGTCGTTGACCGTGATCAGGTGCACGCCCTTGCCGGAGAGCGCGTTGAGATACGCGGGCAGGGTGCCGACGAGGGTCTTGCCCTCGCCGGTCTTCATCTCGGCCACGTAACCGAGGTGCAGGGCTGCGCCGCCCATCATCTGGACGTCGTAGTGGCGCTGTCCGAGGACCCGCTTGGCGGCCTCACGGACGGTCGCGAATGCCTCGGGAAGCAGGTCGTCCAGGCTCTCGCCGTCCGCGTACCGTTCCTTGTACTCGTCGGTGAGCGCCCGCAGCTCGGCGTCGGAGAGGTTGACGAAGTCCTCTTCGATGGAGCTGACCTGGTCCGCGATGCGGTGCAGTTTGCGCAGGATCTTGCCTTCGCCTGCACGCATGAGCTTGTTGAAGACGGACACTGAGGCTGGTCTCCTTGCCGGTCGGGCCTGGCACTGGGTCGTGTTATGGACTCTGGCGCGGGCACGGCAGGTGGGCCCCACCGCAACGGCCATCGTAAGCGAGGACCCCGCCGCGCCGGGAGGGCTGCCACCGCGTTGACTCCGCAGTGCCCTTCCGAGTCAACGGCCGAAGGACGCCGAAGGTGCCGGGAAGCCCGAAAAGTACTCGCTCCGCCGCCGCTCCCTCACCAGAATCCGGACATGGAGCCGATCACTCTCACCACCGACCGCCTGCTGCTGCGCCCCTTCGCCCCGGGCGACGCGGACGCGGTGCACGCAGCCTGTCAGGACCCCGACATCCAGCGCTGGACGGTCGTCCCCTCGCCGTACGGCCGCGCCGACGCCGAGCTCTTCACCCGGCAGCTCTCGCCCGCCGGCTGGCAGGACGACTCCATGTACGACTTCGCCGTGGTGCTGCGCGACGGGGGCGCCCTGGCCGGCGCGCTCGGCATCAACCGGCGCACCGGGCCGGGCACGTACGAGGTCGGTTTCTGGACCGCCCGGGAGCACCGCGGTCTCGGTTACACGACGGAAGCGGTCCTGTGCGCCGCCCGCTGGACCTTCACCGCGCTCGCCGGGGACCGGCTGGAGTGGCGGGCCGAGGCCGGCAACCGCCCCTCCCGGGCCGTCGCGCTTCGCGCGGGCTTCCGCATGGAGGGCGGCCAGCGCTCGGGGCTGGTCAACAAGGGAGTGCGCCGCGATACGTGGACCGGTGCCCTGCTCCCCTCGGACCTCGGCCTGCCCGGCACGGACACGTACCTCCCGGCGGGCGTGGGCCGGGCCGGGCCGTGAGCGGGCGCCGGTCCTGGCCGGCGCCCGGAGCCTCCCGCCCATGGGACGGGGGCGGGAGGGATGTCAGTGCCGCCCTCTAGGGTGCGGGGCATGACGTCTGTGCAGCCACCCGCAGTCGAACTCTCCACCGACCAGGCCCGCCGGATCGCCCTGCGCGCCCAAGGGTTCCTCGGCGCCCCGGACCGCCGGGCCGGCGTGCCCGGCGTGCTGCGGCACCTGGGCGCCGTACAGCTCGACACGATCTCGGTGCTCGCGCGCTCGCACGAGCTGATTCCGTACGCGCGCCTGGGCGCGGTCGGGCGGCGCACGGTCGAGGAGGCGTACTGGTCGGGCGGCCGCGCCTTCGAGTACTGGTCGCACGCCGCCTGCATCCTGCCGGTCGAGGAGTGGCCGCACTTCGCCTTCCGCCGCCGCGCCTACCGCGCGCGCCCGCAGTGGCACCACGACCTGCCGGACGGCGCCTACGACACCGTCGTCAAGCAGTTGCGCGCGGAGGGCCCGCTGACGGCGACGGAGCTGGGCGGCGCGAAGAACGGCGGGGAGTGGTGGGACTGGTCCGCTTCGAAGGTGGCCGTCGAACGGGCCCTGATGTACGGCGAGGTGGTGTGCACCGAGCGGCGCGGCTGGAAGCGGGTCTACGACCTCGCGGAGCGCGCCCTGCCCGACACCGTGCTGCACGACGATCTGGACGACGCGGAGTGCCTGCGGCGACTGGTGGCGCTCGCGGGACAGTCCCTGGGCGTCGGCACCCGCGCGGACATCGCCGACTACCACCGCCTCAAGGGCGAACAGTTCGACGCCGTGGTGGCGGACTCGGGACTGGTGCCGGTGACGGTGCGGGGCTGGGCGAAGCCGGCCTGGGCGGACCCGGCGGCCCTGGCCACCGAACCACGCGGACGCCACCGCACGACGCTGTTGTCGCCGTTCGACTCGCTGGTCTGGGAACGGGCGCGGACCGAGCGGATCTTCGGCTTCGCCCACCGTCTGGAGGCCTACGTCCCCAAGCCGAAGCGGATCCACGGCTACTTCGCCATGCCACTGCTGGCGGGCGGGAAGCTGCGGGGCCGGGTCGATCCGGCCCGCGAGGGCACGACCCTGGTCGCCCGGCAGGTGTCCCTGGCGGACGCGAAAGCCGTGGCGCCGATGGCGCAGGCCCTGGTGGAAGCCGCTTCCTGGGTGGGCTGCACGGACGTCCGGCTGGAACGGGTGGACGCACCCGAGCTGCGCGGGCCGCTCGCCCGGGAACTCGCCCGCGCGCTGGCCTGACCGCGCATTCCCCGGGCTTTACCTGCCCGCCCGGTCACCTGATCTCGAGGATCTTCTCCCGCATGGCGTAGACCACGGCTTCCATCCGGGAGTGCAGCTGGAGCTTCTCCAGAATGTTGCGCACGTGGTTCTTCACGGTGTTCTCGGAAATGAAGAGTTCCTTCGCGATATCCCGGTTGTTCATGCCCGTGGCAACCAGTTTGAGGACCTCCAGCTCCCGTTCGGTGAGCCGGGGCGCCGGGACCAGCCGGCGCTCGTCGGTCCGCTGGATCATCGACTTGAACTCGGTGAGGAGCTTGGACGCCATGGAGGGGCTGATCTGTGACTGCCCGTCGGCGACCGCGCGAATCGCGGTGGCGACCTCGTCGGTGGAGATCTCCTTGAGGAGGTAGCCGGTGGCTCCCGCCTTGATGGCGTCGTAGAGATCCGCTTCCTCATCGCTGATCGTCAGCATGATGATCTTCGTGCTGGGGGCCACCTCCTTGATGGAGGTACAGGCCTCGATGCCGCCGCGCTTGGGCATGCGCACGTCCATCAGGACGATGTCCGGCAGCAGGTCGGCGGCCTTGTCGACCGCCTCCGCCCCGTCGCCCGCCTCACCGACGACCTGGATGTCCTCCTCCTGCGCGAGGACGATCTCCAGGCCTCTGCGGAACAGCGCGTGGTCGTCGACCACGAGGACCCGGATCGGCTCCTTACGGGAACCGCCGTCGTCGTCCGCGCCGGTATGCGCACCGGCGTCGTCGGCATCATTCGCATCGCGCACGGGCCCGAAGGTGTCCGCCATCGTTCCTCCCCCTGAAGGCCACGGCCTGAGTTCACACACGTCCGCCAACGGCAGTTCACAGAGCACCGATTGGCTTGGGCCGCCATGATTTCATGCCTGGACGTCAGAGCGGTGATCCTGTGGTCGCACGCGGGTGCCCCTGGGGGCGCACAGGCGCTCCAGGGGCACCACGAAGGGGTGGCGTCAGCCGCCGAGTGCGCCGCCCGCACCGCCCGCCTCATCGGCGGCCAGGGGGTCGGTCCTCAGATGGATGACACCGTAGTCGTAGGCATGCCGCCGGTAGACGACACTGGGCTCCTTCGTCTCGGAGTCGACGAACAGATAGAAGTCGTGACCGACCAGTTCCATCTCGTAGAGGGCCTGGTCGAGCGACATGGGCGCCGCCACGTGCGTCTTCTCGCGCATCACCAGCGGTCCTTCGCCCTGTACCTCGAGCGGGCCGATCCTGGTGGTGGGCACGGTCTGTGACGTCTCCTCGGCGATCAACTCGCCGTCGCCGTTGAACGACGCCGCGTCCGGCACCATTTCCCCGACCTCCGCAGCGGGGATGCGACCCGTGCCACGGCGGCTGTAGCGCTTGTCGTGCTGCTTGCGCAGCCGCGCCTCGAGCTTGCCTGTGGCCAGGTCCAGCGCTGCGTACGGGTCGCCTGCGGCCGCTTCTGCCCTGATGACCGGCCCACGCGAGCGGAGCGTGATCTCCACCCGGTCGCAGCGGTCCGCCTGACGAGGGTTCGGCTCCTTGGACACCTCCACGTCGAGGCTGATCACCTTGCCGTCGAACTTCTGGATCTTGTCCAGCTTCAGCTTCTCGGCCACGTGCTTGCGGAACCGCTCGGGCACCTCGGTCTTGCGGCCCTTGACGACGATGTCCACGCAGAACTCCGTTCCCGGATCGCTCCGCTCGGCGGCGGAGCATCTCCCTTTTGCACCAGGCTCCGGTGATCGCCGGAGCCGCGGACTCGGTGACTTCCACCTCCTCCTCCCCCGTCGGCGAGGTATCCACCCCACCGAATTCCTGGTTTCCGAACTCAGTGGGTCGCCTGCCCGAAACCTGGGGGTGCATTCGTCGAGGCCTGGCATTCACCATTCCTCACAACCGAACATAGCCTGCCAGGACGGATGTCGGCACCCGCTACTCGCGCGTACCTCCGTTCAGGTCTTTTTACCCCCTCACCACCTGCAACGATGCAAGTTCAGTTCCGGTTCCGGTTTATTTCGAAGGCGGAGGGAGAAGCTGCCACGACGGCCGCGTGGCGCAGCCCTGAACCGCTGCTCCCCCACCCACCGGCCCCGTCGATCGCCCGTGCCGCTTCGGCCAACGAGGCTCCGGTCGTCAACAGGTCGTCGACCAACACCACCCTTCCGGCGGCAAGCAGCCGCCCACCCCCGGCCACCACTCCCAGGGCGCCCGCCAGGTTCGCCCGGCGCTCCCGGGCTCCGAGCCCCGACTGATCGGCCACCGGACGCCGCTGCCGCAGCACGGCGGCCACCCGGGCGGACGTGCCCGAGCGCCGCAGTTGGGCCGCGGCCGCCAGGGCGATCCGGCGTGCCGGATCGTGCCCGCGCGCGGCAACGGCACGCCGCGCCGACGGCACGGGCACGAGCAGCAGCGGTCCCTCGCCGGGCGACACCCCCGCCCCGGCCCTCACAGCACCCGCCAGCGCCCTGCCGACGGCCCCCGCGAGGCGGAGTGCCCCGCGCTCCTTGTGGGCCAGCAGCACCGCGCGTACCGCGTGCTCGTAGCCGGCGGCCGCATGCACCACGGGCAGACCGGTGGGCTCGGGATCGGGTCTCACCCGGCGCGGCGCGCCCCCGTACAGCTGTGCGGCGCACTCCTCGCACAGCTCGGTCCGCGTCCTGCCGCACCCCCCGCAGTCCACCGGCAGGACCAGTCCGGCGATCTCCCGCCACCACCCGCGCATGGCTCCACTGTGCCCCCGCCGGGACAGCCGGGCCACCCCTGTGGACAACGGCCGGGCGACGGCCCGGCGACCAGGGGCCATGGCCTGGCCGGGCGGCCCGTCTGCGGGCGTCAGCCCGGGTAGACCAGCTCCGAACCTTCCTTCAGCACCGTCTGCCAGTTGTCACCGGGCAGTAGCTTCACTATCCCGTCCCCGACCGTGTCCGCCATCAACGGCAGCTGTTCGTCGTCCGCCGCCGCGATGGCCCGTACCTGGTTGACTCCGGGCAGCACGCCCGAGGACGGCGTCGAACCGTCCGCCTGCGCATAGCGGACCTGCTGCACCCCGCCCTCTTCCTTGCCCACCACCACGAGACGGCTGCCGCCCGACCACGACATCGCGGTCACATCGGCCAGTTGCGGTGCGGCCTGCCGCAGGTCCACCACGGAGACCTGCTCCTTGCCCTGCCGGCCCTGCCTCTCGATCCGGCCGATCTTCAACGTCGTCCGGTCGTCCCGCGTCAGCAGCAGGGCGATGCGCACCCCGTCCGAGGACAGGCGCAGTGCCGAGATCCGGCTGCCGTCCAGGCTCGGCACGGTGACCTCCTGCGGCTTGCCCGTACCCCCGGCCAGCCGCAGCAGCCGCGAGTTGCCGGGGTCGCGGTCGGCGACCCAGAGGTCGCCCCGGCTGTCCCAGCTGGGTGCCGTCAGGCGGTCCTCGACCTTCGCGGCCCCGCTGGTCACCGCCGGGGCGGGAAGCTCGCCGTCCGCGGCGATGGAGGCCACGTAGAGCGCGTCCTTGCGCTGCGAGAGCGCTGCCGCCGACTGCTCGTCCCGGGCCACGCCGACCGCGCTCACCCGCAGCGCACCGCTGCCGAACGGACCGGCCACCGGCTCCGGCTCACCACTGCCCCGGGTACTTCCCGGGATGCGCTCCACGTGCCCCTTGGCATCGACGAAGTACTGGCTGTCAGGGCCGCCCGACGACCCGTCGGGCGCGTACTCCTCGGCCTGGTCCGCGCCCAGCACACACAGCGCGGAGCCGTCGGAACGCTGCAGCTCCACCTGCTCGACACGAGCGGACGTCAGATCCCGGAGGGTGAAGAGCACTTGGGACGCCATCATCCGGCAGGAGCGCTGCCCGGCCCCGTCCGCCTTCTTGTCGAGCGGGACCTTCAGCACGTTGCGGTCGTCGGGGGTCAGGGACGTGACGCCCTTGCGCAGTCCGGTACCCGCGGGGAAGCGGGAGGCGACCACGGGCCGCAGCCAGTCGGTCGGCCCCCTCAGGAGGCTGCGGACGGCCTGCGTCACGGTGTCCATGCCCGTGGCCGGATCGGTCCGGTTGCGGATGTAGACGGGGTCGGCGACCAGCGTGGACTGAGCCTCCGTCCGCCCGGTGGCGAAGTAGAACTTGTTGACGGACCGGTAGAGCCGCTTGAAGTCGGACTGCCCCAGAACCAGGCCGTCCGGCACGATGTCGATGCGCCATTCCTTGCCGTCCGGGCCGTTCTGCCGCACCAGGTGAAGGGTGCGGGTGTAGTCCGTCGGGGCGAGCGGCTGGTAGGCGTTCTGGTCGTCGACCGTCGCCACCTTCTCGCCGGTCAGGGTGTAGCTGACCTCGTCGGTGCTGCGGTCGCTCTCGTGGACCGGCCGGTCGCTCCGGTTCGGCGCCTTGGCCAGCACCGTGGTGAGCGCGCCCGGCTTCCAGCTGCTCGACGCCTCCTTCGTGAGGTACTGGCGCGTCGTCCGGAAATCGGAGTCGTCACTGGTCATCGACTCGAGGAAGCCGTCGACCACCTCGTTCGGTGTGGCGCCGTCACGCGGTGCGACCGCGTAGACCTGCACCTGCGAGTCACCGGGCTGCGAGGCGTCCACGGCCTTGACGTCCCCCGTGACGGGCATCGAGCCGCACGCGGACAGCAGCACGGCGCCGCATCCGAGCAGCACGGTCGCCCCCACCGCACGTCCACGGCCGCCCTGACGACGGTCAGTGCCCACGAGTCGTGTCCTCCCGCCCCGGATCCTGCCCCGGAGAGTCGTCGTGACGGTCCGGCCGCTCCCCGGCGGGACGCGGCACCACCCGCGCGCCGTTGCCCGGGAGGGCCGCCGGATGCACCGAGACCGGTGCGGTCCGGGCCGGCATGGGGGCGCGGGCCGGTACGGACAGTGCTGCCCGGTCCGTGCCGCCCGCCTGCGAGGGCACCGCCATCAGGCGGTGCTCGCTGCCCTGGGCGGGAGCGGAGGCGGCCCGCTCCCGGTTCGCGCGGTTGCGCCGCGAGTCCTCGGGCTCCAGGGGTATCGGCGAACCGCGCAGCGGTTCGTCCGCCGTACGCGGCAGCGTCAGCCGGAACTGCGAACCCCCACCGGGCTCGCCCCAGGCCTGCAGCCAGCCGCCGTGCAGCCGTGCGTCCTCGACGGCGATGGACAGCCCCAGTCCGGTGCCTCCGGTCGTCCTGGCCCGGGCCGGGTCGGCCCTCCAGAAGCGGTTGAACACCCGGGTCGCCTCGCCGGGCTTCAGCCCGACGCCGTAGTCCCGGACGGCCACGGCGACCGCTCCGCCGGCCACCCCCATCCGCACCACGACATCGCGGCCCTCGCCGTGCTCGACGGCGTTGACGACCAGGTTGCGCAGGACCCTTTCGACCCGGCGCGCATCGGCCTCGGCGATCACCGGCTGCTCGTCGCCGACGACCCTGATCCGGGTGCCCTTGCGCTCGGCCAGCGGCTCGGCGCCACCGATCACCCGCCGCACTACCTGCCGCAGGTCTATCGGCTCCGCCTCCAGCGCCGCGGCGCCCGCGTCGAACCGGCTGATCTCCAGCAGATCGGACAACAGCGATTCGAACCGGTCGAGCTGGTCCCCGAGCAGTTCCGCGGAACGCGCCGTGACCGGATCGAAGTCGACGCGTGCCTCGTGGATGACATCGGCGGCCATCCGCACCGTCGTCAGAGGCGTCCGCAGCTCGTGCGAGACGTCCGAGACGAAGCGGCGCTGCATGCGGGAGAGCTCCTCCAGCTGCTGGATCTTCAGCTGGAGGTTCTGCGCCATCTTGTTGAAGGCCTCACCCAGCCGGGCGATGTCGTCCTCGCCGGTGACTTTCATCCGCTCCTGGAGCCGCCCGGCCGAGAGCCGTTCGGCGATGCCCGCCGCCATACGTACGGGGGTGACGACCTGGCGCACCACGAACCACGCGATGGCCCCGAGCAGCACCACCACGAACAGACCCGCGGTCGCCAGCGTGCCCTTGACCAGCGTCAGGGACTTCTCCTCCTGCGTCAGCGGGAAGACGTAGTAGAGCTGGTACGGATTGCGGTCGATGTCGTAGAGCCGCTTGCCCACGACGAGACCGGGCTGCGACTCCTGTCCGTTCGCGTACTTGATCCGGGAGTACGTCTGATACGCGCCCGGGCCCTTGTTCACCGACTCACGCAGCTTCTGCGGAATGCTCGCCGCCTCGACGCTGCCCGAGCCACGGGGCGCACGGGACCCTTCGTCGGCGCTGAGCGCCACCACGTTGAACGCGTTCTTCCCGCCACTGGCGAGCTGGTCGACGAGCTCGGTCCGCCAGGAGTTGTTGGCCGTCGTGCCGTCGGCCGCGTCACCGCCCTGCCCACCGGCGGCGAGCGGGGCGTTCGCCTTCTCCTGGGCGGCCACGAACCCACCGGCGGCCTGTGTCTGGGCAGCCTTGCCCTTCGCGTCCAGCAGGCCGTTGCGCACCTGCCCGATCACGACGAGGCCGAGCAGCAGCACCACACCGAGTGACATCAGCAGCGTGCCCGCCACGACCCGCAACTGGAGGTTGCGCCGCCACAGCCGTACGGCAGGCAGCAGCGGACGCCTCACCCAACGCATCAGCAGTCGCGGCACCGGCCCGCCGGGCGCCCGGTCCTGGAACAACCGGCCGCCCTGCAGGAAACGCCCGACCGGAGACGACGTGTGCCCTGAACCGGCAGCCCGCTCCGCACGGACTCCCGGCTCCCCGGGCTTCGGAGCAGTGCTACCCAGGGACATGTCAGCTCGGTCCGGCCTTGTAACCGACACCTCGGACGGTAACGACGATCTCCGGCCGCTCCGGGTCCTTCTCGACCTTGGAGCGGAGCCGCTGCACGTGCACGTTCACCAGACGGGTGTCAGCGGCGTGACGGTAGCCCCAGACCTGCTCGAGGAGCACCTCACGGGTGAAGACCTGCCACGGCTTACGGGCGAGTGCGACCAGCAGGTCGAACTCCAACGGGGTCAGCGCGATGGACTGACCGTCCCGCTTCACCGAGTGACCGGCCACGTCTATGACCAGGTCCCCGATGGTCAGCTGTTCGGGGGCCGGCTCCTCGGACCTGCGCAAACGTGCCCTGATCCGGGCAACCAACTCCTTAGGTTTGAACGGCTTGACGATGTAGTCGTCGGCCCCGGACTCCAGGCCCACCACCACGTCAACCGTGTCGCTCTTGGCAGTGAGCATGACGATCGGCACACCGGACTCGGCCCTGATCAACCTGCAGACCTCGATGCCGTCCCTACCGGGCAGCATGAGATCCAGCAGAACCAGGTCCGGCTTTGCCTCACGAAATGCAGCAAGTGCCTTGTCGCCGTCCGCTACGAACGACGGCTCGAACCCCTCACCACGCAGCACAATCCCGAGCATCTCGGCCAGTGCGGTGTCGTCGTCGACGACAAGGACGCGTCCCTTCATAAACGACATCATCCCATTAGCTAATCGTTACCTGCGATGATCTGGCACACAGCGCTGCCAGTCCCACTCCTGTGACGGGGGAGATTACGCCCTCTTCCGTGACGATCGCCGTGACCAGCTCCGGCGGTGTGATGTCGAAGGCGGGGTTGTACGCCGAGGTTCCCACCGGCGCCACGGGCACTCCACCGATTCCTCTCCCGTCAGCCCCCAGCTGCGGAGATGTGAGCTCGGTCACTTCCCGTGCCGACCGCTGCTCCACCGTGATGGAAGCACCGTCCGCGGTGCCCAGATCGACGGTCGTGGTCGGTGCCACCACGATGAACGGTACGTGGTGATACTTCGCGAGCACCGCCAGCGGATAGCTCCCCACCTTGTTGGCCACCGATCCGTCCGCCGCGATGCGGTCCGCCCCGATGAGCACCGCGTCCACCTCCCCCGCGGCGAACAGTGACCCGGCGGCGTTGTCCGTGAGCAGGCTGTACGGCATGCCGTTGCGCGCCGCCTCGTACGCGGTCAGCCGGGCGCCCTGCAGGAGCGGGCGGGTCTCGTCCACCCACAGCCGCCTGAGCCGGCCCACCCGGTGCGCGCCCAGCGCCACCGCGAACGCGGTCCCCTCGCCCCCGGAGACGAGCGCCCCGGTGTTGCAGTGGGTCAGCAGCCGGTGACCACCGCCGGGAAGCAACTCGTTCAGGAGAGCGAGCCCGAACCGGGCCATGTGCCCGCTGGCCACGGCATCTTCCCGATGGAGCGCCCGGGCCTCGTCCAGCGCCACCGCCGCCGCTCGCTCCGGGCCGGCCCCCTTGTCGACGGCCGCCCAGTACGCCCCGGCGGCACGCCGGACCCCGTATCCGAGGTTCACCGCGGTGGGCCGCGCCTGCTCCAGCATGCCCGCGGCCTCCGCCACGTCATAGCCCCGCGTGGCGGCGAGAGCCACCCCGTAGGCCCCCGCGATGCCCAGCAGCGGCGCCCCGCGCACCGCCAGTGTGCGGATCGCCTCAACCAGTGCGGGAACGTCGGTACACGCCAGTTCAGCCTCCTCCGCCGGCAGCTTCGTCTGGTCGAGCAGCACCAGCACCGGGCCTTCCGGGGGCTCGTCCCAGCGAAGTACGGGAAGCGCGGCGGGCTCGCTGCCCACCGGCGATTGCGCGTCCTGATCAGCCATCCGTCCAGTCTGCCCCGTGGGACGCCCGTGCAGGAAGGAACGCAGGAGATACAACGCCAGGCCCGGACGGGTGCAACGCGTGGCACGATGGCTGCCAACCTGACGCCCCGATGCGCGGACAGGACCGTGAAGGAGCGAGAATGAACGACACTCCGGGCTGGGCCTCGCCCGGATCTGCCCCCTCCGGCGATCAGGAGGCAGGCGTCCCCCGGCCTTCCGAGCCCGTCGACGACAGCGGACCCGCGGGGAACCGGTCTTCCACGCAGCCGCCCGCAGGGCAGTGGTCCCCGCAGTGGTCCCCGCCGAGCGGATCCACACCCGGCCCCGGCACGCCGCCTCCCTACCCCGGCTGGGGCGTCCCCCCGCAGGGCCCGGGCTGGGGACGCCCGCCCGCGGCGGCCAAACCCGGCGTCATCCCCCTCCGCCCGCTGGGTGTCGGCGAGATCCTGGACGGTGCCGTCTCGACCATGCGCGCGCACTGGCGCACGGTCCTCGGCCTCACCCTCGCCGTTTCCGTGGTCGCCCAGGTCGCCATCCTGCTCGTGCAGCGGTACCTGCTGCCGGAGCCCCCCTCGATCGACCGGAACGCCACCGGCTCGGAGGCCCTGCGTCAGGCCACCGACTCGCTCCGCTCCAGCCTGCTCAACAGCGCCCCGCCCCTGCTCATCTCGATGCTCGCGACGATATTCACCACCGCGGTACTGACCGTGGTGATCAGCCGCTCGGTGCTGGGCCGCCCCGTCACCCTCTCCGACGCCTGGGCCGAGGCCAAGCCCCGGCTGCTCCCGCTCGTGGGCCTGACCCTCCTGCTGGCCGTCATGGCCGCAGCCATCATGACCGCGGGAATCCTCCCGGGCTTCCTGATCGGCGACACCGCGGGTGTCGGCCTCGCCTTCATCGGACTGCTCGCCGCAGGGGGAGTGTTCCTCTGGCTCATGGTCCGTTTCTGCCTCGCCTCCCCGGCACTGATGCTGGAACGGCAGTCGATCGCCGCATCGATGCGACGCTCCGCCAAGCTGGTCCGCGGCGCCTGGTGGCGGACCTTCGGCGTCCTCGCGCTCACCTGGCTGCTGACACTCATCGTGACGCTGGTGATCGGCATCCCGTTCGGCATCATCGCGATGGCGGTGGACGACGGCGGCCTGAGCGCTTTCCTCACGGACGGAGCCACCAGTTTCGGCTGGCCGTTCCTGATCGTCTCCGCCATCGGCGACGTCGTCATCGCGACGATCACCTATCCGCTGTCCGCCGGTGTCATGGCCCTTCTCTACGTGGACCAGCGCATCCGGCGGGAAGCACTCGACCTCGATCTCGCCAGGGCAGCCGGTCTGCCCGGCTACGACGACAGGAGCTGACACCGTGTCGGGGGCGGGTGGCACAGCGGCAGCAGAACTACTGGTCCGGGCGAGCGGCGAGATACCCGTGGACACCCCACGGGTGCCCGCCCGCGAAGCCGCGCGGCACGAACTGTCCCGACCGATGTACCACGAGAACGACCCGAACCCTCTCCAGCGCGCTCTGGACCATGTGTGGACCTGGATCGGCGACCTCCTCTCGACCGCCTCCGACGCCGCCCCGGGCGGATCCGTCGGACTGGTAGTGCTCGTAGTGATCGTCATCGTCCTGATCACCGCCCTCCTGTGGCGCCTGGGCACCCCGCAACGCCCCCTACGAGCAGCGGACGCCCTCTTCGGGAGCGGGCCCCTCGGCACGGGGGAACACCGCGCCGCCGCCGAGGCCCACGCGGCCGCCGGCCGCTGGAGCGAAGCGGTCCAGGAGCGGATGCGCGCCATCGTCCGCTCCCTGGAGGAGCGCGCTCTGCTCGACGTCCGCCCCGGGCGCACCGCCGATGAAGCCGCCACGGAAGCGGGCCGCACCCTTCCCGCGCAGGCCACGCGGCTCCGGGCGGCAGCCCGGGCGTTCGACGACGTCACATACGGCGGCCGCTCTGCCGACCAGGAGACGTATCTGACCGTCCTGGCCCTGGACCTCGACCTCGAAGCCGCCACACCGCAGCTGTCCGGCACCCTCCCGGGGGCCGCCGAATGACCGCGGCCACCGCAGCCTCCACCTCCGCTTCTCTCACTCCGCGTCAGGTCTGGATCCGCGCTCGCGGACTGCTGCTGGCCCTCCTCGTGCTCGTCGCCGCAGGGGTCGCCCTGGCGGCCACCCGCTCCGGAGACCAGCACGGCCGGCTCGACCCCCGCTCCGCAGACCGGTACGGCAGCCGGGCCGTCGCCGAACTCCTCAAGGACCGGGGCGTCTCCGTCCGCGTCGTCACCACCCTCCAGGCCGCCACGTCCGCAGCAGGACCCGACACCACACTGCTCGTCGCCGCCCCCAACCTCCTGACGCCAACTCAACAAGGCGTGCTCCGCTCGGCCCTCACCGATACGGGCGGCCGGACCGTACTCGTCGCCGCCGGTCCGCCCTCGGTGGGCGCCCTGGTCCCCGGTGTCCGCGCGAGACCCTCCGCACCGGTCTCCCCCCGCGCTCCCCAGTGCCTTCTGCCCGCCGCGCGCCAGGCCGGCGAGGCCGAGACCGGAGGCTTCCGCTACACATCGGACGGTCTCGACGCCGTCGCCTGCTACCCGGCCGACGGTCTTCCCTCCGTATTGCTGCTGGGGCAGTCGGCATCGGGTGACACCGTCCTGCTCGGATCCCCCGACCTCCTCCACAACGACCGTCTGGACAACGAAGGCAACGCCTCCCTGGCTCTTCAACTCCTCGGCTCCCGACCGCATCTGGTCTGGTACCTCCCCTCCCTCAGTGACCCCTCCGCCGCAGGCAGCGACCGCACGGGTGACGACAGTGCGGATGGCGACAGGGCGGATGGTGACAGGGCGGAGAACGAACGCAGCTTCATCGATCTGATCCCGTCGGGCTGGCTCTGGGGGACCTTGCAACTGGCCCTCGCCGCCGTACTCGCCGCCATCTGGCGGGCACGGCGTCTGGGCCCTGTGGTAGCCGAACAGCTGCCCGTGGCCATCCGCGCCTCCGAATCCACCGAGGGCCGTGCCCGTCTCCAGCGCAAGGCCAACGCCCGCGACCGGGCCGCCGCCTCCCTGCGCCACGCCACTCGTAGCCGCATCGCTTCTCTCGTCGGCGTCTCCCCGCGCGACGCCCACTCTCCCGCGGCGCTCCTGGCCGCCGTGTCCGTCCGCCGAAGTGCTCACGACACCGGCCTTCATGAGCTGCTCTTCGGTTCCGCCCCCTCCGACGACGCAGGTCTCGTCCTTCTGGCTGACCACCTCGACACCCTCGAAAGAGAGGTCCGTACCTCATGAGCGCCCCGCCCCCCATCCCCACCGCGACCGCCGGGACAACCGGGGCCGTCAGCAGCGATGCCGCGGCCCGCGCCTCCCTGGAAGCGCTGCGCTCCGAGATCGCCAAGGCGGTGGTCGGCCAGGACCCGGCGGTCACCGGGCTCGTGGTCGCACTGCTGTGCCGCGGCCACGTGCTGCTCGAAGGCGTCCCCGGCGTGGCCAAGACCCTCTTGGTCAGGGCCCTCGCAGCCTCACTGGACCTGGACACCAAACGCGTCCAGTTCACCCCCGACTTGATGCCCAGCGATGTCACCGGGTCACTCGTCTACGACGCCCGCACCGCCGAGTTCTCCTTCCAGCCGGGGCCGGTGTTCACCAACCTGCTGCTCGCCGACGAGATCAACCGCACCCCTCCCAAGACCCAGTCCTCCCTCCTGGAGGCAATGGAAGAACGCCAGGTCACTGTCGACGGCACCCCCCGCCCCCTGCCGGATCCCTTCCTCGTGGCAGCTACACAGAACCCGGTGGAATACGAGGGCACCTATCCCCTCCCTGAAGCCCAGTTGGACCGGTTCCTGCTCAAGCTGACGGTCCCGCTGCCGTCCCGGGACGACGAGATCAATGTCCTGACCCGCCATGCCGACGGCTTCAATCCTCGCGACTTGCGGCAGGCGGGCATACGCCCGGTCGCCGGGCCCGCCGACCTGGAGGCCGCCCGCTCCGCTGTCGCCAGCACCACGGTCTCCCCCGAGATCGCCGGCTATGTCGTGGATATCTGTCGTGCCACGCGTGATTCCCCCTCGCTCTCCCTCGGAGTCTCGCCCCGAGGTGCCACTGCTCTGCTCTCCACTGCCCGGGCCTGGGCCTGGCTGACGGGCCGCGACTACGTCACCCCCGACGACGTGAAGGCCCTCGCGCTCCCGACACTCCGCCACCGCATCCAGCTGCGGCCCGAGGCGGAGATGGAGGGAGTCACCCCGGACTCCGTCATCACCGCAGTTCTCGCCCACGTCCCCGTACCCCGTTGAGGCGGTGAATGGTGGCCCTTACCGGACGCACCGCCCTGATCGCCGCCCTGGCGTCACTCCCCGTAGGCATCCTTGCTCCGAGCTGGGCAGGCATGCTCGCGGTCAACGCCCCGCTCTCTCTAGCAATTCTGTGCGACTATGCCCTGGCAGCGCCAGTGCGTCCGCTTCAGTTCACTCGATCCGGTGATACAACCGTTCGACTCGGCGAGAGCGCCGCGGTGCAACTCACCGTAGTCAATCCTTCCCGCCGCCGCTTGCGGGCACACCTCCGTGACGCATGGCCTCCCAGCAGCTGGGACCCCGGCACGGATCAGACGGCGTCTCGGCACAGACTGGATGTCCCGCCTGGTGAGCGCCGCCGTGTCACCACGTTTCTGCGCCCCACCCGCCGCGGCGACCGCCAGGCCGAGCGGGTCACCGTCCGCTCCTTCGGGCCGCTGGGACTCGCAGCACGCCAGGGCAGTCACCGCGTCCCTTGGAAGGTGCGCGTACTGCCGCCGTTCACGAGTCGCAAGCACCTGCCGTCCCGTCTGGCCAGGCTGCGCGAACTCGATGGCCGCACCAGCGTCCTCACGCGGGGCGAGGGCACGGAATTCGACAGCCTGCGCACCTACGTCCCCGGCGACGACACACGCTCGATCGACTGGCGGGCCACTGCCCGCCAGTCCGCCGTCGCCCTGAGGACCTGGCGCCCCGAACGCGACCGTCACATTCTCATCGTCCTCGACACGGGCCGTACGTCGGCAGGCCGGGTCGGTGATGTCCCCCGGCTCGACGCGTCGATGGACGCCACACTGCTTCTCACCGCTCTCGCCACCCGCGCCGGTGATCGCGTGGACCTTCTCGCCTACGACCGTCGGGTACGCGCCCAGGTCCGGGGCCGGGCGGCCGGCGACGTCCTGTCGGCCATGGTCGACGCCATGGCACCGTTGGAGCCGGAACTGGTGGAGACCGACGCCCGCGGTCTGAGCGTTGCCGCGTTGACGCACGCACCTCGGCGCTCCTTGATCGTGCTTCTGACCAGCCTTGACGCAGCCCCCTTGGAAGAGGGTCTGCTGTCCGTGCTTCCGCGACTCACTCAGCGCCATACCGTGCTCCTGGCAGCCGTGCGTGACCCGCACGTCGAGGACATGGCGGGCGCGAGGGGCACAGTGGACGCGATCTACGAGGCGGCTGCCGGGGCCCAGGCTCAGGCGGAACGGCGTCGAACCGCGGAACAACTCCAGCGTCACGGCGTCGTCGTGGTGGACGCCACCCCGGACCACCTCGCGCCGGCCCTGGCGGACGCCTACTTGGCTCTCAAGGCAGCCGGCCGACTCTAGCGCCCCCGGACAATCCCCACAGGGGGCCCCGGGGCGCGGGAGCTCAGTGTCCGGCGACCTCCGTGGGTCTGGCTCTGCTTGCCGTAACTGGGCGACCCTTTACCCTCGGCGGCACGGCAGCCAGGTTCACATGCGTTCTGGTCGGGAACGCAGAAAAGCCCCGTGCCACAAGGGCACGGGGCTTAACTGTTCAAAAGGAGTTCGGCGGCGTCCTACTCTCCCACAGGGTCCC
>NZ_JBEXXO010000031.1:0-98988 GCF_040630435.1 Streptomyces sp. NPDC005803 | reverse complement strand
GATAACAACTGGGGTGCCCCCCCCACCACCTTCCCCGCGGTACCCCGGCGCACCCGCGGGTGCGCCGGAGACCGGCTGCTCTCGTTTCGCTGCCACCCGCGCTCAGATGAACGGTCAGTCCGCGGTCGCGAGAAGGCGGATCTCGTCCTCAAGGGGCAGAAGAGCGGCCGAGGAACCCACATGGACGCCGAAGAGCCCTGATTCCACC
Source organism: Streptomyces sp. NPDC005803 (assembly GCF_040630435.1). Lineage (NCBI taxonomy): Bacteria > Bacillati > Actinomycetota > Actinomycetes > Kitasatosporales > Streptomycetaceae > Streptomyces > Streptomyces sp. NPDC005803. The sequence continues at coordinate 98,780 of NZ_JBEXXO010000031.1, read as the reverse complement.
TGCCAGACGCCCTGCTCGACCGACCAGTGGGCGAAGACCCGCGGTGGCAAGGAGACACGCACCTGGACCGTTTCCCCGGGGTCGGCGGTGGCCTCGGCGAAGCCGGCGAGCCAACGCACCGGCCGCTCCACGGCGGAACGAGGGCGGCTGAGATAGACCTGCACCACCTCCCGGCCGGGGCGGGCGCCCGTGTTGGTGACGTCGACCAGCAGATCGAAGCCGTCCTCGCCGCCTTCGCTCACGGTCAGTGCGTCGTAGGACCAGCTGGTGTACCCGAGACCGTGGCCGAACCAGTACGCCGGCTGGACGTCGCCGCGCAGCCACGCCCGATGGCCGACGTGGATGCCCTCTCGGTAGGGAAGCACCCCATCGACCGGAGTGACGTCGAGGACCGGAACATCCTGCTGCAGGCGGGGCCAGGTGGTGGGCAGCCTGCCGCCCGGCTCACGCTCCCCCAGCAGGATGTCTGCCAGGGCGTTGCCGCACTCCTGCCCCGGGAACCAGGTCAGCAGGACTGCAGCGGCCCGGTCCGACCAGGGCATGAGCACCGGCCCGCCGGAATTGACGGCGATGACTGTGCGCGGGTTGACCTCCAGGATGCGCTCGACGAGTTCGTCCTGACCGCCAGGAAGGGCGAGTGTGGTGCGGTCGAATCCTTCGGACTCCACCTGTTCGTCGGTGCCGACGACGAGCACCACCGCGTCGGCCGATGCCGCCAACTCGGTGGCATGTGCGAGTTCGGCGCCGGCGGACCGGCGCGGTGCGCGCCAGCCGGCTGTCAGGGAAAGGGCGGGCAGGGGGGCGGAGCCGTCGGCCGGGCGTGTGTGAACCAGGCGGTAGGACACGTCCTGCCCGGCCTTCAGCTCCACCTCCGCCCAGCGCTGCGGCGGGTTGAGGAACGCCTCGACCGGGTCCCCGGTCACCAGGGCCACGTCCTCGTCCAGGACGACGGCTCCGTCGACCTCCAGGCTCATCGCTCCGGAACCTGCGAAGCCGATCCTGTGAAGGCCGTTTTCCCGGGTCCGCAACCGGGCGGTCACCTCCACCGTTTCGGCCTGCTCGAGCTCCGGGACGCCGAAGTAGATCAGGCGGCCGCTGGTGCGGTGCTCGCTGAGGAGCTCCTCTCCGCGTTCGTCCAGGAAACGGACGCGCAACCCGGGCATGCCGCTGACGGGATCGGTGACCTGCTCGGTGGTCACGGGCGCGAGCTCTTCGCTGCCGTGGACACCCGGTGTATGGACGACCTCCACCCCGCAGGCGGACAAGGCGTCGGTGATGCCCTCGAGCGGCGACACGGTGTAAGGCGGATTGACGGTGGCGCTGCCTCCGCCCTGCGTGCGGGCCTGGGCGGCGTTGGGGCCGATGACGGCGACCTTACGCACGACCGAGGTATCCAGCGGAAGCATGCTGTCCTCGTTGCGGAGCAGCACCGTCCCCATGGCGGCGGCCTCGCGCAGCAGGGCGGCGACGGCGGCGTCCGGCATCGGCACCGGGGCGAGGGCGGCCGGGGCGACTCCTTCGAGTGCCCCGACCCGGCCTGCCAGCCGCAGCAGCCGGCGCACCTTCTCATCGATCGCGCTCTGAGGCACGCGCCCCTCGCGGACGGCAGCGGCCAGGGCGTCCCCCCAGGGGCCTGCCGGTCCGGGCATGGCGAAGTCGGTTCCCGCTGCTCCGGCGGCTTCCGTGGAGCGGACGGCGGTCCAGTCGGACACGACGGCGCCGTCGAAGCCCCATTCCTTCTTGAGCACATCGTCGATCAAGGGGTTCTCGGTCATGGTGGGCCCGTTGACGGAGTTGTAGGCGGCCATGACGAGCCAGGGGCCGGCGTCGGCGACGATGTTCTCGAACGGGGCGAGGTAGAGCTCGCGCAGGGTGCGCTCGTCGATGTGCACATCGACGGTCATACGCTCACTCTCGGAGTCGTTGGCGACGAAGTGCTTCGGGGTGGCCGCGACTCCGGCCTCCTGTACTCCCGTGACATAGGCGGCGCCGATGCGCGCGGTGAGCAGCGGGTCCTCGGAGAAGCACTCGAAGTGACGGCCGCCCAGCGGGCTGCGGTGCAGGTTGACCGTGGGCCCGAGGAGAATGTCCACCCCTTTGCGGCGAGCTTCGACAGCCAGGAACCCGCCCAGCTTGCGGATCAGTTCCTCGTTCCAGGTGGCGGCGAGAGCAGTGGGTGAGGGCAGGTTGGCCGACGTGTCCCGCTCGTCCCACGCCTCACCGCGCACACCGGCCGGTCCGTCCGAGAGGACCATACGGCGCAGCCCGACCGCCGGCTCGGCGTGGGTGCTCCACACGGCCTCGCCGGTGAGAAGCCGGACCTTGTCGTCAAGGTTCAGCTCCGACAGCACTTGCTCGACGCGGATCTCGAGCCCTTCGGCCTGGGGATGCTCCTGCATGGTTCTCTCTCCTTAAGAGGTGGGGGCGTGCTGCCGCAGTCCGGGGGCGGGGCACGTGTGCGGGTCCTCGGGCCGACAGGCCCGGCCCGAGGCAGGCGGGGACGGTCAGCGGACCTTGCGGATCGGCAGCACGCTGAGCGCGCCGGCAAGGACCAGGACGATCGCCACGACGAACAGCGGTCGGTAGCCGCCGAGCAGGGAGATGACTGCCGCAGCGACAGCCGGGGCGACGGCCTGGGGAGCGACGTTCGCGATGTTCAGGACACCCAGGTCCTTGGCCGCGTCGTCGGGGTCGGGCAGCACCTGAGTCATCAGGGCGGTGTCCACGGCCATGTAGGCACCGAATGCCGCGCCCGAGATGACCGCGAAGGCGAACATGCTCCCCTCGGAACGGAACACGAGCGGCAGCACGAGAGCGGCAGCCATGCCGATCGAGGCAAGGACCACCAAGGGCTTGCGTCGGCCGATCCGGTCGGACACGGGACCCGCGACGACGATCGTCACGATCATGGCGGGCAGCATGGCGAGGCTCAGCAACGGCACCAGGTCGTTGGCACGGTCACGACTCAGCCCGATGTGGTCCTCCAGGATGTACAGCTGGTACGAGGTGACGCAGTAGTACCCGAGGATCATCAGGAACCGGCCGAGGAAGGCCCAGGCGAAGTCGGGGTGGCGGCGCGGGCTCACCCAGAAGCCCGACAGGAACGGCTTCCACCGGAACGGTTGGACTTCCATGCCGGCGGTGGAGCTCTCCGGGTTGAGCAGGACGAACACGGCGGTGCCGGCGATGACGAGTACGCCGAAGACGGCGAAACCGACGCCGAGCCGCTCCGCGAAGGCTGCGGCGAGCGCAGTGCCGCCGGTCGCACCGATCATCTGGGCAAGACCCGCGACCGAGGAGAACAGCCCGCGGCGGTGCTCGGGGGTGCGGTCGGGGACGACGGCGGTCAGCGGAGCCTGCAGGCCGTTGAGACAGACCTGCGCCAGGGTCCAGGCGACCGCGATCCAGAGCAGGCTGTTCCCGGTTCCGACTGCGATGAGAGCCAGTCCCCCGAGCAGGGCTCCGGCGGCCATCCAGGGCGTACGCCGCCCGAAACGGCTGCGTGTGCGGTCGGACAGGGCACCCACGATCGGGTTGGCGAGCATGGCCCCGACGGCGCCCACGGCGCTGATCACGCCGAGCGAGGTGGTCCTGCCGTCGGGGTCGACCTCGGCGACCAGATTGGCGAGGAGAACAGCGGGCACCGCGCCGTAGACGGCGTAGAGACTCGCGCTGCTCGCCAGGAGACCGCCCAGCAGACGACGCTGCCCGGGTGCTCGCCCCGGCCCGCCCACGGCCGGTTTTCCAAGATCCGCGGCAGGGACTTCGGCAGCCTCACCGGAGCTGGAAATGATCATGTCGACCTCGTTGTCACGTGAATGGGGGCTTCTGCACGTGCGCGGAGAATCATCTGCTGACACGTGAAAGCATCTCCGCATGCTGACACGTGCTAGCTGCAATGGGAAGACCCGGATAGAATCCGGTGCGAGGCGGCGCGGCCGCAGGAGGCGGAGGTGTCAGCACCATGGAGGCGAAGACCAAGCGGTCACCCACCAGCGCGGATGTCGCTCGCGCGGCCGGTGTCTCGCGCGCGACGGTCTCCCTGGTCCTCAACGAGGTCCCGGACTCGCGGATCCCGGCCGCCACCCGCGACCGTGTGCTGGCCGCAGTGGCGGAGCTCGGTTACGCGCCCAACGCCCAGGCCCGGCAACTGCGCGCCGGCATGAGCCGGCTGATTCTGATGCCGCTCCCCCGCTTTCCCCTGGGTCCCGCGATGGACAGGGTCATAGAAAGACTCTCCACCCAGCTGCAGAGCAGGGGCTTCACCCTTCTCCTGCACGCGGACCGTGACGCGTCTGGTATGCCCGGTGCCCGGCTGTGGGCGGAGCAGCGTCCCGCCGCGGTGCTCGTGTCCGCCGATCGCTGCACCAAGGCTTCGGTCGCTCTCCTTCGCAGCGCCGGTACTCACGTCCTCCTCACCGCTGAGCAGCCCTCCCCCCTGGCCGAGACGCTCATCGTCGACCAACGGCAGATCGGAGCCGCCGCAGCCGGCCACCTGTGTGCGACGGGGCATCGACGTCTCGCGGCCCTCGTGCCCGCAGGGGATCTCGAACCTCTGGCGCGCCGCCGCTTCGAGGGCATGCAAGAGGTGGCCGCAGCCGCGGGGGCGCAGGTGGAGGCGGTTCTGGTGGAGCAGACACCGGAGGGGGCGGCACAAGTAGCCGATGCGCTGACTCGTCCCGGGGGCCCCACCGCGGTGTTCACCTACAACGATGAGTACGGCGCGCTGCTCCATAGCGTGCTGAGCGACCGGGGGCTGTCCTTTCCCGGCGACATGGCGCTCGTGGGTGCCGACGATCTGCCGGTCGCACGGTATCTCCGTCCCGCGCTGTCGTCCGTCACGATCGACGCCGAGGGTCTGGCCGACCGGTTCCTCCTCGCCACCCTCACCCTGCTCGGGATACCCGCGGCGGCCTCGCCCGCGGATCCGCACCTGCTGAGCCGCCCGAGCGTCGTACGCCGCGGGACGTCATGACGTCGTGCGCGGCCGGACGTAGCTGATCGCCGGGCCACCTACGGGGACGCCCCGGCCGGAGGAACGTCGAGCGCGGGGAATGCACGTGGAACTCGCCGCCCCCGGTCTGCTGCGCCGCCGCGGACAGGGTCGGCAGGGAGCCGCCCTGCTGAGGGTCGCGGTCGAAGAGGCGCCGTTCGCGCCGGCTTGTGCCCACGCATCTGCGAACCGGGTCGGCCTGGTGATCTCCTCGACGTATGCCCCTGACGGGCCACTCGTTCGCGGGGCTCGCGGTTACCGGATGGAGGATCCGATGGAGATGCCGCCGTCCACGTCAAGGACGACGCCGGTGATGTAGCCCGCTGCCTCGCTGGCGAGGAAGGCCGCGGCTTCGGCGATGTCCTCGGGCCTGCCGGTGTGGCGCATGGGCACCTTTGCGGTGAGTTTGTCGCGTGCGGGACCGTTCATGGAGGCGAGCATCGGGGTCTCGATGAGGCCGGGGGCGATGGCGTTGGCGGTGATGCCGTGGCGGGCGCCCTCAAGGGCGAGGGTGCGGGTCATGCCGACGATGCCGGCCTTGGCCGCCACGTAGTTGGTCTGGCCGAAGTTCCCGCGCCATGACATGGAGGAGAAACTCACGATGCGTCCGTAGCCCTGGCGTTTCATGGGGCCGAACGCGGCGCGGGCGCAGTGGAAGCCGCCGGTGAGGCTGACGTCGATGACGGCGTGCCAGTCGTCGTCGGTGATGTCCTCGATGCGGTTGTCGCGGATGATTCCGGCGTTGTTGACGAGGACGTCGAGGCGGCTGAGGTCAGCGGTGATGCCGGTGATCCAGTCATTGACCTGAGCGGAGTCGGTCACGTCCACCACGTCGGCGCGGTGTTGCGCGTCGTGGGCACTGGGGATGGTCTCGACGGCGTCCGTGAGGGCCTGTTCGTTCACGTCGGCGAGCGCGACGGTGGCGCCCTCCGCGGCGAACCTGGTGGCCATGGCGAGGCCGAGGCCTTGTGCGGCTCCGGTGATGGCGACGACGCGCCCCTGGTAGCGGTTCACTCGGTGTCTGCTTTCGTGGTTCGGGGAGCCAGGAAGACCCGCAGGGCGTCGGCCACCGAGCTCGCCGACCAGTTGTCGGCGAAAGTGGCCAGTTCCTCACGCAGAGCCTGTTCGGGAGCGACACCGTCAATCCGGTTCAGCAGCGACTTGAGCCGTTGCTGAGCGGGGCCGCTACGGTCGGCCAACTGCTGGCAGATGCGCGTGGCGGTGGCGTCGAGGTCGGCCTCGGGCACGATCGCCTGGATCCAGCCGGTGCTCGCGAACGAGGTCGCGGGCAGCAGTTCGCCGGTGAGCAGGAGCCGGCGCGACAGGCCGCGTCCGACCGCCCCGGGGAGCCGGACGCTTGACCCGCCGGCCGGTACCAGCCGCCGGTTGAGGTGGCCGTCGCCGATGAGCGTGGTGTCGGCGGCGACGACGACATCGCAGACCAGCGCGAGTTCGAGGCCCCCGGCGACGGCGTGACCGTGCAAAACGGCGACCCATGGCTTGGGGCTCGCCGCGATGCGGCTGAAGCAGGCCGACACGTCGGTCAAGAAGTCGACCGGGTTCGCGCCGCGATCGTGTAGTTCCAGGAATGCGTGGAAGTCCCCGCCGGCACAGAAGCTCGGCCCGTTGCCCGCCACGGCGATGACCGCTGTGCCGGGGTCCTCCTCGGCGCTGGTGATCTGCTTGTTCAGGGCATCGATGAGAGCGGCGTCGAGGGCGTTGCGCCGCTCCGGACGGTTGAGCCGCAGCCACCGGACGGTGCCGCGTTGCTCGACGGTCAGGGGGTTCGTGTCGGTCACTGTGTCTCTCTGCTGGAAAGTTCGCTGCGGCGTCGGTTGCGCAGCAGGTAGCGCTGGGTCTTGCCGCTGGGGGTCTTGGGCAGGGTGTCGATGAAGTGGATCGAGCGTGGGTAGGCGTAGGCGGCGTATCGGGTCTTGACCAACTGCTGCAGATCCGCGGCCAGTTCCGGTGAGCCGTCGACGCCGTCGCGGGTGACGACGTATGCCTCGATGACCTCACCTCGGACGTCGTCGGGTGCGCCGATGACGCTGCACTCGGCGACAGCGGGGTGCTGGGCGAGGACGCTCTCGATCTCGAACGGCCCGATCCGGTAACCGGCCATGATGATGACGTCGTCGTCGCGGGAGGAGAAGAAGAAGTCGCCGTCGGCTTCCACGCGTCCGGCGTCGCCCGTCAGATACCAACGGCCGTCGCGGGTGAACTTGGAGGCGCTCTGCCCGGGGATCTGGTAGTCACGGAAGGTCATCAGCGGGCTCGCCGCGACATCGATCGCGACCCGGCCGAGCACGCCCGGCCCGGCGGGCTCGTCCTTGTCGTCGGCCAGCACGGTGAGGCTCCATCCGGGCACCGGCCGTCCCATCGACCCCGTCTTGAGCGGACGGGCGAGTTCACGATGGTGGTGGTTGGCCAGGGGCATCCCGACCTCGGTCTGTCCGAAGTGGTCGTGCACGGCCAGGCCGAGCGCGGGTCCGGCCCACTCGTTGACCTCGGGGGTCAGGGGCTCCCCCGCGCTGGACGCCCGCTCCAGCCGCAGCCCGCGCGGCACCGGCACCGACGAGGAGCGCAGTCCCCGGTACACGGTCGGGGCGGCGGTGAAGTCGGTGACCTGATGGTCGACGAGGGTGCGCCAGGTCGTCTCGGCGGAGAACCCGCCGGACAGCAGCAGGCTGGGGACTCCGGCGGCCATCGGGGCGACGATGCCGGAGTACAGCCCGTAGGCCCATCCCGGATCGGCGGCGCACCAGTAGCTGCTGCCTGGGGTGACACCCAGGGCGTACTCCAGGTAGACCTGCCAGCCGGCGATGTAGGAGACCGGGTGGACGACCCCCTTGGGCTTGCCGGTGGTGCCGGAGGTGAACATGTGCACCAGCGGTCCGTCCCCGCTCGTGGTGGCGGCGGGCACCGGCTCGGGCGACGCACCCGCGACGAGGCGGGCCAGCGAGGCGTCACCGCGCGACGCGTCGGTTCCGGTGACGACGACGCGTAGCCGAGGGTCGTCCGGCATGTCCGGGCCGGGATCGAGTTTGTGGCGCTGGTCCGGGGCGACGACCACCACGTGCGCGCCCGCGCCCTCCAGGCGCAGGGCGATGGCCTGGGGCGCGAACGCCGTGAACAGCGGGACGTAGACCGCGCCGAGCCGCCAGATCGCCAGGATGACCGTGACCAGGTCGGCACCCTTGCCCATCAGGGTCGCCACCCTGTCACCCGGACCGACCCCGAGCCGCTGGAGCGCCCGCGCGCAGCGGTGCGAGTCCGCGGCGAGCTCGCCGAAGGTCAGCGTGGAAGCCTTCCCGGCGCCGTCGACCACGGTGAACGCCACACGGTCCGCGGGCTGCCGGTCACACAGCAGCCCGGCCACGTCGAGGGAAGGTGCCGCGAAGGTCGCGGTCAGTTCGCGGACTCGGTCGGCGGCGCTCACGACCGGTGCTTCCGGTCGATGATCGGCAGCACCAGGCGGCTGGAGTGGTTCGGCCCGTGGTGGATGTGGTTGATCGCGGGAATCATCTGCTCCTCGCCCTCGCGGGCGATGACGCCGCCGGTGTTGGTATTACGGTCGTAGCGGGGGAAGTTGCTACTGGAGACGTCCACGCGGATGCGGTGACCGGGCAGGAAGACGTTGGACGTGCCTGCCATGTCGATGGCGATCTCGTGGACCGTGCCGGGCACCATCAATTCTTCCGCGGCGAGGCCGCCCCGGTAGCGGGTGCGCAGGATGCCGTCGCACAGGTTGATCGCCTTGCCGTCGGGGAAGACGTCGACGAGCTTGGCGGTGAAGTCGGTGTCCACCGCCGAGGAGGAGACGTAGAGGGTCAGGCTGACCGGACCGGTGACCTCGACGGCCTCGTCCAGTACGGGGCTCGCGAAGCACAGGACGTCCTCGCGGGCGGCGACCGTGCGCTGATCGACCGGACCGCAGAACCCCGGCGTCGTCGGCATGCACGCCCCGCCGGCCGACGGAACCGGGCGGCGCGGATCGTAGAGGTAGGTCTCGTGCCCGGCATCGCTCGGTGGATGGATCGTCAACGTCCCGCCGCCGTCAGCGGTGTTCGCGGGACCGGTGCTCGTGAGGTGGAAGTCGGTCCACCTCGTGTCGGGCAGCGGCCACTCCTGCTCGTCGCGCCACTGGTCGATGCCCATCACGAAGATCTTCACCGGCGCGACGCCATCCAGAGCGGTGGTGTCTCCGCGGAGCCAGCGGTCGAAGAACTTCACGTGGAGGTCGGTCATGCCCGCCATCCGGGCGCCGGCCAGCGGGCCGAAGGAGCGGTCGCGATAGACGCCGCTCGCGGAGGTGTGATCCCACGGACCGATGATCAGCCGCTGCCCCTCTCGCGCCTGCGCGCTGCCGGCCTTCTGGCGGGTGGTGGTGTAGGTGCGCAGCGTCTGACCGATGTAGAGGTCGTACCAGCCGCCGATGTTCAGAGCCGGGACGGTGACGTTCTTGAGTTCGGGCGTGAGCTCCATGGCGTCCCAGTACCGGTCGTGGGAGGGGTGGGCCATCCAGTCGTCCCACCACTTCCCGTAGGCCGCCAGGACCGGGACGTCTGCCGTCGGCAGCACATCGTTGAGGGGTTCGGGAAACAGTGCCGCCCGACCAAGCTGCTGCAGCTGGGACGCGGTGTCCTCGCCGGCCGCCAGGCACCGCTGGGCGTGAGCCGCGTACATCATGGCGCTCCACGACGTGACCAGGCTCAGTGAGAGCGCACCGCCCGGTGAGTACCAGGGCGCCTCGTAGTTGTCGATCGAGGTGAAGGTCGGCGCGATCGCCTTGAGGGCGGGGGCGCCGGTCGCGGCGGCTTCCCACTGGACCATCCCGAGGTAGGACGCCCCGTACATGCCTACCGTGCCGTCCGACCATGGCTGGTCAGCGACCCAGGCGACGGTGTCCTCGCCGTCCGCCCGGTCGGCCGCATGCGGGACGAACTCGCCTTCCGAGCGGTTCGTGCCCCGGCAGTCCTGCATGACCAGCGCGTAGCCGGCCCCTAGCAGAGCCAGGATGTTCGGCATGATCTCGGAGGCGGTGCCCATCATGTCCTTGCCGTACGGCAGGCGCACGAGGAGCGTCGGCGCCTCCCCCTCGGCGGGATGCCACACGTTGGCGGCCAGCGCCACACCGTCACGCATCGGGACGCGAACATCCATCTCGTACAGGTGCTGCATCGAGGCTCCTCGTTGAGCTGACGGCGTGACCTGGAACATGGGTACGCTAGGAGGTACTTTCGTACCCTGTCAATTACCAGGAGAAGGCGGCGCCCTTCGGTGCTTCGGCTGCACCGGCTCCGTCCCTTCCTGGCAACGTCATCCATGCGGTTCAGGAGCTCAGGAGCACCACGCGGTGCGAGTGCTGACGATGGTCGACCGCGACAAGGACGTGCAGATCCCCGCCTGCGCCATCAACTCACCGTCCTGGAGCGGCAGCTCGGCGCGGACCCCCTGGCATTCGCGGCTGAGGAGCGGACCGCGCCGCTCAATCCTGCTGCGGCGCGTTCCCTGGCGTCGCAGGCACGCTGAGGCCATGCAACAGCAGATCCGCCATCTCCCCGTACGCCTGGCCGGCCGTCAGTCCGGTGCTGCGCAGCAGCACGCCCGACTGCACGCCCTCGATCGCCAGTGCCACCAGGTGCCCGGCGAAGGTGCCGTCGATGGAACGCAGGGCGCCCTGTTCGACGCCCGCGGCGATCAGCTCACGTACGCGCCGGGCGGCCGCCTGGGAGTTCACGTGGTAGATCTCCGCGGTCGGCGCGAAGGCAACCATGTCGCTGTAGAAGGCCGCGGAGCACCGGCTCATCGCCTCGCCCACGCCCGACAGGTAGGCGGGGATACGCTGCCGAGGGTCCGTCTCCGCCTGCACCGCGCTTTCGATCTGTTCGGTGGCCTGCCGGAAGAATCCCTTGGTCAGCGCGGTCACGAGCTGCTCCTTGCTCCCCGCGACGCTGTAGAGCGTGGCCTTGGAGCAACGCAGACGCTGGGCCAGGTCATCCATGCTCAACGACGTGAACCCCTCCGCGAGCACCAGCCCCTCGAGCTCTCTGAGCAGTCCCGCGCGGCGGTCCTGATCGACCCGTCGACGACGTACTGACCCCTGCCCGGCTGCGCGCACCCCTGAGTTCACCAGCCCAGTATGACCCGCTGCCTCGCGAAGACGAGCAACACCGTGGGGGTTCGCGGCGGGCGCTCACTCCAGCGAAAGGGGAGCGACGCGGTGGTCAAGACGGCCGAGAAGCCAGGGTTGGCCGGCCCGACCGCCGCTCCCCTCGCGGCCGGGCCGCAGGCGAAGGCACTGGGTTCGCGAGCCCCGTGGTTCGTGCAGGACAGGAAGCCACCGCACCTGAGCCGGCAAGGACACAGACACGCTGCGGATCATGGCGACTGGCGATCCCATGGGGCGCAGGGGTCTCGACGACGCCCGTGTCGTCCCACGCCCATGGCCAACCCGTACCGGATGCGCCGCCCGCTCTCCCGATACGTCCGCAGCGCCGGTCACACACCCGGTCAACAACTCGTCGCACCCGCCTCACAGTCCGCCGCGATCTCGTCCGCCAAATCGATCAGGGCATGCAGCGCCGGATTCGGGTCGGCCGCGCGCCAAGCCAGGGCCAGTGGCAGAGGCGGGATGTCGCGCGCGGGGACGAGGACCACGCCGGGGACCTTGAGGTGGCCGGCGGAGGACGGTACGAAGCCGATGCCGACGCCCGCGCCGACCAGCGTCAGGATCGTGTGGGTGTCGGGCGCCTCCTGGACGATGCGTGGGCTCGCCCCGTGCACCAGGTAGGCGCTGTGGATCAGTGCCACGATGCCCGCCCCCCGGTTCGTGGGGTGGCTGACGACGGGCTCGTCCCGGAGGTCGGCCAGGCCGACCTCCGTCCGCGATGCCAGCCGGTGCCCCGCCGGGAGCGCCACCACCATGCTGTGCCGGGTCAGTTCACGAGCCTGGATGCCGGTTCCCTCTACCGGCAACCGCATCAAACCCGCGTCGATCTCGTTGTCGGTGAGCCGGGTGACCAACTCGCCGCCGAACACCGGCCCGTGGATCTCGAGCCGGACGCGCGGGCGGCGTTCTCGGAACTTCCGGGTCATCACAATCAACACCTCGTGGGAGGTGGGTCCGCTGAACCCGAGCCGCACCACGCCGGTCTGCCCGCTCGCCGCCCGACGGGCCGCCAACGGTGCCTCCTGTGCCGCCCGCAGGGCCCGCCGCGCCTCCGCGAGGAACGCCTCGCCCGCCACCGTGAGTGCCACCCGCCGCGTCGTGCGACGCAACAGCGGCACCCCGACCTCGTGCTCCAACCGTTTTATCTGCTGCGACAGGGGCGGCTGCGAGATACGCAACCGCTCGGCCGCCCTGCGGAAGTTGAGCTCCTCCGCGACCGTCACGAACGACTGCAGATGCCGCAACTCCACGTGAGCTCCTGTCCTGGGCCAACTCTGCGGAGCCGCGCCATTCCTGGCACGTCTCCACAGGTCACCCTCGATAATGTCGCGCTGCCGAATCAACGGTACGGATGATTGGTGTTAGACGAAACCAGTCCACCGACATAGCTTTCGCCATGGGCTTGATCGCTCTGTCGGTCCATGGAGTTCCTCTCCTCGCGCCCGGACGGGGCCGCCCACAACCGACCGGAGGGGCCGGAGCGGGAGTGGTCTGCCGCGTTCACGGCGGGCGACGTGGGCGTTTCGATCGAGCGCACCCATGCGCACTTCGTGTCACGACCTGAGGAGTCACCGTGCAACAGCACGCAGCCCTCCCCCACACCGACGACGCCCCGAACACCCGAAATACCCGAAGCGCTCACGACGCCCCTCTGCGCCCTCTCTCCCTCGCGATCCTGGGCGCCTCCGACACCCCGGCCAAGCTGTCGGGGCGGCCGGTCGGCCACCTCAGGCGATTCGGAATCGCCGGCCGGATCCTGCCGGTGAACGCCCATCGCGAACAAGTGCAGGGCCTCCCCCGCATACCGCGACCTGGCCGAGATCGACGGTGACATCGACCTGGCCACGACCAACCTGTCGTCCGAGCAGTGCGCCGCCGCCGTCCGCCCTGCGGTCGGCGCGGCATCCCCGCCGCCACGCTGGGCGCCTCGGGCTTCGCCGAGGTCGCTTTCCGTGTCCGGCGGAGCCCGCCCGCCTGTCCTGGCCGGCCGCTGATCTCGCGGACGGGCTCGCGGAGCTGGACGTCAACCCGCTGCTGCTTGCCGCGGCGCGCGAGGGCGCCGTGGCCGTGGACGCTCTGGCCGATCCGACAGACCACACCTGACTTGCCTGGAAGGGAGATGCACGATGGAAGCCGAGGAGTTCGAGGCGGTCGTCGCCGCCGTCCGCACCCTCGTACGGGATGACGTCGTCCCGCGCGAGGACGAGATCGAGAAGACGGACGCCATCCCGGCGGACGTCCGCCGAAAGGCCGTCGAGATGGGGCTGTTCGGGTACACGCTGCCGGAGGCATTCGGGGGCCTCGGAGCGAGCCTGTCCGAAGACGTGCGGCTCACCTTCGAGTTCGGGTACACGACGCCCGCGTTCCGCTCGATGTTCGGCACCAACAACGGCATCGCGGGCAAGGTTCTCGACAACGCGGGCACCGAGGAGCAGAAGAGGCACTGGCTGCCCCGGCTCGCCGCGGGCGCCGTCGCGTCGTTCGCGCTGACCGAGGCGGAGGCAGGCTCCGACCCGTCGGGCCTGACGACGCGCGCCGTCCGGGCGGGCGACGGCTATGTCCTCAACGGGAGCAAGCGGTTCATCACCAACGCCCCGCTCGCGGACCTGTTCGTGGTGTTCGCGCGCACCGACGAGGAGGCGTCCGGGACGAAGGGCATCTCCGTATTCCTCGTGGAGGCCGGTCTTCCGGGCGTCACGGTCGGCCCGAAGGACGCCAAGACCGGGCAGGCCGGCGCCTGGACCGCCGAGGTGTTCTTCGACGACGTACGGGTCGACGACTCCGCGCTCGTCGGCGGCGAGGAGGGTGCGGGGTTCGGCACGGCCATGCAGTCCCTCGTACGCGGCCGTGTGCACATCGCGGCGCTGTGCGTCGGGATGGCCGAGCGGATCCTGGAGGAGTCCGTCGCCCACGCGGCGAGCAGCAGGCAGGGAGGCCGGCCCATCGGCGAGTTCCAGCTCGTGCAGGGGATGCTCGCCGAGATCCAGACAGGTGTGCTCGCGGGCCGGGCCATGGTCGTGGACGCCGCCGAGAAGTACGACTCCGGCGAGGACCGCAGAATCCGCCCTTCGGCCGCCAAGCTGTTCTGCTCCGAGATGGTCTCCAAGGCCGCCGACCTCGCCGTACAGATCCACGGCGGCATGGGGTACATGCGCGGCACCGTCGTCGAGCGCTGCTTCCGCGACGCCCGGCTCTTCCGCATCTACGAGGGCACCAGCGAGATCCAGAAGGTCATCATCGCCAAGCAGCTCCTGCGGACGGCCCGGCCATGACCGTGCCCGCGGGTGCACGAGGCGAGGGACCGGTCCGCAACCGCACCCTCGGCCGCCCCCTGGATGGCCTGCGGATTGACGACGCACGCGGCCCGCTCACTCGGCGGGATGACGCCGGCCCGACTGAGCGCCGACGCCAACCGCACCGCCCTCGGCTTGTCGAAACCTGAGTGGGAGAAGCTCGGCGAGGCGGGCGTCGACCGGCCGGCCTCACCCCACATCCCGTACCCGTCGTTCACTGAAAGTTGAAGGCACTCATGGCACTACTGGCCGACAAGACCGCAGTCATCACCGGCGGCGCCCAGGGCATCGGGCTCGCCATAGCCGAGGCGTACGTGCGCGAAGGGGCGAGGGTCGTGCTCGGCGACCTCAACCTGGAACTCGCTGAAGCCGCTGCCGCAGAGCTTGGCAGCTCCTCCGTCGCCCACGCCGTACGCTGCGACATCACCGAGGCCGCCCAGGTGGACGCGCTGATCCAGGCCGCGATCGACACCTTCGGCTCCCTCGACATCATGGTCAACAACGCCGGCATCACGCGCGATGCCACCATGCGCACCATGACCGAGGACGAGTTCGACCAGGTCATCGACGTGCACCTCAAGGGGACCTGGAACGGCACCCGCAAGGCCGCCGCCGTGATGCGCGAGCAGAGGCACGGCGCGATCGTGAACATCTCCTCGCTGTCCGGCAAGGTCGGCATGGTCGGGCAGACCAACTACTCCGCCGCGAAGGCCGGCATCGTCGGTCTGTCGAAGGCCGCCGCCAAGGAGTTGGCCCACCACGGCGTGCGCGTCAACGCCATCCAGCCCGGCCTGATCCGCAGCGCCATGACCGAAGCCATGCCCCGGAAGGCCTGGGACCAGAAGATGGCCGAGATCCCGATGCGCCGAGCCGGCGAGGTCGAGGAGGTCGCCTCCGTGGCCCTCTTCCTCGCCTCGGACCTCTCCTCGTTCATGACAGGCACCGTACTGGAGGTGACGGGTGGCAGGTTCATGTGAGCCGGCCCATGGGCTCGACTCCCGATCCGTACACCCGTAACCCATCACCCGTAAGGAGCGCCCCGTGCGTGAAGCCGTCGTCTGTGAACCCGTCCGCACGCCCATCGGCCGCTACGGCGGCATGTTCACGTCGCTGACCGCCGTGGACCTCGGCGTCGCCGCCCTGAAAGGGCTCATCGAACGTACCGGTCTCAGCCCTGAGGTCATCGAGGACGTCATCCTCGGCCACTGCAACGGCAACAGCGAGGCCCCTGCCATCGGCCGCGTCGTCGCCCTCGACGCGGGCCTGCCCGTCCACGTGCCCGGCCTCCACCTCGACCGTCGCTGCGGCTCGGGGCTCCAGGCCGTGTTGTACGCAGCCCAGCAGGTGCAGACCGGTGCACACGAGGTCGTCGTAGCCGGCGGAACCGAGTCCATGAGCAATGCCGCGTTCTACTCGACCGACATGCGATGGGGCGCCAAGGGCGCTGCCATCCAACTGCACGACGGTCTCGCGCGCGCCCGATCCACCGCCGGCGGCCGCGCCTACCCGGTGCCGGGCGGCATGTTGGAGACAGCGGAGAACCTGCGCCGGGACTACTCCATCAGCCGTGAGGAGCAGGACCGCCTTGCTCTCGCCTCGCACCAGCGTGCCGTCCAGGCGCAGGCGGACGGGATCCTCGCCGAGGAAATCGTTCCGGTGGCGGTGCCCGGGAAGCGGCGTGGCGACGAGCCCGTAGTCATCGACACCGACGAACATCCCCGCGCCGACACCTCCTTGGAGTCGCTCGCTCGCCTCCGGCCGATCCTGCGCCACTCGGATCCGGAGGCCACCGTCACCGCCGGCAACGCCAGCGGACAGAACGACGCGGCGGCCATGTGTGTCGTCACCACCCCCGAGCGCGCCGAGCAGCTGGGCCTGCGCCCCCTCGCGCGCCTGGTCTCCTGGGGCGTGGCGGGGGTACCCCCGCGGACCATGGGCATCGGGCCGGTCCCGGCCAGCGCCGTCGCCCTCGACCGGGCCGGCCTCACTCTCGCCGACGTGGACTTGATCGAGCTGAACGAGGCCTTCGCCGCGCAGGCGCTCGCCGTGATGCGGGAGTGGGGGTTCGGTGAGAAGGACCTGGAACGCACCAATGTGCACGGCTCCGGCATCTCGCTCGGCCACCCGGTCGGAGCCACCGGTGTCCGCATGCTCGCCACCCTCTCCCGCGAACTCCACCGCCGCGAGGCCCGGTTCGGCCTGGAGACGATGTGCATCGGTGGCGGCCAGGGGCTGGCCGCGGTCTTCGAGCGGGTTGCGTCGTGACGGACTCCCTTTCCCGTGCGGTGGCGATCGTCGAGGCGCTCGAGGGGGTCATCGGCAAGGCCGCCGCTCGCCTCGCCGGAGCACCGGCGAGCGAGGACGACCAGACCGTTCCCTATGACATCGCGTCGATGTCCTCGGCGGTCGCCGCCTCCCGCCATCTCGTCGACCGGGGCCCGCACAGCGAGGCCGAGGCAGACCTCGCTCTGCTCTTCGCCGCCGACACAGCTGCCGATCTCGCGGGCCGACTGGTGGGTCGTGAACTCCTGTGGGGCACGGCCACGTCGGCGCTCGACGGAGCCTGCGAACACATCGCCGCCGGGCGCGCCCCGGAATTCCTGGACGCCGTCGCCGACCGGGTCCTGGCTGCCGGTGGCGAGGCTGCCCCGGGTCATCTCTCCGACGAACTGCAACTGGTGCGCTCCACGTTCCGCGACTTCGCCGAGGCCAAGGTGAAGCCGGTGGCCGACGGCATCCACCGGCACGACGAGGACATTCCGGAGTCGATCCTCGACGGCCTGTCCGAGATGGGCTGCTTCGGGCTTTCGATCCCGGCGGAGTACGGCGGCTTCGCCGATGGCGGCGACGACGAACTGCTCGGCATGGTCGTGGTGACGGAGGAACTGTCGCGGGCCTCGCTCGGCGCCGCGGGCTCACTGATCACCCGGCCCGAGATCATCGGTACGGCGATCGCGCGCGGTGGCACCGAGGAGCAGCGTCGGCGTTGGCTGCCGCGGATAGCAAGCGGCGAGCGGCTGTGCGGCGTCGCGGTCACCGAGCCGAACCACGGTTCGGACGTCGGCGGCATCACCACCACTGCTGTCCGCGACGGCGACGACTGGGTCCTGAACGGTGTGAAGACCTGGTGCACCTTCGCTGGGCGCGCCCATTACCTGCTGGTTCTGGCCCGTACGCATCCGGACCGGGCGGCGGCCCACCGCGGCCTGTCCCTGCTCGTGGTCGAGAAGCCGTCGTTTCCCGGCCGCGAGTGGGACATCGCGCAGGACGGAGGCGGATCAGCGACGGGCCGTGCGATCCATACCCTCGGCTACCGCGGCATGCACTCCTTCGAGGTCAACTTCGACAACTGGCGGGTGCCGGCGGACAACCTCGTCGGCCTCGACGAGGGCCTGGGCCGCGGCTTCTACCTCCAGATGCAGGCCTTCGCCAACGCCCGCCTGCAGACCGCCGCCCGCGCTGTCGGCGTCATGCAGTCGGCCCTGGAACTCGCCGCCGACCATGCGGCACAACGCCCCGTCTTCGGCCACCCCCTCACCTCCTTCCAGCTCACCCGGACCAAGCTGGCCCGTATGGCCGCCCACATCGCAGCGTGCCGCGCCTTCACCGCCGCCGCGGCCCGGGCCATCGCGGCGGGCGACGGCGTCCTGGCAGCGGCCCAGGTCAAACAGCTGGCCTGCCGGTCCGCCGAGTGGGTCACCCGCGAGGCCCAGCAATTGCACGGCGGCTACGGCTACGCCGAGGAGTACACCGTCTCGCGCCTCTTCGTCGACGCCCGAGTCCTGTCGATCTTCGAGGGCGCGGACGAAGTGCTCGCCCTTCGAGTGATCGCCCGGCAGCTGGGCAAGGGCGGAAGCACCGGGACCCGCTGAAGGTCGTGCCATCCGGACAACTCACCGCCACCCCGGAGGGACGCGAGGCCCCTTCGCCCAGGTGCCGTCGCCCCTGCACGGCGCCGCATCGAAAGCATCCGCATGGCATCGGCACCGCCGCGAGTACCTCGGCCTCGCCACAGTGCGGCATCGTGGTGGCCCTCGCCATGGTCTCCGGCACGGTCGCCGGGCCCTCTCGTAAGGAACGGGAACACCGAGCCCTCACTGCCTGGAGGTTGCCCGGCGTTGACGTCGGTCCGGTGAAACCGTTCAACGGGTGAGCCCGGGACCTTGCCGGAGTCCCTCATGCGGCCGTACCTGTCACCTCCGGACAGTAGGGCTGCGGTGTCGGTGTCGGGCAGCTCAACTCCCAGTAATCCGCGCAATCATCTAGCTTAATTGGGCGATGTGTCGTAGAAAGGTGTATGAGGGCTGCCCAGCCCACGGCGCCCGGGACATGTTTCGTGCGGCACCGACCAGGAACCCGGAGGGAACCGGCCGTGACCATCAGCGAAGATCTGCGCAAGCACCGGCACGAGCTCGTCGTCAAGCACATCGAAGCCGAGAACGCGCAGGACGCGGAGACGGCTCTGCACACGTTCACCCACCCGAAGTACGACCTGCGGGCGGTGGAGGGCGGCGTGATCGAAGGATCCGCGCAGGTCCACGAGTTCATCCGCGGCTTCCGCGCGTCACTCCCGTCGATCACGTATGTCGGCACGTCGATCCACCACGCTGACAACGCGGTGATCGTCGAGTACCGCATCGTGGGCCGGCACGACGGCGATTACGCCGGCATCCCACCGACCGGCGCCGAGGTGGACTTCCCCGCCATCGCGGTCTACGAGTTCGACGGGCCCGATCTGGTCTGCGAGCGCATGTACCTCAACCTGCGCGGACTTGAGGCACAGATGCGCGGTGGCCGGACCGGTGACTGAGACCGGCCTCTGTCCCGGTCACCGGTTCCCGGCGCGCAGGACCGCGTCGACGCTGCTGTCGACGAACGCCGTGATCTCCTCTTCGTCGTGCCGTCCGAAGGTCGAGCTGTACAGCGCGAAGCGACCGAGGAGCGCGGACCACAAGAGCATGCGGCCTCGACGTCGTCGGGCCGGCTCAGGCCTTCCTCCTCGCATCCCCGGATGGCGCTCACCCACTGTTCCCACAGCCGGCGGGCGGGGTGCACCTGGCTGAGATCACCGAGCTCGAAGCGTCGTGGCCGAACAGCGGGCGCGCGACGCCACGTTCGGCGACGGCGAAGGTACAGAGGGCGTCCGTGTGGGCGCGCATGCGTTCACCGGCGGCCACCCCCTGACGCGATGCCTGGGCGTCGGCCTCTTGCATCGCTGCGATGATCGCGGCGAAGGGGCGGCTCGGGTTGCGCGCCCGGACCAGGTCGGACGTCGGGCATACCATGACGTCATGAGTGGACGATCCCCCGGCAGCTCTCCAGCCCGCGAAGGCGCCCGCGTACGCAGGAGCACCACTGCGGTGCGGGCGGACCTGCTGCACGCAGCACGCGAGGTGTTCGGCGAGCGGGGCTACGCGGGGGCCCGCACCCGGGAGATCGCCGATCGCGCCCATGCCACCGAGCAGATGATGTACCGCCACTTCCGCACCAAGGAGGAACTCTTCCAGCAGGCGGTCTTCGAGCCGTTCGGGCAGTTGGTGGACTCGTTCATCAACGAGTTCGAGGCGCGCGCCGAACTGAACCTCAGCGAGATTCAGTTGGCCCGCGACTACGTCACCATGCTGTTCGGCTTCCTGCGGGAGAACAGGCGAGAGGTACTGGCCCTGATCTCCTTGCGCTCGCACCACCCGGAGCTCTTTTCGCAAGGGCCTCTCGACGATCTCTTCCCGGCCATGGAGCAGGCGGTCGTCACCAGCTTTCGCGACCAGTGGGACGCAGGACTCGCCGTACGGTTGACTTTCGGAATGGTTCTGTCCGCCGCCGTCTTCGACGACCAGCTCCTGGGCCTCGACGCGGACGGCGACCAGGACCACTTGCCGGCCGTGCTCAGCTCGTACGTGGCTGCTGGAGTGGGGCAGAACGCCCGTTGACCCGCGACGGGCTCCGGCGGCGAAAGACGTCCGCAGGCGCAACGCGGGACGCCCGAGGGATCAGTCGTTCGCCGCGGCCTCCACGGCTCTTTCAGTCGTCCGTGACACCCCACCGGCCCGCGCTGTCCCGAGCGGCCGCAGAGCTCCAGAGGAGAACAGCACCGCGAGTCCGGCCCCGGCGACGAAGAGGACGAGGAACGACGGCGCGTACGAACTGTCCGTGATCTTCGCGAGCCACTCCGCTGCGTACGGTGTCAGGCCGGCACCGAAGATGACGCCGATATTGAAGCCGAACGCGGCAGCGGTGTAGCGGATGCGGGGCGGGAAGAGTTCGGCGAACGTCCCCATCATCGGCGGGTTTTGCACGCCGACCGAGAACTGCCACATGGCGACGAGTAGGCCGACGACGAGAGCACCGGGCGCGGTGCCGATCAGCCAGAACGCCGGCACTGCAAGCACGAAGGACAGCGTCAGCCCGACCGCGAGCATCCGGGGCTTGCCTACCCGGTCGCTCAGCGAACCGCTGACGAGCATGCCCACCACCGAGAAGACGCACGTGAAACCGGAGAGGAGGAAGACCTGGCTCTGTTCCATGCCGATGTCCGCAATCAGGTGGACCACCATGTAGGTGGTGCCGACCGCGCCGATCGCGTTGACCATGAGAGCTATGGCGGCGACCCGGAAGATGTTCATGGGTGCGGTCCTCAACGCCTCTCGGAACGGCGTTCGACTGATGTCCGCCTTCTTGGCCAGCTCCTGGAAATCCGGGGAGTCCTCGAGTCCTCCACGCACCCACAGTGCGACGAGAGCGAGTGGAAGGCAGAGCAGGAAGGGAATCCGCCAGCCCCAGGCAGCCATCTGCCCGGCTGTGGTGACCAGGGCGATCACCCCGGAGCACACGCCGGCGAGGCCTATGCCGCTGGTGGCCCCGATCGGCGTCAGCGCCGCGTAGAACCCACGCCGGTTGCGTGGTGCGGTCTCGGCCACGTACGTGGCCGCCCCGATCATTTCCCCGCCGGCGAAGAACCCCTGCACCAGCCGCAGCACGACCAGCAGCACCGGGGCCAGCACACCGATGTGGTCGTACGTCGGCAGCAGGCCGAGAAGCACCGATGCGGCCCCCATGCCCACCACCGTCGCGACGAGCGCGGTCTTGCGGCCTCTGCGGTCACCGATGCGCCCGAAGAAGATGCCGCCGAGCGGTCGCACCAGGTATCCGGTGGCGAAGACGGCCAGCCCGGACAGGATCGCAGCGGCCTCGTTCCCACCGGGAAAGAACTGCGGGGCGATGACGACGGTGAGCAGTCCGTACGTGGCGAACTCGAAGTACTCGACCAGGGTGCCGCACAGTCCGGCGGCACCCGCCCTTCTACTCAGCCGAGTTGCTGGTTCGCTGGCACTCGAAGCCATGGTGCGTCCTCTCGGGAGCGACCTGGGGGCAGGGGATACAGCCAACTTGACCTATGCGCTTAATCATCTACCTTAATAAGCCCTGCGCCGCAAGGGGGTTGACGGGGCCGCCAACGACCACGGCGTTCGGTCACACGTCACGCTCCAGATCAGCTAACGTAGAATAATTAGCTAGATTATTAACTGCCGAGTTCGACAGAGGAGCTTCCGTGGACTTCGGACTGACCGACGAGCAGGAGATGCTGCGCGCGACCGCACGAGACTTCGTCGCGAAGGTCTGCCCGCCCGAGAAGGCGAAGCAGTGGGACGAGGAAGGCACCGTGCCGCCCGAGCTCTTCAAAGGCATGGCGGACCTCGGCTGGTTCTCGCTCCCCTTCACGGAAGAAGACGGTGGAGACGGCGGAGGACCGATCGAACTCATCCTCATCGCCGAGGAGTTGGGCCGTTCCAGCTTCGATGTCGCCATGTGCTACATCGGGGTGCTCATCCCCGGGATCACCGTCTTCCGCTGGGGCAGTGACGAGCAGCGCCGGTTCATCCGGGAGGAGGTCATGGCCGGACGGCACCGGCTCGCCGTCGGGCTCAGCGAGCCCGAAAGCGGCTCCGACGCCGCGGCTCTGAGGACAACGGCCGTCGAGCGCGGCGACCACTTCGCGGTGAGCGGCCAGAAGGCCTGGTGCACCGGCGCCGGACTGCCCAACACCACGATCGCCACGTACGTGCGCACCGGCCCCCGGGAACCCAAGCACGGCGGGATCAGCCTGCTGCTCGTCGACCCGACGACGCCGGGCATCGAGGTACGCCGCACCCCCACCCTGGCCCGGCACATCCTGGGCACCAACGAGGTCTTCTTCAACGAGGCCCTCATCCCCCGGAACAACCTGGTCGGGCCGCGCGACGAGGGCTGGAAGGTCATGCTCTCCAACATCGAACTGGAAAAGGTGATCATCACCGGCGGGTACCTCGGTGCCGCACAGGCCACCTTGGACGAGATGCTCGACTACGCCCGCGAGCGCCACGCCTTCGGGCGCCCCATCGGAAACTTCCAGGCACTGGCCCACGCGATGGCCGACCTGCAGACCGAGATCGACTCCGCACGCCTGCTGGCCTACCGGGCCGCATGGCTGCTCAGCCAGGGCAAGCCGTGCACCCGGGAAGGCTCCATGGCCAAGCTCAAGGGCTCCGAGACCTATGTGGCGGCCGCCCGGCTCGGCATGCAGGTCTGTGCCGGCCACGGCTTCTCCACCGAGAGCGTCATGAGCTTCCGCTACCGGGAGTCGATCGTGGCCACCATCTCCGGCGGCACCAGCCAGATCCAACGCAACGGCATCGCCCGGAGCATGGGACTTCGCTCCTACTGACCTGGCCTTCCCGGAGATTCCCGCGGCGCGACGTCGGTCTGCCCGGCGGCGGCGCCCGCCGTCGAGCAGCTTCTTGCCTCACCCCCCTCACCGGAATTACTATCCCATGCAAGACAGTAATTAGTGCGTCGTTCGACCGCCGCACTGGCACCGCCCTGGCACATGCCGCAGGCCCTGCCATCCCCGGTGGCCGACTCGCATACCGGAAAGGTGCGACACCATGGGATGGGTTGACGCGAAGACCGCTGTGGTCACGGGAGCGGGCTCAGGAATCGGGGCCGTCATCGCCACGACGCTGGCCGCGGAGGGCGCCGCGGTAGCCGTGGCGGATCTCAACCATGAAGCGGCGAAGAGGACAGTCGCCCAGATCAAGGAGGCCGGCGGAAAGGCGGTCGCCATCGCCTTCGATCTCGGCGACGACGCCTCCGTACGCAACATGATCGACACGTCCGCAGCGGAGCTGGGCGGCCTGGACATCCTGGTCAACAACGCCGCCGCGACACATCTGGGCGGCACCCGCGACAAGCCGATCGAGATCGCCGATGTGCAGGTGTGGGACGACACCATGCGCATCAACCTGCGTGGCACGATGCTCGCCACCAAGTACGCGGTACCGCATCTGCTGGCACGCGGCGGCGGATCGATCATCAACACGACCTCCGACGCCGGTCTGAGCGGCGACATCAGCCACCCCGCCTACGGCGCCTCCAAGGCAGCCGTGGCACGGCTGACCACCTACACCGCCACTGAGTACGGCAAGCGCAACATCCGGGCCAACGCGGTTTCCCCCGGCCTGGTCGTCACCCCCGCGACGGAGAACTCGTACGCCGGGCCGATGGGTGAGCTGATGCTCAAGCACCACCTCACCCCGCGGCTGGGCCGACCGCAGGACATCGCCGACGCCGTGCTCTTTCTCGCCTCCGACAGGTCCGGCTTCATCACCGGCCAGGTACTGCCCGTCGACGGGGGCCTGCTCGCGCACGCGCCCTACACCGCCGACATCGCCGCACTCTCCGCACCGTGAGCGGTTCTTCGGATCCGCTCTCGGGCAGGAGCAGGACACTCCGGCTGACAACACCCTCCATGGCCTGTCCGGCCTCCGCCGAGCATGACCGTCACACCGGTCGGACAGCCCAAGGCGTCCGCGCCACAGCGACGAGACACACAGAAGGTAAGCCATGATCACGGCACATCCGGCTGCCCGCGCCGCCAAGGACGCCGGCCCACGCGTCCTCGTCACTGGGGCGACAGGCATGCAAGGCGGCGCGGCCGCCCTCGCCCTGCACCGGGCGGGACTGAACCTCTCCGCCCTGGTCCGATCGCCCACCTCGGCGGCTGCCCGGCATCTCGCCGAGGCCGGCATCGCGCTGCGGGCAGGCGATCTCGAGGACGCGAGCTCTCTCGCCGCGGCGTGCGCCGGTCACAGCGCCGTCTTCTCGGTACAGCCGGCCCCCTACGCCGACCCGGATTCGGAGCGGCGGCAGGCAGGAAACCTGATCACGGCCGCCCAGGAGGTCGGCGTACAGCACATGGTGCACGCCTCCGTATCGGGAACCGGCTGGCGAGAGGGGCACCCCGTCGTCGCCCCGGGCTCCACGGGCAACTACTGGGACAGCAAGGAGGCGGTGGAGGAGCTGGTCCGCCGAGCAGGGTTCGACGCCTACACGATCTTCAAACCGGCCTTCTACATGGAGAACTTCGTCGCACCCAAGGTCGGCCACATGTTTCCGGTCCTGGCCGAAGGTGAACTGCTCGTCGCCGCTCCTTTGACGGCGAAACTGGCACTGCTCGCCTCGGCGGACATCGGCAACGCGGTCCTCGCCGCAGTCACCGACCGGCATAGGTTCACCGGCGCCGAGATAGAACTCGGCGGTGATGTGGTTACGTTCGCAGAGATTGCCGAGGTCCTCACCTCGGTGACGGGTCGGCGGATAACTCCCGTGTCCCTCCCGGCCGAAGAAGTCGATGCTCGCTTGGGAAGGAGGTCGTGGTCGGCGACCCAGGCCTGGATCGCCTCGGTCGGCTACCCGGCCCGCCCGGCGCACGCCGCCCCCTACGGCCTGCCGTTGACGACGTTCCCTCAGTGGGCGGAACAGCACCGCGACCCACTCCGCGCCGCGGTCACCGCACACGGTCAGTGACTCCCCACATGTGAGCAGCCGGGGGGACGCGCGCTCATCGCCCCTGCAGCGTCCCGTGCAGAATCTGGTCGACCAGGGCTTCTCTGCGCTCCGCCGTGGCCGCGCCGCTCCCGCGCGTGGCCAGGAAGAACGCTCCGCCTGTCAGCGCCTCGGCCACGGCTTGGGCGTCTGTGCCGACACGGGCTTCGCCCCGCGCCGCGGCCCGGTGGACAGCCGCCATGACGACGGTCAGCCGCTGCTCGACGACCTCCCGCTCATAGCGGCCGTACAGCTCCGGGTAAATGGCCGACTCCAGGTAGAAGCGCATGAGCAGCTGACCGTGAGCGCCTTCGACGACAGCGTGGATGCGGTCGGCCAGGGCCAGCAGGTCACCGCGCAGCGTGCCGGTGTCGACGTCCTCGATGCGTTCGGATACCGCGGCGACGGCATCGAGAGCCAGCTGCTCGCGAGTGGGCCAGCGCAGGTACACCGTGCCCTTGGCGACGCCGGCCCGACGGGCCACCGCTACCGGACTGAAGGCCCCGAAGCCGGTCGCGGCCAGTTCGATCACGGCGGCACGCAGCACCCGGTCGTCCACGTCCTGCCGACGCGGACGGCCTCGGCCTCGCCGCTCGTCGGCGCACGATGCCCCGGAGTGGGACGGGGGCGATGCGCCTGCTCCATGGCTCATGCACCAAGTATATTTACCGTCGCACCCAGGACGGTAAATGGATGGACCGCCCTTCAGGCGTGATGTGCCTCGACGAAAGCCCGCCGCAACTCCGTCCGCCGTATCTTTCCGGATCCCGTCAGCGGGAACGCCGCCACGAACCGCCACGTGCGCGGCACCTTGAACGAGGCGAGGCGCTCGGCAGCGAAGTCTTCCAGTTCCTCTGCTTCCACCGTGGCGCCCGGCTCCAGCTGCACACACGCCGCCACCGTCTCACCGAGCCGCGGATCCGGCAGGCCGAGCACTGCGACGACGGCGACGGCGGGATGAGCCGCCAGGACCTCTTCGACCTCCCGTGGATACACGTTCTCGCCGCCCCTGATGACCACCTCACGGAGCCTGCCGTGGAAGGTGATCACTCCGCGGCCGTCCATGCTGCACAGGTCTCCGGTGTGCAGCCACCCGTCCTTGTCGAGGACGGACGCGGTCTGCTCCGGCATCTCGTGGTAACCCAGCATGTTGAGCGGCGATCGGATCCACAGCTCGCCGGGCTCGTCCACGGCCGCCACACCCCCTGTCGGTAGGGAGGTGATGCGCGCCTCGCGATGCGGAGACGGGCGTCCCAGCGTGAGCGCTTTGTCCTCGTCGGTGTCATCAACATCGCTGGAGCACGCCATCGGGCTCTCCGACTGCCCGTATCCGACGGTGAACTGTACGTCGAGCGCCTGCTGAAAGTCGCGAATCAGAGCCGGCGACACGGAGGACCCGCCTCCCATCACGACTCGAAGGGTGCTGAGGTCCCGGCTCCCCAGCTCGGGGTGTGCCAGCAGGTCGGTGACCATGGTGGGCACGACACCCAGGATCGTGGCCCCGGTCGCCTCGATCAGGTCCAGCACTCGGTCGGCATCGAAGCCGGCCGCGGTCACGAGCGTGTCAGCGGTCGAGGCTGCGACCAGTACCGCACAGACCGAAGCCCCGACATGGTGCAGGGGCAACAGAGAGCACATGACCTCTCGTTCCGCCCCCGTACGCTGACGATCCATCCCGAACCGGGCGGTGTTGACGCAGGCGAAATGCGAAAGGACCGCGCCCTTGGGGCGGCCGGTGGTGCCCGAGGTGTACTGGATCAGGAACGGGGCGTCCGGCGACACCACAGGCAAACGGCCGCCTGGGTCCTCGACCGTCTCCCACTCCCGCAGCGGAAGAACCGCCGGTTCGCGCGGCAGGTCGGCGGCGAGCTTTCTGGCCCGCTCCAGGAGCGAGCGGCCTCGGTGATCCTCCGCGGCCAGGACCACACGCACATCGGCCCGCGTCAGCTGGTCGGCCACCTCGGCATCCGCGAGCGAGGTGTTCAGCGGCACGAGGACCGTGCCGGCCAGGGCGCTCGCATACTCGGCCACCACCCAGGCGATCGAGTTGGCCCCCCACACTCCGACCGCGTCACCGGGCTCGAGCCGCTGCAGCAACTGGTGTGCGGCGCCGCGGGCGCGGTCGGCCAGCTCGCCCCAACTGACGCTCTCCAGACCGGATTCGCCGACGGTCTGCAAGGCAGGACGGTCGGGGAGCCGGACCGCATTGCTCAGCAGCAGCTCACCGACGGTCAAGTGCCACAGCTCAGGCCGGGTGTCCGCGGGCCGATAGGACTCGCTGAGACGGGTGCCGTCCGGCAGTTCCTCTGACAAGAGCCTCTCCTGACGTGCGGGGTTTCCTGTGTGCGGGGGTCTTTTGCACGGCACGAGGGTTCACCCGGCCGAACGCCCTCCGTCGATGGTCCAGATCTGGCCGGTCACATGGCCGGCCTCGCGGTCGTCGGCGAGGAACGCCGCCACGTTGGCCATCTCCTCAGGGGTGCCCAGACGTCCCTGCGGAATACGTCCCTCGAGCATGGCCATCAGCTCAGGTGAAGCGTCGTCCAGGATGGCTGTGTGCGTCGTGCCAGGTGCGATCGCGTTGACGCGGATGCCCTTCCGCACGTACTCCAGCGCCGCTACCCGGGTCATCATCACCATGGCCCCTTTGGACGTGATGTAGGCCGATGCGGAAGGTGTCGCGCGGAAGCCCCCGATCGACGCCGAGTTCACCACTGCCCCGCCTCCGCTGTTCAGCATGAGACGCAGTGCCGCCTGGAGAACCATGTACGCCCCGCGGATGTTGACGGAGACGACCTTGTCGAAGCTGTCCAGCGGGTACTCGTGGGTGAGGGCGTTCGGGCCGCTGATTCCCGCGTTGTTGGCGAGGATGTCCAAACCGCGGAACTCGGTGGCGATCCAGTCTTCCAGGGCGGCCACGCTCGCCTCGTCCGCGACGTCCAGGCGCCGGGCCGTCGCGAGCTCACCGAGCTCCTTCGCGACGGAGTCCTCCTGGCCGGTCACGTCCGTGACGATGACACGAGCTCCCTCACGGGCGAGTCGGGCGGCTATCGCGCGGCCGATGCCTGAACCGGCCCCGGTGACGAGCGCGATCTTTCCGTCGAAGCGTCCCATGGCAGTCATCTCCTGTTTCTGAGCGAGGTCGACGCGGGCGCAGCCGGCATCGGGAAGTGGCCCGCAGGCAAAGAGGGGAGCGTGGCTCGTTCAGCGGTCCGCGAGAATCAGATCGGACGCGCGCCACGCCATCGCCATGACCGGTCCGTTGAGGTTGCCGGACACCATGGTCGGCATGACGGAGCAGTCGACGACCCTCAGGCCTTCGACGCCTCGCACGCGCAGCCGGGCATCGACGACGTCGGTGTCGTCCGGTCCCATTCCGCAGGTGCCGACCGCGTGGTAGCCGCAGCGGCCGTGCTCCAGACCCGCGTCAATGATTTCTTGGTCCTCCTCCACCTCGCGCCCCGGCAGGGTCTCGTCCGCGATCCGACCGGCGATCGGCTCCGTGCCGAACACACCGCGCATCCTGCGGAACAGCGCGGTGCCCACTTCACGATCGTGGTCCGATCCGTAGTAGTTCGCCGTGATGGCGAGCGGCCCCTCGGGATCGGACGAGGTGATGTGCAGACTTCCCTCAGCGGTAGGGCGCAGAACGTAGCCGAGACCCATCAGTCCGGGCTCACGTTCCACGCCGGTCTCCTTGCCGGGCACCTCCGGAGCCAATGACGCCGGCGTCATCAGCAGCTGGGCGTCAGGGCGCGCGAGTCCCTCCCTGGACTTGAAGAAGGCGATCACATCGAACGCCGGGGTGGCGAGCGGCCCCCTGCGCGTCGCCAGGTACTTGGCGCCTGAGAGCCCTTGGCGCAGCGGCGTGCTCAACGCCCTGTTGTAGCCCAGGTTGTCCTTCAGCCGGTACTGCACGACGAAACAGCGGTGCTCGCGCATCCTGCCGCCCACGTGCGGACTGTCGACGAGGACATCGACGCCCGCCGACTTCAGCGTTTCGGCCGGCCCGATGCCCGACAGCTGGAGGATCTTCGGGGTGGAGATGCTGCCCGCGGAGAGAATGACCTCTCGCCTGGCCCGGAAGTCGACCGCCTCGTGCTTCCGCCGCGCCAGCACTCCGGCGATCCTGCCGTTCTCCGTCCGGACTCGCGTCACCACCGTGTCCGTGCACACGGTCAGATTCGGGCGGTTCATCACCGGCCGCAGGAAGGCGCGGGCCGCACTGAAGCGCTGTCCGCTCTTGATGGTCGCCATGGCGTAGCCGATACGTTCACCGTCATCGGCGTTGAGGTCTTCCGTCCGGCTCCAGCCCAGGGCGGCCCCGGCGGCGATCAGCTCCTCACAGAGTTGCTCGGGCCTGGATACGGTGGAGATGTGCAGCGGCCCTCCCGCGCCCCGCACATCGGAGGCTCCCAGCTCGTTGTTCTCGATCTTCTTGAAGATCGGCAACATGGTGTCCCAGCCCCAGCCGGGGTTCCCGAGCCGCTCCAGTTCGTCGTAGTCGGCGCGGTTCCCCCGGTTGTAGACCATTCCGTTCACCGAACTGGATCCGCCGAGGGTCCGACCACGCGCCCATTGTTCGACACGCCCTGTGGGGCCGACCGGCTCCACAGGGTGGTGCCAGACGTAGCGCGGGTCGCCCAACAGCTTGCCGAACCCCTTGGGCATCTTGATCAGCGGGTTGGTGTCCTTGCCGCCTGCCTCGATCAGCAGCACGCGCACGTCCGAGTCCTCGGACAGGCGGTTGGCCAGCACACATCCCGCCGAGCCCGCCCCGACGACGATGTAGTCGAACGTGGTCATTGCGCCTCCCTGATTCGCCTGAGACCGCTAGCCGAGAAGGTCGAGCACCGTCGTCATCGAGCGGCTCTGCAGGAGGTAGTCCGCCGCCTCCTGCAGGTGCAGCCGCCACAACCGCTCGGCCTCCTCGGTCCGGCGAGCCGCGACCAGGTCCACGAGGGCGACATGAGCGCGGAATCCCCTGCGATTCGCCTTGATGTTCTCGGGGGTGCCCGCGTCCAGGTCGACATGTGACCAGTTCGCCTGATCGATGATGTGCCGGACCATCCCGTTGAGGACTGTCAGTGTCTGGTTTCCGGACAGCTCGACGACCAGGGCATGGAATTCCATGTGCGCCCTGATGAACGACGACGGGTCGTCCATCAGGGACTCGGCCCGCGCCACGGCCTCCGAGAGCCGCCCGAGATCGTCGTCGGTCCGTCGCTGCGCGAGCATCCCGGCGCACGGGGCTTCCAGTACGGTCCGGGCCTGGTAGACGTCGTGCAGCGTCGTCCCCTTGTGCTCCAGGACGAGGCCGGCGTATCGGGCCGCCACCGCACCGACCGGCACCTGGACCCTCGCACCGCCCCGCGCCCCGCGCCGGATCGTGATCAGCGCCTCGGACTCCAGGACACGGAACGCCTCGCGCAGAGTCGGCCGGGATACCGCGAACTCCTCCATCAGCGCGCCTTCCGCGGGCAGTGCTTCCCCCTCCGCCAGTTCCCCGCGGACGATCTTTCGCCGCAGGTGCGCCGCGACGAGTTCGGCCATCTTCGGCACCCTCACCGGAACCCCTTCGACCGTGGTCCCCGTCGATCTGCCCGCCGTCTGCGACACGCCGCCCGCCTCCTGTTCCTCGTACTCACGTGACCCGCCCCGCCCCGCCGCACAAGGCGAGCACCTTGAGATTAAAGGCTGGATGTATATTTTAGGTTAGCTGATTCAGCCGATACGCTCGGAGTGAAGTAGGGCAGCGTGATCTCGTCCGTCAACGCCCGGAAGTCGACGCTCACGCCCATCCCGATGGCGACCTGCTCCGGATCCGTTCCGACCACGTGCGAGAGCATGGTGGCGCCGTCGTCCAGGTCGACAACGGCGAGGGCGAAGGGGACCTCGAAACCGGGGCCGGGTGCGCGATGCACCACCGTCACCGAATACACGGTGCCGCTTCCGCTGCTCGGTTCGTACGTCCAGGACCGTGACAGGCACCCCGGACAGGCGGGTTCGGGGACGAAGAAGCGCAGCCCGCAGTCGGAGCACTGCGGCAGCACCAGCTTCCCCTGTCGGGCAGCGGCCCAGAAGGGCTCGGTCAGCTCGGTCGGAACAGGTACGGGCCGGCTCATGACATCCTCCCGAGCACGCTCATCTCGTAGTGCTGCGCTCCGGAACCCGCGTTGCCCACGGTCGCGAGCTCGGCGCCCTCGACCTGGTGCACGGCGGTGCCGCGCAACTGACGTACCGCCTCGACGACTTTGAGAGTCATCTGCTGCGTCCCGTTCCACGCGTACGACAGGCAGCCGCCATCGGGGTTCACCGGGTGCTTTCCGGTGACGGCGATGGCGCCACTCGCCGCGAGGGGACCACCCTCGCCCTGGCCGCAGATACCCAGCGCCTCCAACTGCCTGATGACCTCGAAGGAGTTGGGGTCGTAGAGGGAGAAGACATCGACATCGTGGGGTCCCACCCCCGCCATGCCGAAGGCGCGCCGGGCGGCCTCACTCCCCAGCATCCCGACCTCGCGGTGCAGTGCGGGGTTGGCGTAGGCCGCCTGGTGGTACTCCATAGCGCCGCCGAGCACCTCGATCGGCGGGTGCGGGAGGTCCCTGGCCCGCTCGGCGGTCGTGACGACCATCGCGGCGCCGCCCTCTCCGACGATGCAGCAGTCGAGAAGGTGGAACGGGGTCGCCACCAGGCGCGAGGCGAGGACATCCTCGACCGTGTACGGGCCACGCCCATACATCATCGCCTCCGGGTTGGTCGCGCCGTTGTTCCGGATGGTGGCGGCGACCTCGGCGAGCTGCTCGGGGGTGGTGCCGTACTCGTGCATGTGCCGCGCGGCGACCAGCGCGAACTGGGCGACCACGTAGCTCCCCCACACATCGGTGAACTCCAGTGGCGTCCCGGCGCTCACGGGCCCGCCTCCCCTGCTCACCAGTCGGCAGCCTCCGACGACGACGCAGTCCGCGTAGCCTGAACGTACCGCGGCCGCCGCCTTCAGAAGGCCGCGGGATCCCGCGTTGTCGAGCATGGAGTCACTGGTCCACCGCAGGTCGCGGCCGAGCAGGCGCGCCCAGGAACTGCCCTCGTCGCGTACGCCGCCGGGTCCGGGCCAGTCGACCTGCGCCCCGTCGATGTCGGACGGTACGAGTCCGGCATCGGCGATCGATCCGGTCACGGCCTCCAGGGCGAGATCCATGGCGTTGCGGTGCGGCAGGGTCAGCCCCTGCTCGGTCGCGTGCACGCCCACGATGACCGGCCTGCGGCCCGTCACGGCGGTCACCGTCCCGCGCCCAGGGAGTCACGGCCGGGGTAGCCGCCGCCCCCGAAACGGGCATCGAGGGCGTCGTAGTCCTTGGCGAAGTCGCCGGTCCGCGGCAGGGCGTCGAGGAACTCGACCGTCTTGGGCTTCTTGTAGGAGGCGATCCCCTCGCGGCAATGCTCGATGATCTCCTGCTCCGTCACGGCCTTCCCCTCGTGCAGCACCACGACCGCCTTGACGTCCTGGGCCCAGCGCTCGTTCGGAACGCCGATCACCGCGGCTTCCTTGACCGCCGCATGCGACTCGATGCGGTTCTCCACCTCCGCCGGAAAGATGTTCTCGGCAGCGGACTTGATCATGCGGGTGGTGGTGCCGAGGAAGCTGATGGTGCCGTCCCGCTCCCGCCGCCCGAGATCCGTGGTGTGCCACCAACCACCCCGGAACCGCTCCGCGTTGATCTCCGGCCGGTTCCAGTACCCGAGATGGACGAGGTCGCCGCGCAGGCAGATCTCGCCCGCCTCGCCGACGGCGCACTCCCGGCCGGCGCTGTCGAGGATCCGCGCCGAGACGAACGGGCCCGGACGGCCGGCGTTCCCCTCGCCGAGACCGCCGTACGCTCCGGT
Organism: Streptomyces sp. NPDC005803; assembly: GCF_040630435.1. Taxonomy (NCBI): domain Bacteria; kingdom Bacillati; phylum Actinomycetota; class Actinomycetes; order Kitasatosporales; family Streptomycetaceae; genus Streptomyces; species Streptomyces sp. NPDC005803. Next base: position 65,578 of record NZ_JBEXXO010000031.1, on the reverse strand, counting down.
GACGGCGAACCCGGTGACCTCGGTCTGCCCGTACCCCTTGCCCTCGCCGCCCCCGTTGGCCGTGAAGCGGCTGCTGTCGGTGGGGACGGTGCCCTGCCACAACGGAGCGGCGACGCTCGCCCTGAGATGGGAGAGGTCGTGACCGGCGGAACGGTTGAGTTCGACGAGCTGCGCGATCGTGGGAGGCATCACGTACGCGTGTGTACAGCGCTCCCCCGCGAGGACGGGCAGCAGTTCCTCGGCGACGACGCGGCGTACGATCACGTTCTTGCCGCCGTGCAGGAATGCGGGCACTCCCCAGAACTGATAGTTGCCGATGTGGAACATGGGACCGGCACTGAGGAACGCGGTCTCGTGGCCGATGTCCCCCATCCACGCGGCCGACGCGCCCATGGCCAGAAGATTGCGATGCGAGAGCATCGATCCGCACTGGCGTCCGCTGATGGCCGCCGTGTAGATGACCAGCAGGGCCCCGTCGGGGTCGACCGTGAGCTGCGGATCCTCCGGGCTTCCGCCCTCGAGGAAGGACTCGTAGGTCTCCGGCCCCGCGGCGCCGCCGGGAGTCGGATCGTGCAGCAGCCAGCGCGTCGTTACGTCGTCGCCGAGCTCGGCACGGGCCTTGGCGACCGTGTCACCGATCTCCTCCTGCTGCCACACCACGACTGCGGGCCGGAAGTCGCGTATCGCGAAGGCCATTTCGGGGGCTGCCCAGCGCCAGTAGCCGGGGCAGACCATGGCGCCGATCTTCGCTGCGGCACCGAGGAGTTCCCAGATCCGGTAGGAGTTCTGCCCCAGCCACAGAATGCGGTCCCCGGCCCCGACCCCTGCGGCCGTCAGTGCGTTGGCCAGCTGATTGGTCCGGTCGTCCAGCTCGGGCCAGGTCAGCCGGACGTCCCCGTCTGCCAGTGCGACGGACTGCGGAAAGGACCGCCGGAACTCCCGGATGACATCACCCAGGGTACGGCCATGCGCGGCGTTCACGAAGTGTGCTCCCTGATGGAGTGGTACGGGGCGGGGGTGGTTGTGGTGTCAGGAGCAGAGACCGGGCGAGCACCCGCCGGCCTCCAGCGACTAAATAGCTGAAGTAGTTACATGATAGACCTGTACCAGGTCGCAAAGCGAGGTGTCTGTCGGTGGTTGCGCTTCACTCGTCGAGTGCTGCCGCCCGGGAGCCTCCCGACGCGGGAGCACGGCCGTGCCGCATCACGAGCGTCAGAATCACGCCGACCAGTCCGGCCGCCGCACCGAGGAAGAAGACCGTGGCGAAGGCCCCGTCGCTGTAGATCGTCGCGTGTGTCGACGCATCGACGCGGAGTACGTGCTGCGCGAGAACCGTTCCGATCAGCGCGATGGCAATGGACGTGCCGACGGCCTGGGCGGCAGTCTGGGTACCACCGCTGACACCGGTGTGATCGGGCGGCACGGCTTCCACCATGAGGTTGGCCTGGCCGGCCCAGAACAGCCCGAACCCCGTACCGACCACCGCGGACCACAGAATGATCTGCCACAGATCGTGATGGAAGAAGCCCAGCAGAAGGGCTCCGAGGGACAGCAGGCACAGGCTCGCGATCATGACCTTGCGCGGACCGATTCTCCTCGTCAGCGCGCCGCCCAACGGACCGAAGACCATGCCGAAGACCCCGTAGGGGATCTGGACAAGCCCCACGGCAAGCGCCGTCAGCCCGAAAGTGTGAGCCAGTCCCGCGACCTTCGGCGCTTCGAGCAACTGCGGCAGACCGAAGCTGTAGGTCATCAACGGGAACATTCCGAGGACACCCACGAGAACAGTCGTCAAGAACGCCGGCCGCGCCAGCAACTGCAAGGGGATGACGGGGTCCGGCGCACGGCTCTCCACACGGAGGAACAACAGAAGCAGTGCCAGGCCACCCAGCACGGACACCACCGTTCCCGTGGACAGCCAGCCCCACGTGGCCCCCTCGCTCAGTCCGAGCAGCAGCGCTGCCACGCCACCGGAGAGCAGGAGCGCGCCGAGGACGTCGAGTCGGCGCCCCGGCAACCGTGTGCTCTTGGGCAATGCGGCAACGATGATGGGCACGATCACCACGCCGTAGCACGCGAAGAACCAGAACAGGGACCGGTAGCCGAGGTTGTCCACGAGTGCCCCCGCGATGACGGGGCCGATGACGCCCGCCACTCCGAACCCGGTCCCCACACTGCCGAGCGCGACAGGAACCAGACGCGCCGGAATCAGATCGCGGTACACGCGGTAGGCCAGCGGGGGCGCGACCATCACGCTGCTCTGCAGCACTCGTCCGCACAGCAGCACGGCGAAGGATTCGGTGAGTGCGCAGAGCACACTGCCGAGGACGAAGGTCACACCGACGACGGCCACGATGTGCCGTACGTCGAACATGTCGGCGAGTTTGCCGCCGAGCGGCTGGAGCGCGGCGCCCACCAGGGTGACGGCGGTGAGCACCCAGGAGAGATCGGCACCCCGGAAGGTGGGCCCCATGAAGTGGAGCGCCGGGACAACCATCTGGATGACCATGGCGTTGAGTTCGAGGAAGAGCACCATTCCCACGATGAGGAACAGGTAGAAGCCAGTGGAGCGTTCGCCTTCGGCCTCGCTCTTGGTTTTCGCGGGTGGGCCGTCGGGCGGATCGGCGGCCGCAATGGGCCCTCTCGGCTCTGACATGGCGTTTCCTCGCTTCCCCGGTAAGTCGCGTGACTAGTCCTGCGGCGCAGGAGGGCGCATGTGCGTGAGGTGCGGGTGATGACGGGTCGCCGTGGCCGCCTTCTCAGGCTCGGCCGACGCCCACGCCCTTGACGCGCAGGAACTCGTCCAGGCCGGCCTTTCCGCCCTCCCGCCCGAACCCGCTGATCCCGACACCGCCGAAAGGCGTCGCCGGTGAAGTGATGGGGTTGGGGCCCGGATTGACGTAGACCGTCCCTGCGTTCAGGCGCGGGATGAGGCGGTTGACGCGGGCGAGGTCACGGGACTGGACGTAGGCCGAAAGGCCGTACTCGCTGTCGTTGGCGAGTGCGACGCCCTCGTCCTCCGTGTCGAACGGTGTGATGGCCAGCACCGGACCGAAGACCTCACACTGGGCCAGTGCGCTGCGGTTGTCCACGTCCGCGAAGACGGTGGGGGTCACGAAGAAGCCGTCGGACACGATGCGCTCACCACCACACACCAGCCGGCCCGAGCCGTCCTTCGTCGCGTTCTCGATCACCCTCTGGACCCGGTCACGGGCCGCGCCGTCGATGAGTGGTCCGACGTAGGTGGCCGGGTCCAGCGGGTCACCCACCGGGAGCTGCGAGACCACCCCGGCGACGCGCTCGACCACCTCGTCGTAGACCGGTCGCTCGACCAGCAGCCGGGTGGGGAGGGCGCATCCCTGACCCGAGTTGCTCATCGCGAAAGCCGCGCAGTACGGGACGACGGACTCCAGATCGGCGTCGGCGAACAGCAGGTTCGCTGACTTACCGCCGAGCTCGAAGACGACCGGCTTGAGGCCGAGCGCGGCGTCCGCCATGATCTTGCGGGCGGTGACCGGGCCGCCGGTGAACGAGACCTTGTCCACCCCCGGATGCTTCACGAGAGCGGCGCCGGCGTCACCGAGGCCGGTGACGACATTGACGACGCCGTCCGGAATCCCCGCCTCGCGCGCCAGGTCCGCGAAGAGCAGGGCGGAGAAGGGCGTCGTCTCCGCGGGTTTGATGACCACGGTGTTGCCCGCGGCCAGCGCCGGCGGAATCTTCATCGCCAGGGAGAGCGCGGGCGAGTTCCAGGTGATGATGTGGCCGACCACTCCGTACGGTTCGGCGACGGTGTACTCGACGTTCTCGTGCGGGCTGTACGCCGCACCGACCATGCCCTCGATCTTGTCCGCCCAGCCCGCGTAGTAGTCGGTCCAGTCGGCGACGTGCGGACCCACCGTTTCGGCCCAGCCGCCGATGCCGATGCCGTTCTCCAGCGGGCAGATGGCCGCGAAGCGCGGGATGTTCTCACGGACCAGCTGACCGAAGCGGGTCAGCAGCCTGCGCCGGTCGGCGGGACGCATCGCCCCCCACACCTCGAACGCACGGCGCGCCGCCACCACGGCACGGTCCACCTCCTCGGCACCGGCGAGCGGAATGCGGGCCTGGACGAGGCCGGTCGCGGGGTTGCGGTGTTCATGGACGCCTCCGCTCGCCGTCGTGACGTCCTCGCCACCGACGACAAGCCGAGGCTTCGGCAGGTCCTGTTCAGCCCTTTCCTGGTGCAACTTCACGTCGACTGCAATCACTTGGGGCCTCCATATCAGTCGCCCGGGCCTGTCGAACCCCCGAGGCGTTCCCGCAGGATGTTCTTGAGTACCTTCATGCTCGCGTTACGGGGCAGTTCGTCGACGAGGACGACGCGGGCGGGCACCTTGTAATGGGCGATCTGCGTCCGCGCCCAGCCGAGAAACTCGCCGATGTCGAAGGCGCGGTCCCCGGCCGGCACCACGAAGGCCACCCCGGCCTCCCCCATCCGGCGGTCGGGGACACCGACGACCGCCAGCTCCGCGACAGCGGCGTGCCGGCCGAGGGTGCGCTCGACCTCTGCCGGGTAGACGTTGAAGCCGCCGACGATGTACATGTCCTTCTTGCGATCCGTGATACGGACGAAGCCTCGCTCGTCCAGCACGGCGATGTCCCCCGTGTGCAGCCAGCCGTCCGCGTCGATGGCACGTTCCGTCGCCTCGGTGTCCTCCCAGTACCCGCGCATCACGTTGTAGCCACGTACCAGGAGCTCGCCGGGAACTCCCGGTGGCACAGGTGTCACGGTGTCGTCCACAGCGCGTACCTCGACCCCGTCGGCCGCGCGACCGACCGTACGGACGACGTCGTCGAAGCTGTCCGTCCCTGGGCGGGTGGTCGTCGCGATTGATGTGCACTCGGTCTGCGCGTATCCGCTGACGAGGACCTCCACGCCCAGATCGGCGCGCAGACGGCGAAACAGATCCGGCGGCACCGAGGCCGCCGCGACCAGGGCGACCCGGATCGAGGACAGGTCGGCAGCGCCACGGTCGTACTGCTCCAGCAGGTCGTGGAAGACGGCGGGAGGCCCGAACAGGATGGTGATGCGCTCCCGCGCCACGATCTCGGCGGTGGCGGCGGCGTCGAAGACCGCCATGGGATGAATGGTGACTCCGTACATGAGGCAGGCCATCCAGCCGGCCTTGTAGCCGAACGTATGGAAGAACGGCGGGACGATCAGAAAGCGGTCTCCGCGGCGGAACGTCAGGACCTCGGAGTGCCAGCCGAAGGCGCGCAGGGACTGGCCATGTGTCAGCTGTACGCCCTTGGGGCGCCCGGTGGTTCCCGACGTGAACAGGATGTCGGACAGATCGTCGGGCCCCACGGCGTCCCACCGCCCCAACGCGGCGCGCTTGTCCGTGCGTTCGGCGCCATGCCGGATGAACTCCTCCCAGGACGATGCGACTCCTTGCGGTACGGGACCCGAGTAGACGACGAAGCGAATCGGCTCGCTCGCCTCAGGCAGGGCGGGACGCACGGCGGCCACATAGTCGGTGCCGAGGAAGTCGGTCACGGTGAGGAGAAGCTTGGCGCCGCTCTTCTCGAGCACGTACGCCGCTTCCTGTCCCTTGAACCTGGTGTTGAGCGGGACGAGGATGCCGCCGGCGCCCTGCACGGCGAGTGCCGCGATGATCCATTCCGCGGAGTTGGGACCCCACAACGCCACCCGGTCACCTGCCCGGACCCCGGCGGCCATCATCCCTCGAACGCCCGCCGTCACGGCCCGTTCGAGATCGGCGTACGTCAACTGCGTGACTCCTTCCCTGATCACGACCAGGTCGGGGTGGCGGGAGGCGTTGACGCGCACGATGTTCGGAATGCTGCGGTACAGCAGGTCATGGCGGACACGTGCCGGATCGGAGGTCTCCGCGGAGGAGGTCATATGCCGAGCCTGTCGAGCAGCCTCTCGTGGTAGACGGCCGGGCCCCCGAACAGCAGCTGCGAGGCCTTGGCCCGCCGGAAGTAGAGGTGGGCCGGGTGCTCCCAGGTGAAGCCGATACCCCCGTGGACCTGGATGTTCTCCATGGCCGCCGTCATGTACGCCTTGGAGCAGCAGGCGTGCGCGACAGCTGCCGCGACGGGGAACTCCGTCGGTTCCTCAGCGGCCGTCCGGGCCGCTTCCCTGGCCGATGCCTCGGCCAGCTCCACCTGGACCAGCATGTCGGCGCACTTGTGCTTGACGGCCTGGAACGAACCGATCGCGCGGCCGAACTGGTGGCGGGTGCGCGCGTACTCGGTGCTCATCTCCAGGCACCGCCGCGCCCCGCCCGCCTGCTCCGCGGCCAGGGCCGTCGACGCGACATCCAGGACCTTGGCCATGACACGGCCGCCCGCGCCGTCGGATCCGACGCGCCGCGCGGGCACCGCGTCCAGGGTGAGCCTCGCCATCGCACGGGTCGAGTCCAGCGTCTCCATCGCGGTGGCGGTCAGCCCGTCGGCCTGACGGTCGACCACGAACAACGTGGGCCCCGCGGTCGTGCGGGCGACGACGAGCAGCAGGTCGGCCGTGGTGCCGTCGAGTACGAAGCACTTGCGTCCGGTGAGCTTCCAGTCTCCGTTCCCGTCGGGCAGCGCACGGGTGGAGATCAGGGCGGGGTCCCAGGAGCCGGACTCCTCGGCAACGGCCAGGGTCGCCGTGGTGGCCCCGGACGCCATGCCCGGGAGGTGGCGACCGCAGGCCTCCTCGTCCCCCGACGCCAGGAGAGCCTGGGCGGCCAGGACGACAGTGGAGAAGAACGGCGCACACAGCAGCGCGCGTCCCGTCTCCTCCAGTACGACGCCCAGTTCGACGAGCCCGAAACCGTCGCCGCCGTACCGCTCGGGCAGCGCCAGGGCCGGCAGCCGCAGCTGTTCGGCAGCCTGAGCCCACACGGCGGGGTCGAAGCCCGATTCGCTCTCCATGAGTTTACGGACGGCTTCCTCGGGCGATTTGTCGTCGAGGAACTCTCGTACCACCGAACGCAGTTCTTCGAGAACGCTCTCGTCGTCGCTCATGCGCTCGCCTCCTTGCCGGCGGTCTTGGCGGTCGTGGCCGAGGGCTCCTTCGGCAGGCCGAGGACGCGTTCGGCAAGGATGTTCTTCATGATCTCCTCTGTGCCGCCGAGAATGCGCAACGCCGGTGTGGCGAGCAGCAGTTCACTCCAGGCGTACGTCCCCCACTTCCCCGTGTCCGCGATGGCACGGGGACCGAGCGTGTCGGAGACGAAGTGCGCGGCGCGTGTGAGGTTCTGGGCGTACATGAGCTTGGAGACGGACATCTCGGGTCCCGGAGCCACGCCGGCGCGGAACTTTCGCAGTGCGCGGGCATTGAGGTGTCCGGTGGCCATGGTGTCCACGAGGAGCTCGGCGAGCCGTGCGCGCAGGGCCCGGTCGTCCCAGGTCCAGGTGGCCCGCATCAGCGCGGCGAGCCGGTCCGGGGAGAGGGCGGCCGCGACCGGTCCGGCCCCTTCGCTCCCGACCGTGGCGCGTTCGTTCATCAGCGTGGTGAGCGCGACGGTCCAACCGCCGTCGACCTCACCGAGGCGGTGATCGTCGGGGACACGGACGTCGGTGAGGAACACCTCGTTGAAGTCGGCCCCACCCGTCATCTGGCGCAGGGGCCGCACCTCGATGCCGGGGGTGTCCATAGGCACCAGGAAAGCGGTGATGCCGCGGTGTTTCGGGGCGTCGGGGTTGGTCCGGGTCAACGCGACGCCGATCTGGCTGTGATGTGCGACCGAGGTCCACACCTTCTGTCCGTTGAGCACCCACCCGTCGCCGTCGCGCACGGCGCGGCTCGAGACGCTCGCCAGGTCGGATCCCGCGTCGGGCTCGCTGAACAACTGACAGGCGATGGCATCGCCGCGGTACATCGCCGGCAGCCAGCGGTCCTTGATGTGGTCCTGGGCGTGGGCGAGAATCGTCGGCCCGATCATTCCGAGACCGACCACGCTCAGGACACCGGTGTCGGGTACGTCGTACTCCGCCTCGATCGAGTCGTACAGCAGGTCGTGCACGTGCGTGAGACCTTGTCCGCCGTACTCGCGCGGTCCTGTGATCCAGCCGAATCCGTTCTCGTGACGGGTCCGCTGCCATTTTCTGGCCCGGCTCACCTGCTCCCGCTCCTGCTCGGGCGGCAGGCTGCTGAAGTAGGCCACGGAGTCATCGCCCTCGCCCCAGACGAAGTCGGCGGGGTCGGGCTTCGTTGCGGCATGTGTGTCGAGGAAACGACGCACGCCGGCGGTGAACTCCTGCACGTCCTGGGGTTCTGCTTGAGATGTCATGTCGCGTGTTCCCTGTTCCCTCAGGTCGAGAGGATCGTCACCGCCGACACGCCCGGCGCGCCGTACAGATGGGTGTAGCCGACGCGGGGCGTGCCGGGGATCTGCCTGCTGCCGGCCGTGCCGCGCAGCTGGTGCACGATCTCGTGGATCTGGCGCAGCCCGGACGCACCGATGGGCTCGCCGTTGCCGAGGAGGCCGCCGTCCGTGTTGACCGGCAAACGGCCGCCGATCTTCGTGGCGCCCTCGGCGATGAGACGCTCCTGCTCCCCGTCCTTGCACAGCCCGTTCTCGGCCATGTGGATGATCTCCGACCCGGCGTCGGTGTCCTGGAGCTGAGCGACGTCGACGTCCTCCGGGCCGATTCCGGCGGCCTCGTACGCGGCCTGCGAGGCATCGACGGTCGGGCTCGGCGCGCCCTCGCCCACGGGGAACGACGGGCTCTGGACCTCGAAGGCCCCGAGCCGTCGGCTGCGCAGGGAGCTGGCCCGGACGCGGATGGGCGTGGAGGTGTACTTGTGGGCCTGGTCGGCCCGGCACATGACGACGGCCGCGGCACCTTCGTCGGGTCCGCAGTACATGTACTGGCGCAGTGGATAGTTCAGGACGGGCGAGGCGAGGATCTCCTCGGGCGACAGTGCGGTGCGGCGCCATGCCTTCTCGTTCTTGCTGGCGTTCGCGAAGTTCTTGGCCGCCACACGTGCCAGGGTCTCGTGAGAGATGCCGTGATCATGCATGTAGCGGTTGATCTTCATGCCGAAGAAGTGCGTGGTGAGGAAGAGGCCGGTCTGGCCGTACCAGGAGGGAATGCCCGCCACCGCCGGGTCGGCGGCGAAGGCGCCACGGGGATGCTTGTCCATCCCGATGGCGATGGTGAGGTCATGCTCCCCCGTCTCGATGGCACGGGCCGCCATGGCGACGGCGGTTCCGGCCGTCGCGCACCCGTTGAACACGCCGCGCAGGGGCGCTCCGGTCAGGCCGAGGCGTCCCACGATGGCGTCCGGGTTGGCGACTTCATGGCTGCCGATGTATCCCCCCTGGACCTCGGGCCAGGTCGTGTTCGCGTCGGCGAGCGCCAGCCGGACCGCATCGGCACCCATGTCCATCGCGGACTTGCCGGCGAACCTGCCGAAGGGGTGGAGCCCCACGCCGATGATGACTGCCTCGGTCACTTTGCTTCCTCCTGCGTGGGCGCGAACGCGAACGTCACGATCTCGGTACCGTCGTCGTCGGTGGCGTACGGCACGACGGTGAGCCGCATCGGCTGCCCGATCCGCAGCTTGTCCGGGTCGGGTTCGGTCAGGCGTGCCTCCACCATCAGTTCGCCGGGAAGTTCGATGTAGCCGAGCGTGAACGGTTCGAACTCCTCGGGGCCGTCGTACGGCGGGGACGGCGGGCGGAAGTTCTGCGTGGTGAACGTCCACAAGGTGCCCTCGTCGGCGAGCAGGCGCTCGGCCGACGCGACGCTCGCACAGCGCACACAGTGCGGGGCGGGCGGGAAACTGACCAGGTCGCAGTCGGTGCACTGGGACCCGATGAGCCTCGTCGGCTGGTCCGCGGCGGGTGGCCAGGTGAACAGGCCCTCGGCAACCGGTCGTTGGGCGGTCGTCATCTGTGTTTCTCCGTTCAGGAAGCCGTGCAACGCTGGCCCAGGGTGTCGGCGTTCGGCGCCGCCTTGGCCACCAGGTCGGGCACGACAGCGGACAGTTCCTCGGGGGTCCAGTGGGTGGCGGAGTCGGCCGTGGGTCCGTTGACCCAGCCCTCCAGGACGGTGATGCTCCCGCCGACGACTCCGAACACCCGGCCCGTGACCTCGCGCGAGGCCGCCGAGCCGAGCCAGACCGCGAGCGGGGCGATGGACGCGGGGCTGAGGTCCTGGTTCTTCGCGGCCTCCGACATCGCGGCAATGTCCTCGGTCAGCCGGGTCAGCGCCGTCGGGGCGATGGCGTTCACCGTCACCCCGTAGCGGGCGAGTTCGGCCGCGGCGATGATCGTGAGACTGGCGATTCCCGCCTTGGCGGAGCCGTAGTTCGCCTGCCCGGGGTTGCCGAACAGCCCGGAGGGCGAGGTCGTGTTGATCACCCGTGCGTCGTTGACATGGCCGGCCTTGGCCCTTTGGCGCCAGTACGCGGCCGCGTGATGCAGGGTGGCGAAGCTTCCCTTGAGGTGCACGCCGAGCACGCTGTCCCAGTCGTGCTCCGTCATCGTCACGATCATCCGGTCCCGCAGGATGCCCGCGTTGTTCACCAGTACGTCCAGGCCGCCGAAGTGCTCCACCGCCTGGCCGATCAGGCGTCCGGCGCCCTCCCAGGTCGAGATGTCGTCGGTGTTGGCGACCGCGGTCCCGCCGTGCGAGACGATCTCGTCGACCACGGCCTGTGCGGGTCCTGACGATCCGCCCGCACCGTCACGGGAGCCTCCCAGGTCGTTGACGACGACTCTCGCGCCCTGGGCCGCGAAGGCACGGGCGTGCTCGCGCCCGATGCCGTTGCCGGCGCCGGTGACGACCACGACGCGGCCGTCGGCTGTCTTCTCGGACATCTTCAACTCCTTCGTAATCAGCGCTGGTCGGCTTGGGCCAACAGGACCCGCGGGTCCTCGTTGCCGCAGGCACAGCGATCGGTGACGACGCGTCCCGCGATGCCCAGCGGGGTGGGCGCGAGCGCGGACCGGCGATGCTCCCCCGCCGCGATGGACAGCTGTCCGTCTTCCTCACTGAGGCGCCAGGCGCCGGAATCGACGTGTGCGCCGGCGCGCGCGGGACATTCCAGCGCCAGCGCCGGTCCGACGGTGGTCATCGCAAAGGCCGGCACCCCAGCGCCACGCAGCACGGGCAGGGCGTCGGGCCTGGCCAGGATCAGCGACGTGGCACGGAACGTCTCGGCGAGGTCGGCCGCACCGGCCAGACCCTCCAGCGTCTCGGCCGTCAATCCGATCACCGCGTCGGGCCGCAGCTCGCGCTGGAAGACGCCCGCGCGCCGATGGTCCCAGCCCATACCCTCGGCGATGCCGTAGGGGACGCGCAGGGCTCCGAGACCCTTGATCATCGGGTGCACCCAGAAGCCCTCGTATCCGGAGGCCGTGATGAGCGCGCGTTTCCCTGCTGACAGCCCGTGCTCCGAAAGTCGCGCGGAGACCCAGGAGGCCGCCTCGGCGAGCTCCGTCCGGGTCAGTTCCATGTCCTTGACGCCGTCGGCGGAAGCGAAGCGGACGATGTACGCGAGGTCGGGCCGATCGAGCTTCCGGGCCCTGGCAAGGGTGTCGGCGCGGGCCATCAGCTCTTCACCACCCGCGGAAACTTCGCGACGCTCGTCATGGTCCTCAACAGGTCCTCCTCGGTGCACAGTTCAAGCACGGGGTCGACTCCGGTCCGCTTACGCACGGCCTCGCCCAGGCGCCCGCCCAGGGTGTCCACGTCAGCGGTCAGCTCGGGGTCGTAGCCGACGCGCAACCGGAGCTCGTCCACCTCGCGGCGCTGACGGACGATCTGGAAGACTCCCGCCGCGGTCTCGGGCTGGTCCTCGACGGCCTGCCAGATGTCCCGCAGTACGACGGACCTTCCCTGGACGACCGTCTCGTCACCGCGGCGCCCGGCGACCCACATGCGCGCATGGGTACGACCGCAGCCGCACCGTTCATCGGTCATGCGGACAAGGTCCTCGCTGCGGAAGCGGATCAACGGTGCCGCCCGGTTGTCCAGATCGGTGGAGACCAGTTCCCCGAGTTCTCCCCACGGCACCTCTTGCCACGACTGCTCGCCGACGTCCACGCACTCCGCGTAGACGGTGTCCTCCCACAGGTGGAAACCGTCGCGCTCGCGGCATTCCCAGGCGGTGCCGGTGTCGGCCGCGCTGGTGTACTCGTACACCTCGATGCCCCACTCGTCGCGCATCCGGTCGCGCATCCTGCGGCTGATCGGCTGGCCGGCACAGGACGCGCCCTTGAGGGAGGAGAACGCCTCCCTCAGATCGGTCTTGTCTGCGAGCCGCTCGAGCTCGACGACCTGGGGGTACAACATCTGGATGTAGTCCGGGCGGTACTTGCGCACCGCCTCGACGACCTCAGCCATCTGCCCCAGCCAGCAGTTCACCTCGATGACCGTCGCTCCCAGCGCCTGGTAACCGAAGTCCATCAGGTTCCGCATGGTGCCGGCAGGGCTCAGCACCCGGTCTCCCGGCCGCACCCCCACCTCCCACAGGTCGCGCACCTGATGGGCGACCAACGGCGGCGCGTCCTCCCAGATCTCCGCGAAGAACTCCGGGTCACCGGTGGTGCCGGAGCTGGAGGAGACCGAGGTCAGTTCCTCCACCGGGCAGCAGAGCATGCCTCCGAAAGCGTCTCCCGTGCGCGCCCGGTAGGCCCTGATCATCCCCTTGGTGATGAACGGCACCCGCGCCCGGAAGTCGTCCAGGGACCGGATGCCGCGCGGGTGCACGCCGTGCTCGTCCCACAGCTCCCGGTAGAAGTCGGAGTGGCCGTAGGCATGATGAACCAGGTCCAGGACCCGTTCCTCCTGCAGCGCCCGCAACTGCTCACGGGGCATGGTTTCGACATGTGGCTCGAAGTACCTGTCACCGGTGTCACTGTCACCGACCATCGCGGCGCCTCCTCGCGGCTCAGCTGCCCAGATCTTCCAGCCATCAGCGCAATCGGTCAACCAATTGGACGGATTCAGTCAGCCCCCGCAAGCTCGCCTGCCCTTATGGTTAACTATTAACACTCATTCAACCTTTAGGGAGCGTCGTGAGGATCGTTGTCTGTGTGAAGCACGTGCCCGACGCGACGGCGGAGCGTGCGTTCACCGAAGAGGGCCTCACCGATCGGGAGTCGGTCGACTCCCTGTTGTCCGAACTCGACGAATACGCCGTCGAACAGGCCTTGCGCATTGCGGAATCGGGCGTCGAAGCCGAGGTCACCTACCTCACCGTCGGCCCCGACGACGCCAAGGACGGCTTGCGCAAGGCCTTGGCCATGGGGGGCCACTCGGCGATCCACGTGAGCGACGACGGCATCGAGGGCAGTGACGTGTTCGCCACCTCTCTGGTCCTGTCCAAGGCGATCGAACAGCAAGGGTTCGACCTCGTGCTCTGCGGGATGGCTTCCACCGACGGCACGGCGGGTGTCCTGCCGGCCCTGCTCGCCGAGCGGTTGGGCGTGCCGGCCGTGACCCACCTCGACGAGGTGGAGGTCGGCGTCGGCTCGGTGACCGGTCGCCGCGAGGCGGACACGGACACCGCACATATCCAGGGCACGCTGCCGGCCGTGGTGTCGGTGACCGACCGAAGCGGCGAAGCCCGCTACCCATCCTTCAAGGGGATCATGGCGGCCAAGAGGAAGCCGCTGAAGACCCTTGATCTCGACGACCTCGGAATCGACCCCGGTCAGGTCGGCACAGGCGCGGCGCGTTCGGCCGTCGACCGCGCGGTCAAGCGGCCCCCGCGCACCCAGGGCGAGATCGTCACGGACGAAGGCACGGGCGGCACCGATCTGGCTGCTTTCCTCACCGCCAAGAAGTTCATCTGACCCCCTGCCCCGACCCAGGGCGGACACCGACACAAGGGAGAGCAGCACTGTGGCCGAGATCCTCGTCCTCGTCGACCACATCGACGGCACCATACGCAAGACAACCCTGGAACTGCTCACCCTGGCACGCCGGCTGGGTGAGCCGTCCGCAGTGCTTCTCGGCACCGGCGCAGCCGACGCGACCGAGACGCTCGGCCGGTACGGCGCGCGGAAGATCTACGTGGTGGACGCACCGGAGGTCGAATCCCTCCTGGTCACACCCGCCGTCGACGCCCTCGTCGACATCGCCAGGAGCACCGGCCCCGCGGCGATCCTCACACCGTCCCACTCGGACGGAAGGGAGACGGCGGCCCGCGTGGCGCTCCGTCTGGAATCCGGACTGATCACGGACGCCGTCGACGTCACCCAAGGCGAGGCGGGCCCGGTCACCGAGCAATCGGTGTTCGCGGCGACCTACCAGGTGACGGCCCGCGTCACACAAGGCACACCCGTCATCACGGTCAAGCCGAACGCGACGGCACCGGAACCGGCGCCCACCACCCCGAGCGTCACCAAGTGGGACGTCGCACTCGGCCCCACGCAGGGCAGCGTCACGGTACTCTCCCGAACGCCGCGAGAGCGCGGCGACCGCCCGGAGCTCGCCGAGGCCGACATGGTGGTCTCCGGCGGCCGTGGCGTGAACGGTGCGGAGAACTTCGCCCTCATCGAGCAGGTCGCCGACGCCCTGGGCGCCGCCGTAGGAGCCTCGCGCGCCGCCGTCGACGCCGGCTGGTACCCGCACAGCCACCAGGTGGGGCAGACCGGCACGCAGGTCTCGCCGCAGCTGTACCTCGCCGCCGGCATCTCCGGGGCGATCCAGCACCGGGCCGGCATGCAGACCTCGAAGACCATCGTCGCCGTCAACAAGGACAAAGAAGCCCCCATTTTCGAGCTCGCCGACTACGGCGTCGTGGGGGATCTCTTCACCGTACTGCCACAGCTGGCGGAGGAGATCGAGAGCCGCAGGGGCTGACTTTACGCATCCGGAGCTTCCCCTGGACCCTTCAAACACCTAACCTCTTTAACTGATTCAGCCGTTACCTTCGCTCAAGGAGTGCCATGACGAAGATCTGGGTCAACTCGGGAGACTCCCACGTACTCGAGCCGGATGACCTGTGGACCTCGGCGCTGCCGACCCGCCTGGCCGATCGGGCGCCCCGCAGTGAGCGCGGCGACAAGTACGAGGTGCTCTACATCGACGGGGAGCGCCTCGACCGGCAACTGAACGACTTCATGGACGCGATGCGCCCGCCGGGGGCCCGAGACCTCGATGTCCGACTCAAGGATCTGGACCAGGAGGGGGTATGGGGCCAACTGGCCTTCCCCTCCATGGGGTTCTGGCTCGTGTCGATCACGGACAGGGAGCTCGCCCGCGAGACCGTCCGCGCCTGGAACGACTGGGCGCACTCCGAGGTCCTCGGCCACACCCAGCGGATCATCACCCCCGCCTGCGTCTCGATGGCGAGCGTGGAGGACGCGGTCGCCGAGGTCGAGCGCGCTGCCGAACTGGGCTTCCAGTCGGTGTTCCTGCCCTGCACCACGCGCGCGGGCGAGGAGTACGCACTCGACCGCTGGGAGCCGCTGTGGACGGCCGTGGAACGGGCCGGCCTCGTGCTCGGCTTCCACATCGGCACCGGCGGCGAGAACGTCGTCTTCCGGGGGCCGGGCGGCGCGGTCGTCAACTACATGGAGACGACGTATCCGGGAATGCGCGTGGTCTCCCACATGGTGGCGGGCGGCGCCCTGGACAGGCATCCCGATCTGAAGGTCCTCATCGCCGAGGGCGGCGCGGGCTGGGTGCCGGCCATCGGTGACCGGATGGACGAGGCGTACCGGCAGCACGGCATGTTCGTACGGCCGAAGCTGAGCCGGCTGCCCAGCGAGATCATCCGGCAGCAGGTGTACGCATCGTTCCAGCACGACAAGAGCTCGGTGGAGATCGTCGAGGCGACCGGCTACCGCAATGTCATGTGGGGCGACGACTACCCCCATCTCGAGGGGACCTACGGCCACACGCAGTCGACGCTCCACGAGCTGTTCGACGGAGTGTCGGACGACATTCGTGACCGGGTCACGCGCGGCACGTTCGACGAGCTGTTCAAGGTTCCCGCCCAGTCGGCGCGCGCGGCCGCGGTCTGAGCGACAGCGAGGACGCGACACCCCCGAGCGGAGCGGAACCCGTGACCACACCCCCCTACCCCGAAGACCTCGAACAGCCCGGGCTCGTGCGGACCGGGCGGTCGACGTTCCTCCGACCGATCCGGCCGGACGACGCCGACCGCCTGGTCGCCTTCGTCGCGGGACTGTCCCGGGCCACCCTGGCCTACCGGACCCTCGGGCCCGTGGTCCGTGTGCGCGACGACGTCATCCGCTCCGGAGCGCGGGTCGACTACCTCAACGAGCTGGCGCTGGTCGCTCTCGCCGGGGACGAGATCGCGGGCCTGGTGCGCTACGTACGCGACACCGGCCGCCCCGATCACGCCGAGGTCACCTTCACGATCCGGGACGACCACCAGAGCGAGGGGTTCGGGCGGCTGCTGCTCGAACACATCGCCGCCGCGGCCCGGGACCGCGGCATCCGGGTCCTGGAGGCGGACGTTCTCGCCGACAACACGCGGATGATCAACGTGTTCCGGGACTCCGGTTACCGGGTCGAGACGGGGCCGCCCGGCCAGGTCATCCACTTCGAGGTGGCCATCCACCCGCAGGCCCAGGCCGAGTCCCGCGCCGAGCGACGCGAGTACACGGCCGTACGCCGCTCTCTGCGCCCGCTCCTCGAACCGGCGTCGGTCGCCGTGATCGGGGCCAACCGCAGTCCGCTGACCCTCGGCCACGAGATCGTCGCCAACCTGCTGCGCGGCGATTTCCCTGGGCGCGTCTTCCCCGTCAACCCGTATGCCGACCACATCGCGGGGGTGCATGCCTACGCGAACGTACGGGACACCCCCGAACCGCCGGAGCTGGCCGTGGTCGCGGTGCCGGCCGAGGCCGTCCCCGGCGTCGTGGCGGACTGCGCACAGGCAGGTGTGAAGGCGGTGGTCGTCGTGTCCACCGGCTTCGGGGAGACCGGCCCCGTAGGCCGAAAAGCCGAGCTCGAACTGGCCCGCTCCGCCCGGGGGTCCGGAATGCGCCTGGTCGGTCCGAACTGCATGGGCGTGGTCAACACCACCTCCGGCGCGCGGCTCTCCGCGACCTTCTCACCCGCGATCCCCGCTCCCGGCAGGGTGGCGATGTCCAGCCAGTCCGGCCCCTTGGGGCTCGCCGTCCTCGACTTCGCCCGACGGCTGCGCCTGGGCTTCTCCAGCTTCGTATCCGTCGGCCACGCCGTCGACGTCTCCACCAACGATCTCCTCCAGTGGTGGGAGGAGGACACCGAGACCTCCGTGATCCTGCTGCACGTCGAGCGTTTCGGGAACCCGCGGAGCTTCGCACGCATCGCGCGCCGCATCGCGCCGCGCAAACCCATCGTGGCGGTGCATCCGGGCGGGGGTGACCACTCCGGTCCGCAGGACGCCGCGGTCAGTTCGCTCTTCGCGCAGTCCGGTGTCATTCGTACCCGCAGTCTCCAGGAACTCTTCGACGTGGCCCTGCTGTTGGCCCACCAGCCGCCGCCACGGGGCAACCGGGTCGCTGTCATCACCAACGCTGGTGGGCCCGGCGCGTTGACCGTGGGTGCGTGTGAGGCGAGCGGACTGCGCGTACCCACGCTCGGCGAGCCCACTCAACGGTCCCTGCGGTCCGCGCTTGCGCCGACGGCGGACATCAGCAATCCGATCGACCTCACACCGACCGCGACGGCCGAGGACTACCGGCACGCTCTGAACGCCGTGATGGCGGACGAGGAGATCGACGCTGCCATCGTCCTGTTCATGCCTCCGCTCGCCGACAAGGCCACCGAGGTGGCCTCCGCGATCCTCGACGCGGCGTCGGCCGTGCCGACGAAGCCTGTGGTGACGAGCTTCTTGAGCGGGGCCGGCGTAGCCGACCTCCTGCACCGGGGGGAACTCGTGGTACCGACGTACGCGTTCCCCGAGTCCGCGGCGACCTCACTCGGTCACGCGGCGTCCTACCAGGCGTGGCGTAGCACCCCCGCAGGTGTCGTACCCGATCTGACGGACGTGGACGCGCAGCGGGCGCGCGGGCTCATCGCCGGGTACCGTTCCGGCGCGCTGTCCACCGAGGCCGCTGCCGCGCTCTTGGACGCCTTCGGAATCCGCCTGCGCGATCCCGGGCCGGGGCCCGGGCCGGACGCGTTTCTCTCCGTCCGCGCCGACCCGGTGTTCGGGCCGGTCGTCTCGTTCGGTCTCACCGGCGACTACGCCGACCTCATGGCCGACGTGGCCCACCGCGTCACACCACTCACCGATCGGGACGCACGGGAAATGGTGCGCTCGCTGCGTGCCACCCCGCTCCTCGACGGTCGGGTGGGCGGCCCGGGCATCGACTTGCGGGCGCTCGAGGAGACGGTGCTGCGCCTGTCGGCGATGGTCGAGGAACTGCCCGAGATCGCGGCACTCGACTTGCGCCCGATTCGCCTCCTCCCGCCGGGAGAAGGCCTTGCCGTCGCTCGGGCGACGGTCGGGCTCGTCATCGGCGGGGCACCGGACTCCGCGACGTGATTCCCCCGGAAATCGGCATCCGCAGGCTGTCGACAAGTGACTCGAGGAAGTGGTGACATGGCCGGCGAAACAGGTTCGCGCACCGATGACACCAAGGTGGCTGGAGGCGTCGACAAGAAGTGGGCAGTAGCTGATTTCACCGAGCCACCGCGCACCACCGGCGGAGTAGCCCTGTGTGGTGCCTGCCGCCACTCCGGTCGGTGCCGCCTAGGCGTACAGCGCGAACACCTGCGGGACGACGGGATGGCACAGTTCGAGATCACCTGCCCCCGTGACCAGGAAGGCGGCCCCGAGGTCGCGCACGGTGGCTGGACGGCTGCCGTGCTCGACGAATGCTGCGGGCATGTACCCCTCCTGCGTCATGTGCTCAGCGTGACAGCCGAGTTGAGCATCAGCTTCGTCAAGCCGGTTCCGGTGGCACGTCCGCTCCAGGTCCGGGCCTGGGTCGAGCGCCGTGAGGGGTCCCGCTGGTACCTCTCGGCGGAGATGCTGCTGCCCCCGACCGGTGCCGTACTCGCACGCGCCTCAGGTATCTGGGTGTCGCGTGACGGGGAGCATTTCGCGCGGCACCAGAAGTGGCTGAGGGAGCAGGACCCGACGGCCGAGGTGCACTGAGCATCGCTCGCCATACAGGCAAGCCACCTGGACAAGATGGCCGACAACGAATCGACGGCACGATCCGTACCCCCGCCCACGAACTGCACCTGCGGGACGGCTACGGCGTACGCGAGCACCTCATCACCGGGCAGTCGAACGATCCGGTCGCCAACCGCCTGCATGACCCGGGGAGGCGTCATCAGCTCCGAGGCTCTGGTCATGGGCGGTCGGCGACCGGGTCCTCCTCGCTCAGGCTGCGACGCAGCAACTTGCCGTTGGGGTTTCTCGGCAGAGCGTCGACGATGTGCCATCGAACGGGCACCTTGAAGCCGGACAACTGCTCACGCGTGTGGGTGCGCAGTTTCTCGGGATCGGGAGCGGCCCCGGGGTGAGCCGGAACCACGAAGGCGACCACGGTCTGGCCGAGCAGGGCATCGGGAACACCGATCACTGCGGCGTCGGCGACGTCCGGGTGAGAGACGAGGACGGTCTCCACTTCCAGTGGGTGGACGTTCTCTCCACCACGAATGATCATGTCGTGCTTTCGGCCGACGAGGTACAGATAGCCGTCGGAGGCGATGCGTCCCAGATCGCCCGTGGCCAGCCATCCATCGGCGTCGACAGCGAAGAGGTGGTCACCCCGTGCGTACACCTCGCCTGCCCCGTCGGGCCCGGCGGCACGAATGTCCAGCTCGACTCCCGGGGCCGCCTTTCCTACGGATCCGAGCAGTTCCGTCCGGCCCGCGACGGCCTCCCGGTGTTCCTCCGGTGTGAGGACGCTGACCGGTGATCCCTCGGTCTGCCCGAACATGTTGAGCATGCGGACGCCGGGCATGGACTGGTAGACCCGGCGCAGGGTGGCGGGAAGGATGGGGGCCCCGCCGTACTGGAGCACGCGGAGGCTCTCGTGGCGGGCCTCCCCCTCGGCAAGAAGCATCTCCAGCATCGCCGGGACCATGCTGGTGTGCGTGATCCCGCGCTCGCGCAGCAGGCGCCAGCCGTCGACGCTGAACCCCGGCAGCCCGGTGATCAGCGCGCCGGCGGCGAGCGCGACGGACATGTTGCCCAGCCCCGACATGTGGTGGAACGGCGCACTGCCTCCGTAGAAGCTGTCGGTGTCCAGGGCACACAGAGCGCCGTTCACACGAGCCCGTGCCGCCAGGCGCCACTGCGGCATGGGAACCGGCTTCGGCAGCCCGGTGGTGCCGGAGGTGTGGAGCACCAGGGCGACGTCCTGCGGCTCGGCTCGGGGCGACCAGTCCCGTGCACGCAAGTCGGGGATCACGGCCGTACGGCACCCCGCGATCGCAGACACGTCCCGGGCGAGTCCGGCGAACTCGAGCTGGGTCACCAGGACCGGTGAGCCGGTCGCGGCAACGACGGCCGCGAGTTCCTTCGCGGTGCTCCGCACGCCGAGAGGCGCGACGGGATGGCCGGAGCCGGCGCCACCGATCACCAGGGCCAGTGCGTCAGCGGAACTGGCGACGAGCGCCGGCACGGACCGGCCACGGGGCTGACCGAGGGAGTCGAGCCAGGCGGCAGCCCCTCCGGCCCGGTCCAGGAGTTCGCGGCCGGACCATTCCAACTCCCCGAACCGGGCCGCGGGACGGGAGTGGTCGCAGGCAGCCGTGACGAGAGCGGACCAGGTGGTCGCGCCCCCCGCCGTCCGTGCGGGGCCTGCGTGCGCGCTCAAGACCCCGACCGGTCGTTCGCGGGGCCCGTGACAATGGCGTCGCCCGGCCGGGCGTGTGGGCGAGGACGCTCACCGTAGGAGAACCGCCCTTTCTCGACGGCGGTGCGCCCGAGGCGACCGCACACGGACGTCTGCACTCGCCTCTCCCCGACCCTGCTCTCCGCGTTCCCCATCACTGCTGCGCCTCCCACCGAACACGATACAGTCAGATAATTACTCTATCTAGAGCGATCTCGCGAGAGCAGTCAAGTGGCCCGCACGCGCCGCTGGTCGTGAAGCCGTCAAGTCAGGAGTCCCGCATGGCTGATGCAGTGCTCGTCGACGCCCGAAGCGAGGGTGTCACCGTCATCACCCTCAACCGCCCTGAGGTCCACAACGCGATAAACGACGCGGTACTTGACGGTGTGGAACATGCTCTCGACGAGCTGAACCGGAGGGATGACCAGCGGGTCGGCGTCATCACCGGCGCGGGCCGTTCCTTCTGTTCCGGGATGGACCTCAAGGCGTTCACCGCCGAAGGCCGGCCCTTCAGCCGAGGACGGAGACTGGAAGCCCTGACGCGCGCCCCCTCACAGAAGCCGCTGATCGCCGCCGTCGAGGGGTACGCACTGGCGGGCGGCTGCGAGATCATGCTGGCCTGCGACATGGTGGTGGCGGCACGGAACGCCGAGTTCGGCATTCCCGAAGTCAAGCGCGGCCTGGTGGCGGCGGCCGGCGGGCTGCTGCGTCTGCCGCAGCGGATCCCGCGGAGCGTGGCCACGGAGCTGGCGCTCACCGGCGCCACTCTGGATGCCCGACGAGCCCACATGTACGGTCTGGTGAACCGGCTCACCGAGCAGGGGGAAGCACTGGCAAGCGCGTTGCTGCTGGCTCAGGCCATCGCCGCCAACGGCCCGCTGGCCGTCCGCACCTCCAAGCGGATCCTCAGCGAGGCCGCGACGTGGCCGGCCGACGAGAGCTGGCAGAGGATGCTCGCCGTGTGCGAGGGAGTCCTGTCCTCCGAAGACGCCAAGGAGGGTTCGCTCGCCTTTGTGCACAAGCGAGCCCCGCGGTGGAGCGACCGCTGACGACACCGCGTACGCGACGGGGCTTCGCCCCGCCGCTCGCGCGTCACGCCCGTCACACCGCCTCGCAGGGCTCCGTACGAGCCCTGCGAGGCGGACGGTGTGAATGCCCTGCCTCGGAGGCCCACCCGAGCCCCGGGTCAGGGCGCGGCGAAGAGGTCCAGGCCGTTGTCCCGGAGGAACTTCTTGCGCGCCTCTTCACCGAGCCCCTCGACCTTGGCGTAGAAGTCCGCCGGCTCACGCAGGCCTTCCGCGTGCGGCCAGTCGGAACCCATCACCAGACAGTCCACGCCCCCGAGTCGGGCCGCCAGGTCGACGGTGTCGTCCTCCGGATACGGAACCACGCTCACGTGCCTCTTGAAGATCGCGCTCGGGCGCTCCGCCAACTGCCCACCCAGCCACCGCCCGTTGCGTGCCATGCCACGGCTCTTGTCCATGTGGCGAATGAAGTGTGGGATCCACTCGGCACCGTATTCGCTGACCAGGCACCGAATATTGGGGAAGCGGCCAAACAGGTTGTCGAAGATCAGCGCGGACAGCGTGTCGGTGATCGGCCGCTCACCATAGGCGTTCTGCCACTGCCACGCCGAGAACTGGAACGGCGGCACCAGGCCCCAGCCCCAGTGCGAGGCCACGTTCTCCTGGTAGTGGTATTCGGTGATGTGGAAGGCGACCACCGCGTGCGCCTCGTTGACCCGCGCCCAGAACGGGTCGAAATACGGGTCGCCGGGCGACCGGCCGTTGACCGGCCCGGGCGGCAGCATGATGAACCGGGCGCCGTCGGCCAGCACCCGGTCGAGCTCTTCCACGGCCCGGTCGAGGTTGTCCAGCGACAGCAGGGCCGGCGCGTAGATCCGGTCCTGGGTGTTGAAGCCCCAGTCCTCGTCGATCCAACGGTTGAACGAGGTCAGGTTGTCGAACAGAGCCTCGCCCCGGAGATAGGCCCAGGCGAACAGACCCCAGCCCCCCGGGTACATGATCGACTTCT
Organism: Streptomyces sp. NPDC005803; assembly: GCF_040630435.1. Classification (NCBI taxonomy): domain Bacteria; kingdom Bacillati; phylum Actinomycetota; class Actinomycetes; order Kitasatosporales; family Streptomycetaceae; genus Streptomyces; species Streptomyces sp. NPDC005803. Next base: position 42,770 of record NZ_JBEXXO010000031.1, on the reverse strand, counting down.
CGATCTGCTGCTCCGTCAGCTGGACGAGCCTTGCGTTCTTGTCCCGGTACTCCCTCTGGATCGGCTCGTAGAAGCGGTCCGCGTCCCCTCCTTCACCGGAGGAGCGCGCCCGCAGCATCTCGACCAGCGAACCCGGCACGTAAGCCTGGTCGAGGTCGTTCTCCAGCGCGGTGACGATCCGGTCGTTCGCCAGGAGGATCTTGGTCTTCCCGTCCGCCGCCAGGATCGGCCGCACCGCCGTGTCGAGACGATCCTTCGGCATGAACCTGGTGAAGCAGTCGTCCGTCTCCACCGAGTGCTGGTCGAAGTCCAGCAGCTTGTAGGGGAGTTCCCCCATCGAGTTCTCGATCAACGCCATTTCCCGAGGTCCCTTCCCGTAGACATTCCCCGCCGCCTCGCTCAGTGGCCACGGCGAGATAATGAGAGACTCTCTCATTGTGATGGATGCTTGCAGAGTGCCACACCGTCGGGTCGACGGCAACAGCCCCCGTGCGGACACCTGAAGCCCTCGCCCCACTGATTCGCTCGCGGACCCTGACACTTCAATCAGCTAAATGATATGCCTTAGAGGGCTGCACGGTGCAGTGCACCGGGAAGCGACGCTGCCGACTGAACGAACGAAGGAGCGCGCGTGAACCAGGAACAGCAGAACGACACCCCGCGACGAGGAGACTTCGGCTGGCAGGCGATGGCCAGCGCTTTCGAGCCGACGCTCGACGACATGATGTCCGACCGTTCCTACTTCGGCATGCCACCGGAGGCGCTGTACCTGTGGGGCAGCTTCCGTGACGAGACCGGGGAGATCTACTCCCCCATGCGCCGCATCCCCGCCGGTTTGCCCACCGACAGCCCGGACACGCGCCGCCGCCTCTTCCTTCTCACCACCGAAGGCCACGATGACGGCATGCACCTGCACGAGGCAGGGCGCGGGTCGGCACGCAACGACGGCTTCACCAAAACGCTCGAGAACGATCGAGTCCACTGGCGCAGCGACCCGGCCGCGAAGGGAAATGCCTTCCACGTCACCTGGGGCCCGAAGGAGTGCAGTTGGGTCGAGGAAGGCGTCATGGACGTCCGCGGCACGCTCATCGAGCCCGGCATGCACTGGTACCTGCCCGGACGCGACGCCGGAATGTACTACGTCGCCAACATCTTCCTCATGGAAGGCACCATCCTCGGCAAGCAGGTTCGCGGCCTGATCGGATTCGACCCCATCTACATGTACGAGGGCGGCGAGGTCTACAAGACCAAGGACGCGCTCGTCCAGGAAGAACTCGAACTCGTCTGGTACACCTGGGCCACCGTCTACAAGGACGGCTCGATCGACGCGGGCCACTTCCTTCTCGGCAACGACCACTTCGGCTTCGCCATCCTCGCCGACAAGGACGGCAACGTCCGCTTCACCAACGACGTCACCGGCAAGGTCGACTTCGGGGAGGACGGATACTGGCAGGAGCACATCTCGTACTCCGCCTTTGGTGAGGAGTGGGAGTTCGTGGCCGAGCCCCGCGGACGCATGGTGGGCCTCGGCAAGCTGCCCAACCCGCAGGTCGAAGGCCGTTGGCGACGCGTCGGGGACACCCGCGAACCCGACGTGTGGTTCGCCTGGGGCGAGGCCGCCCCAGGCCATGGCAACCGTCCGGTCAACCGCCTCGCCGGTGCCGGTAAGCGGCTCAGTTACCCAACCGAAAAGTTCTGACGTGACGAGTTCGGCACGGCACTCCGGCGCCCGGAGGGCGTCCGGTCAACCGACGCCGACGCCGACGCCGACGGGAGGTCGCTGAGCGTGGACGCCGCACGGCTTGCCCGCATCGAAGCCCGGCAGGAGATCGGTCAGATCCCGATCCGGTACGCGATCGCGGTCGACTCACGCGACATGGAGTCGTGGGTGAATCTGTTCGTCCCGGACGTGTCCGCCGGCCGGCGAGGCAGAGGCCGTGAGGCCCTGCGCACGTACATCGACCCGATGGCCGCCTGGTTCTACCGCTCGGTCCACCTGATCTGCGGGCACCAGATCGACCTCGGCCCCGACGAAGGGGCGGACGGGCCGACCACGGCGACCGGGAAGGTCTACTGCCGGGCCGAGCACGAGGTCGGCGACCGCTGGATCGTGATGGCGATCCGCTACGACGACGTCTACCGCAAGGTCGCCGGCGCATGGCTCCTTGAATCGCGCAAGGAGCGGTACTGGTACGCCGCCGACGTCACGGAGCGACCGCAGGCGGTGCGCTTCGACAGCTGGGACGGGAACGGCCAGCAGCCGAGCCTGCCCGCACCCGAGGGAACCTGGGAACGGTTCTGGGCCGAGGCCGACGCGGGAGCCGTCACCGCCAGTCCGCTGTCCTGAGCAGTCCGGACGACGACAAGGAGACACATGGACGTCGGGTTGTACTTCGACCTGCGCAACCCCCAGGGCCGGCGAACGGATTGGAAGCGGCTGTACTCGTTCACGCTGGAGGCCTGCGAAGAAGCGGACCGGCTGGGCATCGATTCGCTCTGGTTCTCCGAGCACCACTTGTTCGACGACGGCTACCTGCCGCAGCCGCTGACGTTCGCATCGGCGGTGGCGGCACGGACCCGCCGGGCCCGTATCGGTACGGCCGTGCTGGTGGCTCCCCTGCGGCCGGCGGCGCACATCGCCGAGGAGGCAGCGGTCGTCGACCTGGTCAGCGGGGGCCGGTTGGACCTCGGACTCGGCACCGGCTACCGTCCGCCGGAGTTCGATCTCTACGGGGCGTCGATCGCCCGTCGCTACGGTGCGACGGACGCGCGGGCCCGGGAGATTCGGGCGTTCTGGGACTCGGGCAAGCTGCTGCCTCCACCCGCACAGGACCGGCTTCCCATATGGATGGGCTATCAGGGCCCGAAGGGCGCGCATCGGGCGGGCCTGCTGGGAGAAGGCCTGCTCTCGGCCAATCCCGAACTGGTGGGGCCGTACCGCGAAGGCCTGACAGCGGGCGGCCACGATCCGGCTTCCGCCCGGATGGCCGGCGCCCTCACCGTGTGGCCCACGGACGATCCGGAACGGGACTGGCCCGCCGTGCGCGAGCATGTCCGGTTCCAGAACGACTCGTACCGCAGGCACATGGTGGAGGGAACGGACCAGCCGGCCCCCCGACCCGTCGATCCCGAGAGGATCAGGGCACGGGGCATCACCACCGGTTTCCACAGCCTGCTGCTGGCGACGCCGGAAGAGGCTGCCGCCAAGGTGCGGGAGTTCGTCGGGGACGCCCCGGTGTCCACCGTGTGCTTCTGGGCCTCTCTCGGCGGAATGCCGGAAGAAATGATCATGCGTCAGGTGCGGACCGTGGCTCAGGACCTCGCTCCACTGTTGCGGGGCTGAGCCTGCGTTTCGTTCGGCGAACTCGCCATCGGCGTGTGTCGCGTCGGTGCAACACGACTCTCCCGGAGGACAGACGTGAACAACCGTCAGGAATACCGCTCGGACACCGGCTGCACGGCGAGTGCGCCCTTCGGTGACCTGGAACCGATCGAGGCGGTGAGCGCATCGCTGCGGCAGCCGGGGAAGTCCCTGTCCGCCGTCCTCGAAACCGTCATGACCTCCTATGCGGACCGACCGGCGCTCGCGGTACGCGTGCCGGGGGCCGCGCCCCGGTTCGACACCATCAGCTACCGCACACTGTGGGAGCGGGCCGGCGCGATCGCGGCGGACTGGTATCACCATCCCAGGTCCCCGGTCCGGCCCGGGGACCTGGTGTGCACCCTCGGGTTCACCAGTGCCGAATACGTCACGGTCGACCTGGCGTGCACCAGGCTGGGTGCGGTCGTCGTGCCCCTGCAGAACGGCGCCGACGTCTCGCAGCTGACCCCCATCGTCGCCGAGACCGGGCCCCGCGTCCTGGCGACGAGCCTCGGACAGCTGGGCACCGCCGTCCGATGCGCGCTGGACACCACGGAGGTCGCGAGACTGCTCGTCTTCGACTACGACCCGTCCGACGCCGGCCAGCGCGAGGCCTTCGAGGCCGCCGCCAGCCGGTTGCGCGCGTCGGCCCGCACGATCGAGCTGGAGCCGCTCGCGCCGGTACTCGAACGCGGGGCCGGGCTGCCGCCGATACCCGCGCTCTCCGACGATCCCGACCGCCTGTGCCTGCTCGTCTACACCTCCGGCAGCACGGGCTCGCCCAAGGGCGCGATGTACACCGACTTTCTGGTCGCCTCACTGTGGCGCAAGGCCGTGCCGAAACCCGAAGCCGGGCCCATGGTGGGGGTCAATTTCCTCCCCCTCAGCCACCTCGCCGGGCGGACGTCCCTCATGTCGACGCTCGCCGCCGGCGGGACGAGTTGCTTCGCCTCCCGCAGTGACCTGTCCACGCTGTTCGATGACTTCGCGGAGGTCCGGCCGACCAGGCTGTTTCTCGTGCCGCGCGTCCTGGACATGCTCTTCCAGCGCTACTGCGCCGAAGTGGACCGACGCGCTGCCACGGAGAGCGACCGCGCCCGCGTCGAGCAGGAGGTCAAGACCGAACTGCGCGAGAAGGTGCTCGGCGGCCGACTGCGGCTGGCCGGCATCGGTTCGGCCCCTGTGTCCCCGGAGATGGCCGAGTTCACCGAATCGTGCCTCGACGTTCCGTTGATCCACGGCTACGGGATGACGGAGGCCGGCGGCGGCGTCCTGTCGAACCACCGCGTGCTGCGCCCGCTGGTACAGGATTACCGGCTCGTGGACGTCCCGGAGCTCGGCTATCTCACGACAGACACCCCGCACCCCCGGGGCGAACTGCTGCTCAAGACCCAGACGATCTTCGCCGGGTACTACAAGCGGCCCGAGCTGACGGCATCGGTGTTCGACGAGAACGGCTTCTACCGCACCGGCGACATCATGGCCCAGGTCGGCCACGACGAGTTGGTCTACATCGACCGCCGGTCCAACGTACTCAAGCTGTCCCAGGGCGAGTTCGTAACCATCTCCCGGCTGGAGTCCGCCTACGCGACGAGTCCCTCGGTCCGCCAGATCTTCATCTACGGCAACAGTGAACGCGCCTATCCCCTGGCGGTCGTCGTCCCGACCGAGAGCGCTCTGCACAAGGCCGCCGGCGACACCGCGCGCCTCAGAACGGCACTGCACGAGTCGCTGCGCGCCGTCGCACGCGAGGCACGGCTTCAGCCGTACGAGATCCCGCGCGACTTCCTCGTCGAGACGGAGCCGTTCAGCACGGCGAACGGCCTGCTGTCCGACATTCGCAAGCTGTTGCGGCCCCGCGTGACCGAGGGCTACCGCGACCGCCTTGAACAGCTCTATGCCGAGCTCGCCGAACAGGAGAAGAACGAGCTGCGCGCGCTGCGTCGAGCGGGCCAGGACGAGCCCGCACTGGACCTGGTGCTCCGCGCGGCGCGCGCGACGCTCGGTTCGACCGACCCCGTCGATTCCGACGCGCGTTTCATCGACCTCGGTGGCGACTCCCTGTCGGCGCTGTCCTTCGCGCGCCTGCTCGAAGAGATCTTCCAGGTCGACGTGCCGGTGAGCACGATCATCAGTCCCGCCAACGACCTGGGAAAACTGACCGACGCCATCGAGCGTGCGCGGGGCACCGAGCGGACCACACCGGGGTTCGCCGACGTCCACTCCCCCGGTGCCCGGCAGGTGCGGGCAGCCGAGCTGACCCTGGACGCGTTCCTTGCCCCCGAGGTACTCGCCGCGGCCCACGAGTTGCCGGGACCGGGCACGGACGTCCGCACGGTTCTGGTCACCGGCGCGAACGGCTACCTGGGCAGGTTCCTGTGCCTGGACTGGCTGGAACGGATGGCGGCACGGGGCGGGACAGTGGTGTGCCTGGTGCGAGGCACGGACGAGGACGCCGCGCGCGCCCGCCTCGACGCGGCCTTCGACAGCGGGGACCCCGTCCTGTCCCGGCGGTTCCGTGACCTCGCGGCGCAGCACCTCGTGGTGGTCCCGGGTGATCTCGGGGAGGCCGGACTCGGCCTGACCGAGGCTTCGTGGCAGCGCCTCGCGTCGGACGTGGACCTCATCGTGCACCCGGGCGCGCTCGTCAACCATCTGCTCTCCTACGAGCAGTTGTTCGGCCCCAACGTCGTGGGCACCGCCGAGCTGATCCGCCTCGCGCTGACGACCCGCAAGAAGCGCTTCGTCTTCCTTTCGACCGTCGCCGTCGTCACGGACCAGGCCGGCACCGCCGACGAGGACTCGGACATCCGGGAGACCAGCCCCGTACGCGACCTGAACGACCGGTACGCGAACGGTTACGGGACCAGCAAATGGGCCGGCGAGATCCTGCTTCGCGAAGCGCACGACAAGCACGGTCTGCCCGTGGCCGTGTTCCGGTCGGACATGATCCTGGCCCACAGTGACTACCGCGGGCAGCTCAACGCCCCCGACCTCTTCACTCGCCTGCTGTTCAGCCTCGTCGCCACCGGCGTCGCCCCGCGGTCCTTCTATCGTGGCGACGCGAGCCGGGCGCACTACGACGGATTGCCGGTCGATTTCACCGCTACCGCCGTGACGGAGCTCGGCGAGCGGGTCACGTCCGGGCACCGCACGTTCAACGTGGTCAATCCGCACGACGACGGGATATCGCTCGACACGTTCGTCGACTGGCTCACCGAGGACGGCAGGCCGATCACTCGGATCGACGACTACGCCGACTGGCTGGAGCGCTTCGGGACAGCGTTGCGGGCGCTCCCCGAGGAACGCAGGCAGCACTCGGTCCTCCCGCTGCTGCACGCCTTCGACCGGCCTTCCGAGGCAACCGGGGGCGCCGTCGTCCCTGCTGAACGGTTCCGCGCCGCGGTGCGCGCCGCGGGCCTGGGGTGGGGCGGGGAGATCCCGCACATCGGTCAGGACCTCATCAAGAAGTACCTCGCCGACCTCGAGGTCCTGGGAATGCAGGCCTGAGCCTTTGGTCTTCAGGTGCGACCCCCGGACGACTCACAGCCACCGCCAGGAGGAGCAACGATGTCTGAAAGTCCCTTCGGCACCACGGATCTCAGCCGGGCCGCGATCGTGGTCGAGCCCTCCGGCACGGTGGTCACCTATGCGGAGTTGGAGGCACGGTCGAACCGGGCCGCGCACCTGTTCCGCGCCCGCGGCCTGGAGCGCGGCTCCTGTGTGGCGATCCTGTCCGAAAATCGCGCGGAGTACCTGGAACTGGCCTGGGCCGCGCAGCGGGCCGGACTCTACTACGTGGGCTTGAACATCCACCTCACTCCCGCCGAGGCCGCCCACATCGTCCGCGACAGCGGGGCCGGGCTGGTTGTCGCCTCGGACACCCTCGGCGAGCTGGCCGACGAGACCCTGGCGGAGCCCGGGTTCGCGCCGGCAGGGCGGCTCATGCTCGGCACCCCCCGTGAAGGCTGGGAAAGCTACGAGGCCGAGGTCGCGCAGCTGCCCGGCACCCCGGTCGACGACCAGTCCGAGGGAGACTTCCTCCTCTACTCCTCCGGCACCACCGGGAGGCCGAAGGGCATCGAGCGGCCGCTCCCGGGCGGGCCGCTCGGGAGCGCCCCCGACCTGCCGGGGCAATGGCTGCGCGAGCTGATGGGCTTCGCACCGGGCGATGTGTACCTGTCCCCCGCACCGCTCTACCACGCCGCACCCCTGGCCTGGTCGATGAGCACGCACCGCAACGGCGGCACGGCGGTGGTCCTGGAGCGCTTCGACGCCGAGCTCGCGCTCGCCGTCATCGAGCGCCACCGGGTGACGCACAGTCAGTGGGTGCCGACGATGTTCGCCCGCCTGCTCAAGCTGCCGGCACCGGTGAGGGCCAGGTACGACCGCTCCAGTCTGCGGCACGCGGTCCACGCCGCGGCGCCGTGTCCGCCCGAGGTGAAGCGCGCGATGATCGAGTGGTGGGGTCCTGTGCTCTTCGAGTACTACTCGAGCACGGAGGGGGCCGGGGTCACGTCGATCACATCGGAGGAATGGCTGCGCAAACCGGGTTCGGTGGGCAGAGCGCTGATGGGCCGGCCGCACATCGTCGACGACGAAGGCAACGAGCTCCCCACGGGCACGGTCGGCACGATCTGGTTCGAGGGCACGACCGGGTTCTCCTACCACGACGACCCGGACAAGACCGCCGCCGCTCACGACGCCCAGGGAAGGACGTCGGTCGGCGATGTCGGCCACCTCGACGAGGACGGGTACCTGTTCCTCAGCGACCGCCGGGCCCATCTCATCATCTCCGGCGGGGTGAACATCTACCCGCGGGAGATCGAGGACGCGCTCCTCATGCATCCGGCCGTCGCCGACCTGGGCGTGGTCGGGCTGCCCGATCCGGAGATGGGTGAACGCGTGGTCGCGGTCGTGCAGCTTCAGGACCCGGCCGCGGCAGGCCCGGAACTGGCCGCGGAACTCGTCGAGTTCGCCCGCACGAAGCTGGGCGGATACAAGGTGCCTCGCGACATTCGCTTCAGCGGGGAACTGCCGCGCACACCGACCGGGAAAATGCGCAAGCACGAGCTGAGGGACCGCCTGTTGCACGAGTGAGTCGTCCCGAGCGCGCTCGGGACGACTAGGCCACTTCTTGATAGAGTGCTCTCAATTTGAGACTCTCTATCAGAATGGTGGACGCCGATGACCACACTCCGGGAGCGGAACCGTCTGCGCGCCCGACAGGACATCACGACCGCCGCGCTGAAGCTGTTCGCCGAGCAGGGCTACGACGCCACGACGGTCGAGCAGATCGCGCGCGCGGCGGGGCTGTCCAGCGCGACGGTGTTCCGGCACTTCCCGAGCAAGGAGGACATCCTCTTCGGCGACGAGGACTCCTCGGCCGCGGCGATGGTGCACCACGTCGCGAACCGCACGGATCGTTCGATCGGCGTCGCGGCGCTCGCCGAAGGGGTCGGGAAGTTCGCCGCCGAACTCCAGGACGAGCGGATCCACGCGCTGACGCGCCTGGTCATGACCAACCGATCGCTGGAGGCCCGGAGCCTGCGCATGCGCTTGCGCTGGGAGCGCGACATCGCCCGCCAGCTCGCGTCGGAGGAGGGCGTCGGAAGCCCTGCCTTGGCCCACACCCTGATCGCCTCCATCGCCATCTCCTGTTTCAGTGCGGCGCTGCGTCACTGGAACAGAGACGATCCGTCGACCACACTCACGGACCTGGTGACGCTCGCGTTCGAACAGCCCCTTCTGCACCGCCCCGCGCCACCGCAGAGCTGAGGGGTCAGTCCACCTTCGCCGTCGCGGTGCCGGACACCACGGTGGCGCCGCCCTGGTTCCTGGTCACGATCGACAGCTGCGCCACTCCCTCCTCGACGGAGGTCACGGTGATCTCAGCGGTGAGTGTGTCGCCGGGCCACACCTGCGCGGTGAAGCGCACACCGTACGAGAGCAGACGCTCCTCACCGACCCATTCGGTGAGCGCCCTCCCGGTCATCCCCATCGTGAGCATTCCATGGGCGAACACACCGGAATAGCCTGCTATTTCACGGGCAAACCGCTCGTCGGTGTGCAGCGGGTTGTAGTCCCCGGACGCCCCGGCGTACTGCACGAGCCGCGTCCGGGTCAGGTCTTCCACCAGCACCGTCTCGCGGGATTCGCCGGCCTTCAACGTGATGTCGGTGAGCGTCATGCGTTCTCCTCGTTCGGTACGCGCAGGACCGAGACAGCCGTCGCCGTCACGACGAGCTCGCCCGACCGGTCGCGGTACTCGGTGATCATCTCGGCGAACTTCAGCGTCCCCGAGCGGCCCTTCTTCTCCCACGTCTCACCGTCCCGCTCCACTGCGGACAGCACGTCGCCCACCCGGACCGGCCGGTGATACGTGTACTTCTGCTCGGCGTGCAGTCTGCCGCCGCCTTCGGGCATCTCGCCGGGGCCGCCGGCCGAGCCGAACCAGGTCTCGCGGCCGGGTCGAAGCCGGTGGCCCGGCTCGAACTGAGCGGACGCCTGGACGAACGTCGGCGGCGCGAACTCGATGTTCGCGGTGTCCGCCCCGTCCTCGGCATCGGCGTAGCCCACCGCGCGACGGAACATCAGAATGTGTCCGGCCTCGACCGGAAAACGCTCCACAGACATGTCTCTCCTCACCTACCTACCCACGCACATTATATAGATAAATCAGCTAGATAATTTTAGCGCTCTGCGCCCCGCCCGCGCCCGTCCCCCTCAGTCCCCCGCCCTCGCCTGCTCGGCGAGTGCGTCCGCGTGCTTGGCGCGCGCCGCCTCGACCCGCGCCGGAAGCCACTCGGTCGGCAGGTCCCCGGGCGCGGGCTTGTGGTCGCGGAGGATGAGACGTGCCGCGGAGGTCACGTGGGACTCGGTCGGGCCGTCCCAGACCCCGTAGCCGGGTGCGAGCTGCCACATCCCACCGAACGGCATCTCGTTCGAAAGACCCAGCGCGCCGTGCAGGTGCATCGCCCGCTCGGTGACATCGTGGGCGACACGAGCGGACAGCACCTTCGCCACCGCGATGTCCCGCCGCACGTCCTTGCTGTAGCCCCGGCCCTGGTCGATGCGCCAGGCCGTACGCAGCACGAAGAGGCGGAACTGTTCGATCTGCGCGTAGGAGTCGGCGATCGCCAGCTGGACCAGCTGCTGGTCCGCGAGCGGCCTGCCGCGCGTGGATCGGCTGAGCACGCGCTCACAGGCCATGTCGAAGGCGTACTTCGCCTGTCCGACCGCCCGCATCGCGTGGTGGATGCGCCCGCCCGACAGCCGGGTCTGCGCGATCTCGAAGCCCTGCCCCGGCTCGCCGAGCAGCCCCTCGTCCGCGACCCGTACGTTCTCGTACCGGACGAGCGCGTGGTCCATGGCGTCCTCGGGCTCGCCCATGTACCTGGTGCGACGCGCCGTGACGATGCCCGGGGTGTCACGCGGCACGAGGAACATCGACATGCGGCGATGCGGATCGGCGTCGGCATCGGTCACGGCCATCACGATGAGGAAGGCCGCGTGCTCGGAGTTGGAGGTGAAGAACTTCTCGCCATTGATCACCCAGCCGTCGCCGTCACGCTCGGCGGCACACCGGAAGGCGAGCGGATCGGCGCCACCCTGCGGTTCGGTCATCGAGAACGCGGAGAACAACTCGCCGTCCAGCAGGGGCTGCAGATACCGCTCGCGCTGCTCGGGCGTGCCGTAGTGCGCGATGATCTCGGCATTGCCCGTGTCGGGCCCCTGTACCCCGAAGATCGTGGGCCCCCACTGGAACGGTGAGATGATCTCGTTCATCAAACTCAGCTTCACCTGGCCGAAACCGCGCCCGCCGAGCTCCGGGCCGAGGTGACAGGCCCACAACCCACGATTCTTGACCTGCCGCTTCAGTGGGTCGATCACCTTCTTCAGCCACGTCGGCGGAACCCGGTGGTCGAAGTGCGGCCACAACAGGTCGAGCGGCCCCACTTCCTCGAGGACGAACTCGCGCATCCACTGGAGTTCCTTCTCGAACTCCGGTTCAGTGCTGAAGTCCCACATGTCTCTTCTCCCTCAGGACATCTGCCGGTACGCGCCGCCGTCGACGCGGATCAGGGTTCCTGTCACGAACGACGAGGCCCCGGTCGCGAGCCACAGCGCGGGCCCGACGAAATCCGCAGGCGTGCCGAGCCGAGCCAGCGGGGTCCCACGGCGAGCTGACTCACGGACATCCGGTGGCCACGCGGCCGCGATATCGGTGTCGACCGCACCCGGCAGCAGCGCGTTGACCCGCACCGCCGGCGCGAACTCCCCCGACAGGCCGACGGTGAGCGCGTTGAGACCCGCCTTGGCGCAGGCATAGACCAGTTCGTCGGCACCAGGGCGCAGCGAGCCGATGGTGCTGATGTTGATGATCGATCCGCTGCCCGCCTCGACCATGCGCTGCCCGAGCCGGATCGAGAGTCTGAACGGGCCCTTGAGGTTCACCCCGGAGACCTTGTCGAAGTACGCCTCGTCGATGGTGCCGACGCCGTCGTGCCGGGGCGACACCCCCGCGTTGTTGACCAGCACGTCGCAACGGCCGAACTCGCTCAGCACGGTGTCCGCGAGCCGGTCGCTGTCCTCCCAGCGCGCCGCATGGTAGGCGACCGGCAACGCGCGGACGCCGTACTCCTTCGTCAGTCGCCGAGCCACCGCCTCGCAGTTTTCGAGCTTGCGGCTCGCGATGACCACGTCGGCGCCCGCGCGGGCGCAGCCCTCCGCGATCGCCAGACCGATGCCCCGGCTGCCTCCCGTGACGGCCGCGACCTTGCCGCTCAGCTCGCCGCTCACACCCGCTCTCCCCGGGCGAAGGCAGCCGCACCGCGGGTCAACCGCGGCACCAGCGCGAACATCTGGCTCTTTTCGTCGGGTACGCCGGCCTTGTGGTCACGTGCGTACCGGCCTTCGAGGATCACCGCCAGCTTGAACAGTGCCAACGTCTCGTAGTACGGCAGCGCCGACAGGTCGCGCCCGGATCGTTCGGCGTACCTGGCGGCCAGCTCGGCACGCGTCGGGTAATGATCACTCCCTCCCGCCTGCAAACCGATGATGGGCTCCTCGCCCGGGTCGGTCCACCGCGCGAGCAGATGACCGATGTCGAGGAGCGGATCGCCGATCGTGCCGGTGTCCCAGTCGACGATGGCGGCCAGCCGTGCGGGGGCCTCGGGCGCGACCATCACGTTGAACGGGCTGTAGTCACCGTGCAGGATCGCCGGTGGGCTCGTCTCCGGCCGGTTCTTCTCCAGCCAGTCGACGAGGAAGTCCAACTCCGGCAGGTCCCGCACCCGGTAGCGGTCCAACTGCGCGAGCCAGCGCGACACCTGCCGCTCCAGGAAGCCGTCCGGCCTGCCCAGTCCCTCCAGGCCGCCGGCCCGCCAGTCGACCGCTGCAAGGCTGACGAGCCCGTCCACATAGGAAGCGGCGAGGCCGCGCCGCAGCGCCGGATCGGACGCGAACGGCTCCGGCAGCTCGAAACCCGGTGTGAACCCGTCGACCTTGTCCATGATCAGGAACGGGCTGCCGAGTACCGTGGTGTCCTCGCACAGGAGGTGCACGTGCGGATGCGGTACATCGGTGCCCTCGAGTGCGCACAGGATCCGGTACTCGCGCGCCATGTTCGACGCGCTCTTGTCGTTGAGTTCCGCCGGCGGCCGCCGCAGCACCCACGCATGCTCGCCGCGGCGCAGCTCGAACAACGCGTTGGCCACTCCCACGTCCGTGCCGATGCGACGCGCGCTCAACTCCCCGTCGTCCGGCCCCAATCGGTCGCCGAGCCAGTCCGAGAGCGACTGCAGGTCCATCTCCATATGCATCGCCCCCGCCCCTAGAACCCCATGGAACGGCCGATGAGATCCTTCATGATCTCGTTGGTTCCCCCGTACACCCGCTGCACCCGGGCGTCCCGCCACATGCGGGCGATCTCGTACTCGTTCATGTAGCCGTACCCGCCGTACAGCTGCAGGCAGCGGTCGAGAATCTCCCACTGCGTCTCGGTGGTCCACCACTTCGCCCCGGCGGCCTCCGCCGGTGTCAGCTCACCGGAGTTGACCTTCACGATGCACTGGTCCAGATACGTCTGCATGACCTCGATCTTGGTCTGCATCTCTGCCAGTGCGTGCCGGTTGACCTGGAAGTTTCCGATCGGCTGGCCGAACGCCTCGCGCTCTCGGGCGTATTCCACCGTCAGGCTGAAGGCACGACGCGAACTGGCGACCGCGTGGACGGCGATGCCGAGGCGCTCCTTGGGCAGGTTGCGCATCAGGTGGTAGAAGCCCTTGTTCTCCTCACCCACGAGGTTCTCGACCGGCACCCGGACATCCTCGAAGTGCAGCTCCGACGTGTCGGCCGAGTACTGCCCGATCTTGTCCAGCTTGCGCCCCTTGGTGAACCCCTCAGTGCCCGCCTCGACAATGATCAGACTGATGCCCCTGTGGCCGGCCGACGGATCGGTCTTGCACGCCACCATGACCAGGTCGGACAACAGGCCGTTGGAGATGAAGGTCTTGGAGCCGTTGATGACGTAGTGGTCACCGTCGCGCGTGGCCGTGGTGCGGAGGTTACGGACATCGGAGCCGGCTCCGGGTTCGGACATCGCGATCGCCGTGATGAGCTCACCCGACACGAAGCCCGGCAGCCAACGCCGCTTCTGCTCGTCGGTGGTGAGCTCGATGAGGTACGGCGCGAGGATGTCGTTCTGGAGGGCGAAACCTACGCCGACCGAGCCGCTGAGCCAGTACTCCTCGCTCAGGATGGCATTGAACCGGAAATCGCGGATCCCCTGCCCGCCGAACTCCTCGGGCACCTCCCAGCCCAGCAGTCCCTGGCGGCCGGCCTTGCGCCACACCTCCTTGCCGGTGTCGCCCTTCTTCTCCCACTCGTCGACGTGGGGCACACACTCCTTCTCGAAGAAGGTACGTGCGGTCTCCCGGAACTGCTCGTGCTCCGGCTCGAAGATCGATCGCTTCATCGACGTCGCCACCCTCTCAGCCATCACTTGTTTCATTTAACTTATTACACTTGACCGGCGTGATGGGAAGAGGTCGGACCGCTCGCAGCGACTCAGCCTCATACAGATTAATCATCTATATACTTCTGTCATGGTGATGACGAACTTGACCACTGATGACGCGTCGCCCGCGCTGACCGATCGCCTGAGGAGCGCGTCGGTCGAGGCCGGACTGGGCCTCCAGGTGGCGGATGTACGCCCCGGCCAGGTCGACTTGAACGTTTTGATCAGGCCCGGGTATGTGGCCGCGGACGGCCGACTCTCCCCCGTGGTGGCGGGAATCGTGGCAGACGCGACCGTCGGCATACCGGCGTTCGCACCGGCCTCCGAGCCGCAGAGCGGGGTGACGGTCGAGCTCAGGCTGGATCACGTCGGCGGTCCGGCGCCCACCGCGCGGCGACTGGAGATCACCGGACGCGTACTCGGTCTCGGGGGCGAGACGGCCACCGGCCGGGCAGAGATCCGTGACGACCTCGGGACCCTCGTGGCCCACGCAGTCGGCCTGCTGGCCGTGGACAGGCCCGGTACGGGGCTCGATCCTGCCGCGACCTCCGACCCCCTGGCCCCGTTCGACCCGACGAAGATCGCCCCGGCCCCACAGGGCGACGGGACGGCGTACGCGAACATCTCCCCCGGCATGCTGAACCGACGCGGAACCGTCCACGGAGGCGTACTCATGGGCCTGGCCGGCGAGGCGCAGGAGCTGTTCCTCGGATCGCACCGAGGAGGACACCGGCTGCAACTGTCGATGAACTACCTCCGGCCCGCTTCGGCCGGGGGCCGCCTGATCCTGCGTTCGGAGTTCGTGCGGCGCGGTCGGCGGGTGTGTGCCGTCCGCACCGAGCTGCTCGACATCAACGGCAAGCTCGTCGCCGTGGCACACGGCACCAGCGCACCGCCCGTCGACCACGATCGCTGACCACCGTCGATCGGACCGCCATCGACACCCCCGCACCTTTCCCCCACCCGGCCCACCGCGCTACGATCAGTTATATAAATACTCTCTTTACGTCGACTGAGGAGATTCCATGGGCATGTTGGACGGCAAGGTGGCCATCGTCACCGGCGGTGGCCGAGGGCTGGGGCGCGCGCACTGCCTTGCCCTCGCGGAGGCCGGTGCGTCCGTGGTGGTCAACGACCTCGGCGGCGGCCTGCACGGCGAAGCGGTCGACGACTCGCCTGCCGACCAGGTCGTCGCGGAGATCACCAAGGCCGGAGGCCGGGCCGCCGCCAACGGCGCCTCGGTGAGCGACTGGGATGCCATGGGCTCCCTGGTCGACGAGACTGTCGCGGAGTTCGGCCGACTGGACATCGTGGTCAACAACGCGGGGATCGTCCGCGACCGCATGATCTTCTCGATGGAGGAGGCGGACTTCGACGCGGTGCTCGCCGTCCACCTCAAGGGCACCTTCGCACTCACCCGGCATGCCTGCGCGTACTGGCGCGCCGCGCACAAGCGGGGCGAGCACGTGGCCGGCCGCGTCATCAGCACGACGTCCGGGGTCGGCCTCTTCGGCACCGTCGGCCAGACGAACTACGGATCGGCCAAGGCCGCCATCGCCGGACTCACCCAGTGCGTCGCCCTGGAGATGCGCAGGTACGGAGTGACGGCCAACGCCATCTCCCCCATCGCCACCACCCGGATGACCGAGGGTCTCCCGGTGGGCGAACCACAGACCGGAGCCGACGGGTTCGACCCGCGCGATCCGGCGAACGCCTCGGGTGTCGTGACCTACCTCGCCTCCGACGCTGCCGCATGGGTCACCGGACAGGTGCTGCGAGTCGACGGCAACACTCTGAACCGCATGGGGAGTTGGACCATCGCCGCACAGCACCGCAGCAGTGACGGCTGCATCCTCACCGCTGACGAGCTGGTGACGGCCGTTCCCCAGATGTACGGCGCGGCCCCGACCGGGCGCCCTGTCGCCCGGCACGTCTGAGGAAGCGCGGGACGACGACGATGAGGTGTGACATGGACGGCAAGGACGTGGCAGCTCTGCTGCTGCGTGGCTCCCTGGGCCCGATGCTGTTCGCCCACGGCCGCAACAAGGTGGCCGGGGGCCTGGACGGCACGACCGGTTGGTTCGAGGCTCTGGGTCTGCGCCCGGCGCGGGCCCATGCGGTGATGGCCGCGGCCACCGAGATGGGTGCGGGCGCCGCCATCACCGCCGGGGTCGCGGGACCGCTGCCGGCCGCGGCGGCGGTCGGCCTGATGGCGGTCGCCGCGCGGACCGACCACCGTGGCAAGGGCTTCTTCGTCTTCAAGGGCGGATGGGAGTACACCGGTGTCGTGGCGGGCGCCAGCGTCGCACTGGCGGCGCTGGGCAACGGCCGCGTATCGCTCGACCGCCTGCTCGGTCGGCAGACGCGCGGCGGAGTCCGCGGCGCCGTCACGGCCGCCGGCCTGGGCTGCGCCGCCGCAGCCGCGCTGCTCGCCGCGTGCTACCGCCCCGCCAGTGCGGAGCCCGAGGGCGCGAAGCAGTCCGATGATGACGCGTTCTCCCGTCCGCCGGCCGCCTCGTGAGCATGCGCCACAGCGGTGAACCTGTGCGCACGTCACTCCCCTCACAGCCGAGCAGACGAACGGAGAAGGCTGATGCAGTACGAGGACTTCGCTCCCGATCTACTGGTGACGGCCGAGGGGCCGCTGCGGTTGGTCGAGCTCAACCGGCCCGAGCAGCTCAACTCGATGAGCGATCTGCTCCACAGCGGGCTCGCCGCGCTCTGGGACCGCATCGCCACGGACGAGGAGGCGCGGGCGGTCATCCTCACCGGACGCGGGCGCGCCTTCAGCGCCGGAGGCAACTTCGAGGTCATGACCCGCGTCCAACGGGACGCCGGATTCCGCGAGCAGAACGTGGTGGAGGCCCGCCGGATCGTCACCGGCATGCTGCGCTGCCCTGTCCCGGTCATCGCGGCGGTGAACGGTCCGGCCGTAGGACTGGGGACGAGCCTCGCACTGCTGAGTGACCTCGTGCTCATCTCGGAGAAGGCCTACTTCGCCGATCCCCACCTGGGCGTGGGTCTGGTGCCCGGGGACGGGGGCGCGCTCGCGCTGCCGCTGCTGGTCGGACCGCTGCGAGCCAAGGAGCTGCTCTTCTTCGGTTCGCGGGTGAACCCGCAGGACGCCGTCCGGCTGGGCCTGGCGAACCGTGTCGTGGCACCGGACAAGCTGCTCGACGAGGCCCGCGAACTCGCCGACCGACTGGCCCGGCTGCCGGTGCAGGCGGTGCGGGACACGAAACGGCTGGTCAACCTGCATCTGGAACAGGCCGCGGCGGCCGTCCTCGAGCCCTCGCTGATGGCGGAGCGCCAGAGCATGGCCTCCGCCGAGCACATCGCCCTCGTGGCGGAGCTCATCGCCCGCCATGAGAAGAAGGCCGGGACACGTAAGGAGAAGGCGCAGTGAGCGCGGTCGACAAGGAGGAATTCGCCGGCCGGGTGGCCCTGGTCACCGCCGGCGCCGGACGCGGCATCGGCCAGGCCGTGTGCCGCAGGCTCGCGGCCGGAGGCGCGACGGTCGTGGTCACCGACCGCCACCCCGGGCGCACCGAGGACGTCGCCGCCGCGATCGCCGAGGACCACCCCCAGGCGCGGGTACTCGGACTGACCCTGGACGTCGGGGAGCGCGCGGCCATCGACCGGGTCGTGGACACCACGGTCGAGCGCTTCGGGTCGATCGACATCCTGGTGAACAACGCCGCGGTCAACGTGGTCGCGCCGATCTTCGACTACGACCCGGACACCTGGGACTGGGTGGTCAAGGTCAATCTGACCGGCCCCTGGTACCTCTGCCGTCGGATCATGCCGCTGATGCGTGACCACGGCGGAGGGAACGTCGTGAACATCGGCAGCTACGCGCCCGACGTGGGCGGCCAGGGGATCGAGGCACCGTACGCCGCCACCAAGGGCGCGCTCAACGTCCTCACCCGCAGCTGCGCGCACGAGGGCGGGCCGCACGGCATCCGAGTCAACTGTGTCTCCATGGGCATGGTGCAGGGCACCAAGTTCGTGGACGACCACCCCGAGCTGAGGGAGCAGCCAGGGGTGCTGGGGGTTCTCGGAGACCTCCCGCACGCCCGGGACATCGCGGAGGCGGTGGCCTATCTGGCCTCCGAACGCGCCCGTTTCGTCACCGGCGAGATCCTCAACGTCGCCGCCGGCTCCTACATGCGCAACTGATCGCCGCCGCACACGAGGAGGGGCCCCGCGGATCCGTTTCGCGGGGCCCCTCGGCACGGGCACGGGTGACGCGCCCCCGGGCGGTCAGGAATCGAGGCCGGCGAAGCGCGGGGGACGACGCTCCATGAAGCTGACCACGCCCTCCCGGTAGTCGGGTGCGCTCCTGGCGGCTCGAAGGGCGATGATCGCGGCGTCCCGGCCGGCGTGGAACGAACGGTCCCCGTCCTCCAGCAGCTGCCGCTTGATGACCGCCATCGCCGCCGGACTACAGGTGTCCGCCAGTTGGTTGGCGTACTCCATCGCGGTCGGCAGCAGGTCCTCGGGCTCGAGTATCCGGTTCAGCAGCCCCATGTCCTTCGCCTCCACCGCGGTGAAACGGCGCGAGGAGAGCAGCAGATCCGCCGCGTTGCCCAGCCCCACGATGCGCTGGAGCAGCCAGGAGACGCCGTCCTCGGCGACCAGTCCGCGTGCGCTGAAGGCCGCCGAGAACTTGGCCGTGGCCGACGCGAAACGCAGGTCGCACATGAGCGCCTGGTTGAATCCGATGCCCGCGCAGGCCCCGTTGACCGCGGCGATCACCGGCTTGGGGAAACTCATCGGCCGGGTCCGCGGGGGGAAGCGGTCGGTCGGCCACGGCGCCGCTCCCGACGAGGCGCCGTCCAGGACCGACATGTCCATCCCCGGGCAGAAGCTGCGCCCGGCACCGGTCAGCACGACCGCTCGGACCTGCGGGTCCGCGGCCGCCTTGTCGAACGACTCGTTGTACAGCTCCTCCATCTCCACGGTCCAGGAGTTGTGCCGCTCCGGCCGGTTGAGGGTCAGCAGCAGTACGCCGTGTTCATTGAGTTCGCTGAGGATCACTGGCTCATGACGCCCCTCGGCGGAGTTCTCCTGCTTGGTCATCGGTGTCCTTTCGCGGCCGCTCAGGTGTCCTGTCACCGGTCCCTCGGCTTGGCCTGATACGCGTGGCGCTCTGCCGACGGGGCCGTACATCCGGCCGGGCTCACTCTCCGGTGAAGCGCGGCTCCCGGCGTTCCCGGAAGGCCTGCAGTCCCTCGGCGCTGTCGCGGGTGCTGTGCAGCACGGAGACGGTCTCGCGCTCGTAGTCGATCCCCTGACGCAGATCCGCCGCCACGGCGGCGTCCACCAGGCGCTTGCCCGCCGCGAGCGCCAGTGGTGCGCCGGCCGCCAGGGCCTCGGCCAGTTCGAAGGCGGCGTCCAGGCCCCCACCGGGCTCGGCCAACTCGTTCACAAGCCCGAGCGTGTGAGCGCGTTCGGCGTCGATCGGCTTTCCGGTGAGGATCATCTGGCGCGCCACCGCCGGGGCGATCAAGCGCGGCAGCCGCTGCGTACCCCCCGCGCCCGGCAGCACGCCGAGCTTCATCTCGGGGACGCCCAGGAGGGTCCCGCGCTCGGCGACCCGCAGATCGCAGGCGAGCGAGAGCTCCAGGCCGCCCCCGTACGCGAAGCCGTGCAAGGCCGCCACCGAGGGCAGCGAGTGCTCCTGGAGACGCTGGAAGACCTCTGTCAGATGTCCGACGAAGTCACGGAACCGGGCCGAGGGCGCCGGGCTTTCTGCGAACGAGCCGATCTCCGCGAGGTCCGCGCCGGCAGAGAAGCCCCGCCCCTCCCCCGTGAGCACCACCGCGCGGACCGCGCGCTCGGCCCGGAGCGCGCGCAGTTCCTCGTCGAGGCGGTCCACCAGCGCGGTACTGAGGGCATTGAGCTGCTTGGGCCTGTCCAGCGTCAATATCGCTACGCGGCCGCGCAGTTCGGTGCGGACCAGCGGCTCGGTCGTCTGTGTCATCTGTCCCATCCGGCTGCTCACATCATCGTCAGGCCGCCGCTGACCGAGACGGTCTGCCCGGTCATGTAGGCGGCGGAATCGGAGGCCAGGAAGACCACCACGCCGGCGATGTCGTCCGGCTGGGCGACCCTGCGCAACGGGATGCTCCGGACCGTGGCTTCCACGATCTTCGGGTTGAAGTCGTTCACCTGGCCCAGCAGCGAGGTCTCGGTGGGACCGGGGGCGACGGTGTTGACGGTGATGCCGTGACGCGCGACCTCGCGGGCCAGCGCCTTGCCGAAGGCGATGACCCCGCCCTTGGTCGCCGAGTAGACGACCTCGCCGGACGAGCCGACCCGGCCGGCATCCGAGGCGATGTTGACGATCCGCCCACCGCTCCCCTCGATCATGTCGTCCAGCACCGCGCGGGTCACCGTGATGGTGCCGCGCAGGTTCACGGAGATGATGCGGTCCCAGTCCGCCTCGTCGGTGTCCATGAACATGCGAACGACGTCCACCGCGGCGTTGTTCACCAACAGGTTCACGGGCCCCAGTTCGCGGCGGACCGCGGACAGCGCCTCGCGCACCTGCGCGGAGTCCGAGATGTCCGCGGTCACCCCGACCGTGCGCACCCCGTGTGCCTCCGCCAGCTCACCGGCCGTCTTCCCGGCCGTGTCGCCGTCGACATCGCAGACGGCGACCGCCGCTCCAGCGGCGGCCAGGCGCTCGGCAATCGCTCGTCCGATCCCCCGCCCTGCGCCCGTCACCAGAGCGACACGCCCGGTCAGTTCCTTCGCCATCAATGCTCCTTCACTCTCGGGACCCGTTCCCAGCCCGCACCGCGTAGCTGAATTATTTGAAGAGCACGATCAGGCGGCGGGCTCGGATCCCAGCACGGAGACGAACGACACACACTCACCCGGCCCGCCCCCGAGGTTGTGCGTGAGCGCGAGCGAGCGGCCGTCGGCCACGGTCTGCAGAGCCCGCTCCTTCGGCGCCTCACCGCGCAGCTGCAGCCATGCCTCGAACATCATCCGCAGCCCGGAGGCGCCGATCGGGTGCCCGAACGCCTTGAGTCCACCGTCCGGGTTGACCGGCAGGGCGCCGTCCCGGTCGAAGGCCCCCGCCGACGCGTCCTTCCACCCCTGCCCGCGCTCCGAGAAGCCGAGGTCCTCCATCAGGACCAGCTCGGTGGGGGTGAAGCAGTCGTGCACCTCGGCAAGGGCCAGCTCCGAGCGGGGATCGACGATCCCGGCCTGCCGGTAGGCCTCTTGGGCTGCCTGCACCACCTCGGGGAACGAGGTGAAGTCGTAGGACGGGTCGCTCACGCCGTCCGCGGCACCGGCGACGAAGGAGAGCGCCTTCACGAAGATCGGCTTGTCCGTGTAGCGGTAGGCGTCCTCGGCCCGGACCACGATCGCGGCGGCCGAACCGTCGGACACGCCCGAGCAGTCGAAGACGCCGAGCATGCCCGCCACGGTCGGCGCGTTCCGGATCCGGTCCATGGGCACCTCCTTGCGGAACTGTGCCCGTGGGTTCAACGCTCCGTTGACGTGGTTCTTCCATGCGATGCGGGTGAGCACCTCCTTGAGATCCTCCTCCGACACTCCGTACTTCGCGGCGTACGCGGGGGCCAGCAGGGAGAAGTTCGCCGGGGCGGTGATGTCCCCGCGGCTGTCGTCGCCCGCTCCGGGCATCGTCGTGCCGCTCAAGCCGGACAGGCCCGAGTCCTTGAGCTTCTCGACACCGACCGCCATGGCCACGTCGTAGGCGCCCGACGCCACCGCGTAGCAGGCGTTGCGCAGCGCCTCCGAGCCGGTGGCGCACATGTTCTCGACCCGGGTCACCGGTCGCCCGCGGAGCCGCAGCGGGCGGCTCAGCGACAGACCGGAGACGCCGGAGGCCTGAGTGCCGAACCAGAAGGCGTCCACATCGGGCAGGGTGATGCCGGCCGATTGCACCGCGTCGCCGACCGCGTCGATCAGCAGGTCGTCGGCGGACTTGTCCCAGCGCTCGCCGAAGGGCGTGCAGCCCATTCCTACGATCGCGACCCGGTCACGAATCCCGTGCGAACCCATCAGCGTGCTCCCTCTCGCGACACGTTCCCGTCCGCGGTCGCAGGCGCGGGCGCCTCGGCCTCGCGTACCGGACGGGCCTTCCAGAAGTAGTTGTGAATTCCGTTGGCGGTGACCGTGCGGCGGAAGGTCATCTCCACCCGCCCCCCGATCACGGCTTCGGCCTCGGTCGCGTCAGTGAGTTCGCACCGGAAGCGCCCGCCGCCGTCGAAGTCGACGACCACCGCGATCATCGGCGGACTGGGGGTGAAGGCGAGGCGGTCCACCGTGAACGTGGCCACCTTGCCGCGCACGTGCTCCATCGGCTCCGCGGCCATCGCGTCCACCTCGCCGCAGGAGCGGCAGACCCGCTCGGCCGGCAGATGCCGGGTCGCGCACTTCTCGCAGCGCGAGCCGATGAAGGCGTACTTCCAGGCCGCACGACGGTGGGCCGGCGGCGCATAGGGCGGCTCCGGGTCCGGGCGGCGCGGCGGCTCGCGGTCGAGCATGCCGCGCCAGGACAGGAAGGTCGCGTACTTCATCGGCGGCGCACCCGCCGCGGCCTGACCGGCCACCGGCTTGGCGGCGCGGTGCGCGGGCAGCGCGTCGGTGGTCCGGAAGAGCAGCACACTGACGCCGTCGCCGAGGACCACCAGGGCGATGGTCTCCCCGGGCTGCGCGCGGTCCAGTGCGTCCGCCAGTTGCAGACCCGGCTGCGCCGTTCCGGCGTTCCCGATGATGCCCGTGTAGTCCGGGGCGTGGGCCTCCGGGCGGACGTCGGCCGAACGCCGTACGGTGGCGCAGGCCCGGGCGTGCAGGCCGGCCACCGCGAAATGGTCGATCGCCGAGGCGGCGACACCTGCCCCGTCGAGGGCGGACGTCAGCGCCTTGGCCGCCTGAGAAACGTATATCCCCTCGCTGAACCGCTCCTCCCAGACCCGGGAGGACGAGGCACCGGGCAGTCGCCAGCGCTCGAGGATCTCGTCGCTGACCGAGCTGTGGCCGATCAGCTGGGCGAGTACCGGCATGTCCTCACGGTGACCGGCGAACAGGAAGGCCGCGGCGCCGTCACCACCCGCGGATTCGTCCGCGCCGCCGGGCGCCCCCGTCCGCAGGTCGGCGAGCACCGACAGCGTCGGCACGGCGGCCGCCGCCCCCGCGAGCAGAGCGGCGACGCCGGAGCGCACGGCGCCGGTCATGTCGGCGGCCAGCACCTGCTCGTCCAGACCCAGGGCGGCGTGCACCGCCGCGGCGTTCGTCTTGTCCAGATAGGGCGGCGTCGCGGTGGCCAGGAACAGCTGGTCGACCCTCTCCCTCGCCCGGCCCGGGGGGAGTGCGACACGGGCCGCCTCCACGGCCATCGAGGTGGTGTCCTCGTCGTAGGACGCCACCGATCGCGTTCCCTTGCCGCCTCCCGACCCCAGCGTCTCGGCTATGTCCGCTCGTCGCAGACGGTGGTACGGCACGTAGGCGCCGTAGGCGATGATCCCGGCCATCCCGCGTCCTCTCCGGTCTCGGATCGTCCTGCCAACTCAGCGCGAGAGTAGCATATCTATTTAACTATTTAAACGGCTTCAGTGATCGTCGGGCCCGCACCACCCGGCCACCTCCGCGCGGATTCTCTCGGTGTCGGCCCCGAGCGCCGGAACCCCGCCACTGGGCGGCTCCCAGTGCCGGGCCAGGGCCGGAGGCAGCAGAACGGGGACATCGCCGACCGGTGTCCCGGCCTCCCTCCAGCGGCCACGCTCCGCGAGCTGTGGATGCACCGCCAGGTCCCGGACTCCGTTGAGCCGGGCATTGCCGATGCCGGCTCCATCCGCGAGGCGCTGGATGTCCTCCAGGTCGCGCTCCATGCACCAGGAACCCAGGATCTCGTCGAGTTCGGCGCGGTGCCGGACCCGGCCGGAATTGCGGGCATAGCGGGGGTCGTCCCTGAGCTCCGGTCGTCCCAGGAGCCGCTCCGTCATCCGCAGCCATTCGCGATCACTCGTCGTGCCGAGCACGACGGTCAGACCGTCCCGGGTCGGATAGGCGCCGTACGGGGCCACCATGGGCGAGCCCATGCCGACCGGCACCGGCTCCTCGCCTCCGTGCAGAACGGAGTTGAGCGCGAAACCCATCATCTCGGCCACCACGTCGAGCATCGCCACCGGAATCACCGCCCCGCGCCCGGTCCGCTCCCGCTCGTACAGAGCGGCGAGGACAGCGGAGTAGGCGTACAGCCCGGTCCCGATGTCGGCGACCGGAACACCCGGTTTGGCCGGCTGCCCCGCACGGCCGGTGATCGCGCATGACCCGCCCTCGGCCTGGACCAGCAGGTCGTAGGCCCTCTTGTGGTCCAGCGATCCTCCGGTGCCGTAGCCCGAGATGTCGACGACGACCAACCGGGGGTGACGCCCGGCGAGGTCGTCGGGCGCCAGACCCAGGCGCCCGAGTGCCCCCGGGGCCAGATTGCTGACGAAGACGTCGGCCCGAGCCACCAGCCGGTCGAAGAACTCCCGCCCCTCCGGGTCGGCCAGGTCGATCTCGACGGACTCCTTGCCGTGATTGAGCCAGACGAAATGGGCCGCCATCCCGCGCACGCTCGTGTCGTAGTACCGGGCGGTGTCACCGATTCCCGGGTTCTCGATCTTGATCACGCGCGCACCGAGATCGGCGAGATGCCGCGTACAGAGCGGGGCCGCCACGGCCTGCTCGATGCTCACGACGGTGACTCCTTCGAGGGGGGCACTCACCCGGTCACTCCTCTCACCCGCAATGGCGACTACGTCGAGCGCACACGTTCCCGTAGAGCTCGACGCGCACCCTGCCGCCACCGAAACCTATTGTCAACAATGATTTAGCTATTAAGGCGCCCGATCGGCCAGGGCGTCCCCTCCTGTCCACGCCCCGGACATCAGAACGCAACATTGTCGCGATCGTGGTCACCTGTTAGTTTCCGGTCATCGGCTCGCGAATCGCGAGGCACTCACCGGGGAGGCTGGTCGATGGAGCCCACGCACCTGGAAGCCCGGATGGCGCCGCTCGGCAAGGGGGTGCGCTGGGGAACGGCGGGTGCACTCCCCCTGGCCGACCCCGGCTTCTCCGCCATCCCCCGCCCGTCCACCGCACGGTCCGCCGCCGACAAGTCCCGCGCGGACTGGTGCGCGGACGTGTCCTCGCTGGTGGGCAGCGATGTCACGGACCGCAGATACGTTCTCGGCTGGCGTCACCTGCAACCCGATGCGCCCGGCCGATGGGACCGGGCAGCGCTCGACCGCTGCGACCGCCACCTCGACTCCCTCCTCGCCCTGGGCGTGGACCCCTGGCTGACCCTGCTCCACGTGGACCTGCCCGCCTGGGCCGAGCGGGACGGCGGATGGCTGACCAGAATGACCGCGGAGCGGTTCGCGGCCTACGCCGGGGAGGTGGGACGCCGGTTCGGGGACCGCGTACGAGGCTGGATCACCTCCACCGAGCTCGTCGCCCCCTCGGTGGCCGACCACGTCCTCGGGATGCTGCCGAACGACCACGGGTGCGCGGGGGAGGGCCTGCGCAGCGTCCACCACGTGCTGCTCGGACACGGGCTGGCCGCACAGGCCCTGCGCGCCGCGGGCGTCCGCGGCGCGGTCGGCACGACCTCCATCCTTCTTTCCGGGTATCCGGCCCTCGACGACCCATGGGACCGCTCGGCGGTGGAGGATCTGGAGTTCTGGGCCAACCGGTTCCTCCTCGAACCGCTGTTGACCGGACGCCACCTCGCCACCGAGGAGGGCCACTGCCCGGTGTCCGAGACGGGAGCGGTCCGCGAGGGCGACCTGGCCGCCATCGCCACACCCCTCGACACCCTCGCCCTCGCCTGGAACTCCCCGCTGCGGGTGACCTCGCCGGAGAACCTGCCCCGGCTGCTCCCCCCGTCCGGTCTCTTCGAGTCACTCAACGACGCCAACCGGGTCATGGCGCAGTTCGGCTTCGCGGTCCTCCCGTTCGACGACCTGCCGACCAACGGAGAGGGCTGGCCGATCATGCCGGAGGCGCTGGCCGACGCGCTGGCCATGCTGCACGACTGCTACGGAGCCGCCCTCCCGCCGCTGCGGGTGAGCGACAGTGGAATGGGACTGCTTCAGGCCGGCTCCGACAGCATCCGCCCCGACCGCCGTCGCACCGCCCTGGCGGCCCAGCTCGCCTGGCTGGCCGACGTCGTGGACAGCGGCGTCCCGCTGGCCGCGTACGAGTACTGGCCGCTACAGGACAACCACGAGTGGAAGTACCGGTACGCACGCCGCTACACGCTGCCGGTGGACACCGACTCGCTCACCCCTCCGCCGCCGCTGCCCCGCGACTGGGCCCGGACCGGCGCCTTCGCTCGCCACGTCGCGCCGATTCCGGACTCTTCCCCCGCACCGGACTCCCCCCGCACAACAGGCAGGTCCGGGCGCCGACTCGCCGCCGTTCCGAGTTAGAGATTAATCATCTGACTATTTACTCGGATGCTGGACTCTCCTACGCTGTCGACAGGTGCATACACATGTCGTCGTTGCCGACCGAGAGGACAGCGCATGGACTTCACTCTGAGCGAGGAGCAGCAGGACCTCGCGGAGACCGTCCGCCGCTTCGCGGAGAAGGAGTTGGCCGCCGGAGCGCTCGAGCGCGCCCACGATCCGACCTACCCCTGGGACGTCGCCGAGCGCCTGGCCTCTCTGAACCTCCTCGGCCTCGCCTTCCCCGAGGCCGACGGAGGTGGGGGCGGCACGCTGATGGACGCGGTGGTCGCCATTCAGGAGCTGGCGGCGGTCTGCCCTACAGCGGCAGACGTCTTCCAGGCGGGCAACTTCGGCGCCATCCGCACACTGGCCGAGTACGCCTCCCCCGCGCAGAAGAAGCGCTTCCTGCCCGATCTGCTGGCCGGCCGCGCGCTGATATCGGTGGCGATGAGCGAGTCGGAGGCCGGATCGGCGCTCACCGACCTGCGTACCAGCGCGGTTCAGGACGGCGACGAGTACGTCCTCAACGGGACCAAACTCTGGTCGACCCACAGCCCCGACGCCACCCTCTACCTCGTCTACGTCCGCTACGGGCCGGGGGTGAGCGGCATCGGCTCGGTGCTGGTCGAGCGGGACACACCGGGTCTGACCGTCGGCCCGCCGGAGAGCTACATGAGCGGCGAGCACTGGTCCGAACTGCGCTTCGAGGACTGCCGGATCCCCGCCGAGAACGTCCTGCTCGGCCCGGGCGGCTTCAAGAAGCAGATCAGCGGCTTCAACGTGGAGCGCATCGGCAACAGCGCCCGGGCGCTGGCCGTCGGGCGCCATGCCTTCAACATCGCGCGCGACCACGCCAACGTCCGGGAGCAGTTCGGCCGCACACTCAGCGAGTTCCAGGGGATCCAGTGGAAGTTCGCCGAGGTCGCCGTGCAACTGGAGTCCGCTCAGATGCTGCTCTACCGCGCCGCGACCAACGCCGACCACGGACTGCCCGGCGCCTACGACACCGCCGTGGCCAAGTACGCCTGCAACACCGCCGGCTTCGCTGCTGCCAACGAGGCGGTGCAGGTGATGGGCGCGATGGGTTACAGCACCCAGACCCTGGTCGAGTACTGCCTGCGCCGCACCCGGGGCTGGATGATCGCCGGCGGCTCCCTGGAGATCCTGCGCAACCGGATAGCCGAGGACGTCTTCGGCCGCCGCTTCTCCCAGCGGGCGCCCAAGTGAGCGGCAGCGTCGAGGGCATGTCCGCCCTGCTCGCACCGCGCAGCATCGCCCTGGTCGGCGCCTCCGACGATCCCCGCAAGGCGTCCTCCCGGCCGCTGGCCTTTCTCCGCGAGAGCGGGCACCCGGCCGCCGTCTACCCGGTCAACGCACGACGCGATCGAGTGGCCGGGGAGAAGGCCTGGCCCTCGCTGCGGGACCTGCCGGAAGTCCCCGACCACGCTCTCGTGATGACGCCCGCTCAGGCCGCTGTGGACACCGTCCGCGAGTGCGCCGAGCTCGGTGTCCCGGTCGCGACCGTGCTCAGCGGCGGTTTCGCCGAGGAGGGGCCGGAAGGCGAGAAGCGTCAGCGCGAGCTGCTGACGATCGCGCGCGAGGGCGGGGTGCGGCTGCTGGGACCCAGCAGCCTGGGCGTGGTCGACCTGCGCTCGGGACTGCGCCTGACCGGGAACGCGGTCTTCGCCGAGCCGGACCTCCCGGTGGGCGGAACCTTCGTGGCCTCGCAGTCCGGCAGCATGATTGGCGCGCTGGTCTCACGGGGCAAGGCCCGCGGGATCGGCTTCGCGTCGGTGGTCTCGGTGGGCGCGGAGGCCGACCTGGGGATCGGGGAGATCTGCGCGGCGACGCTGGACGACCCCTCGGTCACCGACTACCTGCTCTTCCTGGAGACGATCCGCCACCCGCAGGCCCTGGCCGACTTCGCCCGTGCCGCCGCCGAGCGGGGCAAGCCGGTGGCCGCCTACAAGCTCGGGCGCTCCGCAGCGGCCGCGGAACTGGCCCGCTCCCACACGGGGGCGCTGGCCGGAGAGGATGACGTGGCCTCCGCCTTCCTCGCGCAGTGCGGCATCGCGCGCCTTGACACTCTGGAGGCCCTCTTCGAGGCCCCCGCACTCCTCGGCCGGATCCCCGCCCGCGAGCCCGGCCGTGCCGCTCGCTCCGTAGGCGTGGTGACCACCACGGGAGGCGGAGCCGCCATGGTGGTGGACCAACTCGGCGTGCGCGGTGTGCGGGTGGCCGCTCCCTCAGCAGAGACCCGGGAGCGGCTCGGGGCGGCCGGCATCTCGGCCGGAGAGGGCGCCCTGGTGGATCTGACGCTGGCGGGCACACGGCCGGAGGTGATGAGTGCGGCGCTGGACGTGATGCTCTGCGCGCCGGAGTTCGACCTGGTGGTGGCAGTGGTCGGCTCCTCCGCACGGCTCAACCCCGAACTGGCGTTGCAGCCGGTGCTCGATGCGGCGTCGGGCGCGGCCCGGCTCGCCACCTTCCTGGTCCCGGACGCCCCCCAGGCACTGCGCCGCCTGGCCCAGGCGGGGGTTCCGAGCTTTCGTACGCCTGAGTCGTGCGCGGACGCGGTGGCGAGCGCCCTGGCCCGGCGCACGCCGGGCGTGGGTTCGCGCAGACTCCCGTCGGGGACGGGCGGCCGCCCCGTGGACGAGGCCGCCGGATACGCGGAGTTGGCCGAGGCGGGTCTGCCCGTCGCGCCCTACGCGGTGATCGACCCGGCGGCCGTCGAGCTGCCGCCCTTCACCGGGCCGTACGCCGTGAAGGCGCTCGATGCCCGGCTCGCCCACAAGAGCGATGCCGGAGGGGTCGTGCTCGACGTGGGCGCCGACGGGCTGAAGGAGGCGGCGGCACGGATCGTCCGGCAGGTCGCCGAGCGCAGGCCCGGACTCTCCGTGGACCGGGTGCTGGTGCAGCCGATGGTCGCCGGTGCCGGTGAGGCACTGGTCGGCTACCGTGTCGACCCGATGGTCGGGCCCACGGTCCTGCTGGCCGCCGGCGGCACGCTGACCGAGTTGTACCGGGACCGGTCCGTGCGGATGGCTCCGGTGGACGAGGACACCGCACAGGAGATGATCGACGAGGTCGTGGCCCTGCGCGCGCTCGACGGCTATCGCGGGGCCCGCCGCGGTGATCTGACGGCTCTGCGGGACGCCGTGGTGACGATGTCCCGGCTCGCCGACCGGCCACATGTGCGGGAGGCCGAGATCAACCCGCTGGTGGTGCTGCCCGCCGGACAAGGGGTTCTCGCCGTGGACGCCCTGGTCCACCTGGACGACGGGAACTGAGAACACGAAAAGGGCGGGGCGGGCCGCGACAGCGCGTCCCGCCCCTTCCCAGCCGCTCAGGCGTCCGGTGTCGGAGTCTTGCCCTCCGCCCAGCCCTGGAAGACCTTCATCACGGCGACGACGTCCTCGCCGCCGAGACCGTGGGCACGCCCGAGTTCGAATATCTGGTGGACGATGCTCGCGGTCGGCATCGCGTAGTTCTGCTCATGTGCCAGGTGGAGGCCGAGCCGGATGTCCTTCTCCCCCAGGTCCAGGGCGAACCGTGCGCTGTAGTCGTCGGCCAGTACGTACGGCATCCGCTTGAGGAAGTGGAAGGAGCGCGCGCCGGAGCGGCTGAGCACGTCGAAAAGCTTCTCCCGGTCCATGCCGAGCTTGGTCCCCAGGGTGAACGCCTCCATGGCCACCACCACATTGCCCATCGCCATGAGGTTGTTGACCAGCTTCACCGTCTTGCCCTGCCCGGCCTCCCCCACGTGCTCGATGCTCCCCAGGGCCTCTAGTACCGGGCGGGCCCGTTCGAGTGCGGGCTCCGAGGCACCCACGAACTGGACCAGCGAGCCGGCCAGCGCCTCGTTGGGACCGCCGCTGAAGGGGCTGTCGACGACCTCGATGCCGAGCGGCTTCGCACGCTCGACGATCCGCTCGACGGTCACCGGCAGTGCGGTGCTCGCTTCGACGAGAAGAGCGCCGTCCATCCGGTCGAGCAGTCCGCTCTCCAGCACGGCAGAGGTGAGGATCCCGTCATTGGGCAGGCTGGTCAGCACCACCTCGCCGAGCCCGTCCTGCTGCGGATCAACGGCTCGCCCGCCGGCCTCGACCAACCGCTCGACCGCCCCCGGGTCGACGTCGTACCCGCCGACGTCGAAGCCCCGGTCGACCAGCCGGCGGGCGATCGCCCCGCCCATGGTGCCCAGTCCGATCACGGTTGCCTTCATGGCGTCACTTCCTTGGCTCGATGGGTGGTTGCCGCTGAGGTCACGGCACCACCGGTGTGTCCGGGGGCGATGTGTCCGGCGCTGATCTCGACGACCTGGTCCTCGAGGCCGGGCACCCCCGGGAAGCGCTCCATCACCAGCGGATCGTGTCCGGGGACGATCACACCGTCCGGTCCGGCCAGTTCGCGCAGTCGGTCGAAGCCGGCGTGCACGCCGGACAGCGAGTCGTGCGCCGAGTAGGGGCGGTCGGTTTCGAGGTTGTCGTAGTAGTGCGTGGCATCGGAGGCCAGGACGACGGATCCCGCGGCCGTCTCGATCCGCAGGGCCTGCAGTCCGGCGGTGTGACCCCCGATGAGGTGCAGGCTGAGTCCTGGCGCGATCGCCTCGTCCCCCTCGGTGAAGCGGACCCTCCCCTCAAGGTTGAGGCGGACCACCGCGGTGATGTCCTCGGGCATGACCACGTGGCGGAAGGACGGCCGGGAGGCATGCGGGCCGGTCCAGAACGCGGTCTCCCGACGCTGGATCCAGAAGGTCGCGGCGGGAAACCGATCCAGCTCCCCGGCGTGGTCGAAGTGCAGGTGGGAGAGGAACACATGGCGGATCCGTTCCGCCGGGGCGCCGAGTGCGGTAAGCGCCTGCGTCGGATCGCCGCGCAGCACGCCCGTACGGCCGCGCTGCTCCGCGACCTTGTGGCCGAAGCCGGTGTCGAACAGATAGGCGGCGCCGTCCTCTGCTGTGATCAGCCAGATGTAGTAGGCCATGGCACGAGACTCATCCGCGGCGTCCGGTCGGCAGAAGACCTCATGGGGTGAAACGCCGTCACGGTGGGCATAGCGGATCGCGTGCACCTGGAATCGGGATGCGGTCATGCTTCCTCCGCAGTGCCGCGCCCAGCGACACTTGTCGACAGGTGTTGATCGGTGTATATCTGATTCCCGGGCCGGCGCGCCAGCCCGGCGGCGAAAAACCCGTCGCTCCCCGTCCGCGTCCCGAGGATCTTCCACCATGGACCTGGCTTCGAACATCGACCGCCGCACGGGATCGAGCGCCGAAATCCCTGACGGCAAAGCCGCGTTGCTCTACGAGCGCCTCAAGTCCGACGTGGTCTCCGGACGGCTCGCGCCGGGCCAGCGGCTCTCCGAAGCCTCACTCAGCCGGGAGTACGGCATCAGCCGCTCGCCCGTACGGGAAGCGACGATCAGGCTGGAGCACGACGGGCTCATCGAACGCCAGGGCATGATCCTACGAGTCCGCCGTCGGAGCGCCGAGGAGATCATCGACATCTACCGGGCCCGGGTCTATCTTGAGAGCGCGATCGCGGCCGATGCCGCCGCACGTCGCACCGACCGCGACGCGCGCCGCCTCCAGGCGGCGGTGCAGGCGGAGAGTCAGGTCGACATCGCGGACCCGGCGGCTGTGGTCGCCGCCAACCGTGTCTTCCACGACGCGCTCGCCGTAGCGGCACACAACGACACCCTCAAGAGTCTCCAGGACCGCCTGACCGGGCAGATCGCCGCGATGCCCGCCACCACACTGAGCCACCCCGGCCGTTGGGAACAGGCGCACGGTGAGCATCAGCGCATCGTGCGGGCGGTGGAGGAACGCGACTCGGCCTCCGCACGCGCGATCGCCGAGGAACACATGAGCCGGGCCCGGGACATCCGGCTTCACCTGTTCAACCAACAGCTCACCGACTGACCGGACCGTACTGCGGGCGCGCTCCACTCGTCCCGGCGATCCGACGACGGACGACGAGAGGACCACCAGTGACATCCGCGCACCCCGACTATCCACGACTTGAGTTCTACCTCGCCGGGAAATGGTCTTCCGGGGAGGGCCGCTCGAGCGAGCCGGTGATCTGCCCGGCCACCGGCGAATCCCTGGGCGAGCTCCCGCACGCCGCTTCCGCCGATCTGCGCATCGCCCTCGACGCCGCGCGGCAGGCCGACGAGACATGGCGCCACACCCCCGCGGTACAGCGCTCGGCACTGCTGCGCCGGGCGGCCGGCATCATCCGCGAGGAGAGCGAGACCCTCGCCAGGCTGATCGCCCTGGAGCTCGGCAAGCCGATCGTCGAGGCCCGTAAGGAGACCACGACGGCCGCCGAGATGTTCGAGTGGGCCGCGGAGGAGGGACGCAGGGCGTACGGCAGGGTGATCCCCTCCCGTTCGGAGCAGACCCAACTCCTCGTGCTACGCGAACCATTGGGCCCGGTGGCGGCCTTCGCCGGATGGAACGCGCCGTCCATCACGCCCGCCCGTAAGATCGCCGGTGCATTGGCCGCGGGCTGCCCCGTCATCATCAAGCCTGCTGAAGCCTCTCCCGCCACCGCCCTCTTCCTGGCTCGTGCACTGGACCGGGCGGGCGTCCCCCCAGGTGTGCTGAGCATGGTCTTCGGCGATCCCGCGACCATCGCGCACACGCTGATCTCGGCGCCGGAGATACGGATGGTCACCTTCACCGGGTCCGTCCCCGTCGGCAAGGAGCTCGCGGCGCAGGCGGCGGCGACCATGAAGCGCACGGTCTTCGAACTCGGCGGCCACGCCCCGGTGCTGGTCTTCCCCGACGTCGATGTGGAGGCGGTCGCCAGGGCCGGAGCACGCACCAAGTTCCGTAACAGCGGCCAGATATGCACCTCCCCCACCCGCTTTCTGGTGCACCGGGAGGTGCACGACCGGTTCGTCGACGCGTTCGCCGCCGAGGCCGCGCGGATCCGGGTGGGCGATCCGCTGGACGAATCCACGGAGATGGGCCCGTTGCAGAATTCGCGGCGGCGCAAGGCGATCCGCGAGCTGGTCGAGGACGCGGTCGCGACCGGGGCCGAACTGCGATCCGGGGGTAATCGCCCCGCCGGACTTTCCGACAGGGGCTGGTACTTCGAGCCGACCGTGCTGACCCGCGTCACGAAGGACTGCCGCGCGGCGAACGAGGAGCCCTTCGGTCCGCTCGCTCTCGTCTCCGCCTTCGACACCACCGAGGAGGCGCTGGCCGAGGCGAACCGCCTGCCGCTGGGACTGGCCTCGTACGTGTTCAGCAACGATCTGCGGGTGGTGGACCATGTGGTGCCGAGGATTCGTGCCGGCAATGTCATCGTGAACCGGTGGGTGGTGTCCCTGCCGGAGACCCCCTTCGGCGGGGTGCTGGACAGTGGGATCGGCACCGAGGGCGGGGTCGAGGGCCTCCAGGCCTTCCAACAGGTGAAGTTCGTCAGCCGGAGCGCCGGATGAGCGCCGAGGAGGGCGTCGCCCTGCGGCTGGCACGCGAACTGGTCCTCGCTCGTGAGAAGCCATTGCCGCCCGCGGCGGAGCGCGCTGCATCGGCGGCCGTTCTCGACTGGTTCGGCGCCGCGATCGGTGGCTCCGAGAGCGAACCCGTCACCCTTCTGCGCCGAGCCTTCGTGCCTCCGCAGGACGCCGCTCCCAGCGCGGGCGCCCCACTGGTGGGCACCGGAGAGGCCACCGATGTCTCCACGGCGGCTCTCCTCAACGGTGTCGCCTCGCACGTCCTGGAGATGGACGACATCTACTCCCCCGGCCTCTACCACCCGGGGGCGCCGACCGTCTCGGCAGCGCTGGCCGTCGCCCAGCAGGAGGGCGCGACCGGAGCCGCCCTGCTGCGCGCCGTCGCGGTCGGATACGAGGTCGGGGACCGGATCGCCGCCGCCGTCAATCCCGCTCACTACCGGTACTGGCACACCACCGGGACGGTCGGCTGCCTGGGCGCGGCCGCGGCCGTCGCGGAACTCCGCGGCCTGAGCGCGGAGCCGATGGCGCACGCGCTGACCCTGGCCGCGACCATGGCCTCCGGCCTCCAGCAGAGCTTCCGTTCGGACGCCATGGCCAAGCCGCTGCACTCCGGCCACGCCGCGCGGGCCGGAGTCACCGCGGGACTGGCGGCCGCGGCAGGCTTCACCGGCGCTGCGGACGCCCTGGAAGGGGCGGCGGGGTTCGGCGAGGCGATGGGCGAGGGAGGCGACTGGGAGCAGGTCGTTCGTCCGATCGGGCACGAGTATCTGGTGGAACACACCAGCGTGAAGCCGTATCCGTGCTGCGGACACACCTTCGCCGCCATCGACGGGGCTCTCGCCCTGAGGGCGAAACCCCATGACCTCGACCCCGGGGACATCGAGGCGATCGAGATCGAGACGTATCGGACGGCTACCGTCGTGGCGGGCAACCCCCGGCCGCGCACACCCTTCGAGGCGCGGTTCTCCGCCCCCTTCGTGGTGGCCACGGCGCTGCTCGACGGAAACGTACGGTTGGAGTCCTTCCGCCCGGAGCGGCTGACCGATCCCGCCGTGACCGACCTGCTCGACCGCACCGGACTCAAGGACTCCGCGCAGTTCACGGCACCCTTCCCACGGCGTCGCGGCGCGCGCGTGACCATCCGCACCCATGGCGGCGACGAGCACTCCGTCACCGTCCCGGACCGCAAGGGCGACCCGGACAACCCGCTGAGCGAGTCCGATCTGATCGCCAAGTTCACCGGTCTGTCAGAGCCGGTGCTCGGGTCCGGCCGCACCGCCGAATTCGCCGCCCAGCTCTCGAGACTGAGCGAGTTGACGGACGTCCGCCGGCTCGTCTGCTACCGCAAGGAGTCCGACCGATGAGTGGTCCGCTCAGTGGCGTCCGAGTGATCGAGATGGCCGGTCTTGGAGCGGCCCCGTACACCGGCATGCTCCTCTCCGACATGGGAGCCGACGTGGTCCGCATCGACCGGCCGCGGACCCGGGCACCCAAGGCGGAGCTCTACGCGCTCAGCCGGGGCCGCCGGTCAGTCACCCTCGACCTCAAGCGCGCCGATGGCCTTGACGTGCTCCTGCGCATGGTCGAACAGGCGGACATCCTGCTGGAGGGGTTCCGGCCCGGTGTCGCCGAGCGTCTGGGCTTCGGACCATCGGTGTGCCGGGAACACAATCCGCGCCTGGTCTTCGGCCGGATGACGGGCTGGGGGCAGACGGGGCCTCGCGCGCAGACGGCCGGACACGATCTCAACTACCAGGCGCTGTCCGGCGCGTTGTCCCTGTTCCGTCGTCCGGGCGAACGCCCCGTGACGCCTCCCGGGCTGGTCGCCGACTTCGCCGGCGGTGGGCTGCTGCTCGCCTTCGGCCTCGTCTGCGCCCTGTGGGAAAGCAGGGCGAGCGGGCGGGGCCAGGTCGTCGACGCGGCGATGGTGGACGGCACCGCCTCGCTCACCACGCTGGTGCACTCGATGGCCGCCCAGGGGCGTTGGAGCGAGGAGCCGGGAGTGAACGCGAGCGACGGTTCCGCGCCCTTCTACGACACCTACGAGGCGAGCGACGGCGGGTACCTGGCCGTCGCGCCGATCGAACCGGCCTTCTACGCGGCACTGGTGGGCGGTCTCGGGCTTCGCCTCGACGAACTGCCGGACCGCTCCGACCCCGCCAACTGGCCGGAGTTGAAGCGGTGTTTCGCGGAGGTGTTCGGGACCAAGACCCGGGACGAGTGGGCCGAGCACTTCGCCGACACGGATGCCTGTGTCACTCCCGTGCTCACCCCTTGTGAGGCGGCGGGCCATCCGCACAACACCGCGCGCGAGACCTTCGTGCGGGATTTCGGAGTGACCCAGCCTGCCCCCGTGCCGCGGTTCGACAGGACCCCCACCGGCATCGCGGGCCCACCGCCCCTCCCGGGCCAGCACTCCCGCGAGGCCCTGTCGGACTGGGGCTTCGCGGAGTCCGAGGTGGCGGAGCTCCTCAAGAGCGGCGTCGTCGAGCAGCCGGAGCGTTGACGACGCGCACGGCCCCGCCCTCGGGGCAGCGGATGTGCGCGGTCACTCCTGCGCTGCCGCTTGCCGGAAGAGATCCAGCCGGGAGCGTACGCGGCGCTCCAGGAAGTCGCCGAGCACACGGTCGAAAACGGCGTTGTCGTCGCCCGCGACCATGTGGTGTGCGCCCTTCACAGCGGCGAACTCGGCATGCGGGACCAGCTCGAGGAACCGCTTGGAGTCGGCGACGCTCAGCACGTCCGATTCACCGCCACGCACCAGCAGGGTCGGCACACGCAAAGACATGGCGGCACCGCCGAGTTGGGCCGGGTCGGTCAGCCGGTCCCGCTGCACGGCCTGATCGGCCGGCCCGCGCAGGAAGGCGGGATCCCAGTGCCAGTAGAACCTTCCGTCCTTTTCGCGGAGGTTCTTGCGCAGCCCTTCCACGTTCCGGGGCCGCGGGCGGTGCGGCAGGTAGGTGGAAACGGCGTCGGCGGCCTCCTCCAAGGAGGCGAACCCCTCCAGGCCGCTGCGCATGAAGGAGCCGATCCGGTCCGTCCCCTTCGGCTGCAGGAACGGTGACACATCCACCAGGACCAGGCCGAGGGCCAGTTCGGGGTGGTGCCCCAGCGCGGCCAGTGAGCTGTTGCCGCCCAGCGAGGCACCGACGAGCACCGGAGCACGGCCGAGGAACTCGGCGATGCGGACGACGTCGTTGCCGAAGCGGTCGAGCCCGTACCGGCCGTCCGGCGACCAGCCGCTCTCGCCGTGACCGCGCAGATCCACGGAGAGCGTGTACCACCCGGACTCGGACAGGTCCCTCGCGGTGGACCGCCATGAGTGACGTGTCTGGCCGCCACCGTGCAGCAGGACGACCGGCGGATCCGCCCTGCTGCCATAGGCGTCGGCGGCGAGCTCGACCCCGTCGTCACTTCGGATCCGCAGGGTCGTCGCTTCGGGCTCGGCCACCGGTCGCTCCTTCGTTTCACGGATAGATCATGTACCACTAGCTTAAATATTAAGCTATATTCCTGGTCATGCACAGAACGGCGCCTCGGCCAGGCCCCGGGTGCCGCTGCCGCCAGGGAGGCGATCATGGAACGGGTACTCTGCCGCATCCAGGACGGCGTCGCTGATGTGCGCCTCAACCGTGCGGACAAACTCAACGCGCTCGACGACGCGCTGTTCGCGGACCTCATCGAGACCGGTGAGCGACTGCACGAGGAGCCTGAGGTCCGCGCGGTGGTGCTGTCCGGAGAAGGACGGGCGTTCTGTGTCGGCCTCGACTTCTCCGCCTTCAGCGCCCAGGCCGAGGGCCGCTCCTGGCGGCCCGACGCAGTCGCCGCCGACGACGCGTCCGCCGCCGGCCTCGGCCGCGGCCAGCGCGCCGTCTGGCTGTGGCGGAGCCTCGGCGTCCCCGTGATCGCCGCGGTGCACGGCTACGCCCTGGGCGGCGGTCTGCAACTCGCCCTCGGCGCCGACGTCCGGCTGACCACCGCTGACGCGAAGTGGGGTGTCCTGGAACTCGACTGGGGCCTGGCGCCCGATATGTGCGGCTCCCAGATCCTCCCCCGCCTGGTCGGCCCGGACCGAGCCATGGAGCTCGCCCTCACCGCCCGGAAGGTGGACGGCTCGGAGGCGGTACGCATCGGCATGGCCACCCGCTCGGCGACACGTCCGAGGCAAGAGGCCCTGGCCATGGCACGCGTGATCGCCGGGCGCAACCCCAAGGCGGTCGCCGCGATCAAGCACTTGGTCAACACCACGTGGGACACCGAGGCCCTGCAGGCCGGCTTCCGGGCAGAGCGCGTGTTCATGGAAGAGAACGTCGGCAGCCCCGAGCAGCGCGCAGCGGCTCGCAGCCGCCTCGGCACGGGAAGGACGCGCGAATGACAGCCACCCGAACCGGAGAGCTGGGCGAACAGGACCAGCAGGACCTGCGGGACTGGTTCCGGGAGCACTGGGAGCACGGTGTCGCCTTCAACCGCGACTGCGCACTCAGCGTGCGGCAATGGGACTCCGAGGGCGCCGAGTTGGCGATCCCGTATGCCGAGAGGCTCTCGGCGCACGACGGCGTCTTTCACGGTGGTGTGATCTCCGCGCTGATCGACACCGCCGGCGGCGCCGCAGTGATGGCGGGCCACGACTTCGCCAAGGGAAGCCGTCTGAGCACCGTCTCCCTCTCGGTGCAGTACCTGCTGCCCGCCCTCGGCACCGAGGTCGTCGCGCACGCCCGCTGTGTGCGGCGCGGCGGCCGGATCCACTTCAGCGAGGTCGAGGTGCGCAGGGCCGACGGGCAGGCCTGCGCCCGGGGTCAGGTCGTGGTGAGCATCTCCGGCAAGCGCCCCGGCCTGCCCGCGACACACAGCCGTTCCGCCGACGCCTGAGACCGTTTCCCCTGGAAAGAAAGAGGAGCCATGTCAGAGACCACTGCGGCGGACAGCGTCCTGTACGAGGTCGACAAGGGCGTCGCGACCCTCACGTTCAATCGGCCGGACCGCAAGAACGCCTGGAATCTCCCCATGGAGAAGCGCTTCTTCGAGCTGCTGGACCAGACCGCCGAGGATCCCGACGTCCGGGCCGTCGTGGTCACCGGCGCGGGTAAGTCCTTCTGCCCGGGGATGGACGTGCAGCGGCTGGAGAGGAACTCGCAGCCGGGCGAGAGCCTGGACTTCAGCGGCCGGCCCCCGATGTACAGCCGACGCTTCCTGCCCAAACCGGTGATCGGCGCGATCAACGGCGGCTGTGCGGGTATCGGTCTGGTCCAGGCGCTTCTCTGCGACGTGCGCT
This sequence comes from Streptomyces sp. NPDC005803, assembly GCF_040630435.1. Lineage (NCBI taxonomy): Bacteria > Bacillati > Actinomycetota > Actinomycetes > Kitasatosporales > Streptomycetaceae > Streptomyces > Streptomyces sp. NPDC005803. The sequence goes on along the minus strand of NZ_JBEXXO010000031.1, from coordinate 3,162 downwards.
TCGCGGCCCGCGGCGCCCGCATCACCACTGCCTTCGCCCGCCGCGGTCTCGCCGGCGAGTACAACCTGCCGTACGTGCTCCCGCGCGTCGTCGGCCTGGAGAACGCCCTCGACCTGCTGCTGAGCGGCCGTGTCCTCGAAGCCGACGAGGCCAAGGATCTCGGCCTCGTCAGCCGGGTGGTCGAACCGGACGAACTCCTCGCTGCGGCACAGGAGTACGCGGCGGACATCGCCCGCAACTGCTCGCCGCGCGCGCTCGCCGTGCTGCGCCGCCAGGTGTACGGAGACCTCGACCGTGGCTTCGACGAGGCCCTGTCGCGCAGCTACTCCGCGATGCAGTACTTCGCCGGCTCCGCCGACTTCCGCGAGGGGGTCGCGAGCTTCGCGGACCGGCGCGCGCCCGCGTTCGAGGGCCTGCCCGCGGACTTCGACCCGGAGGACGCGCTGAGCAAGCCCTTCCTCCCGGAATAGGAAGGGGCCGCCGGCCGCGGGGCAAAGGCGCTCAGCCGGCCACCGCTCGCCCGGCTCCTTCCCTTCCAGACCCGACTCTTGACCGAGGAGTGCCCGTTCGTGGACATCACCTATCCCCCGCAGACCGAGGCGTTCCGCACCGAGGTACGCGACCTGCTCGCCGAGCACCTCCCCGAGGGCTGGCAGGGCATCGGCGCCCTCGACGAGGACGACGCCTGGGCCTTCGCCCGCGAGTGGCGCTCCAGGCTCGCCGGGCTCGGTCTGCTCTCGGTGACCTGGCCCGAGGAGTACGGCGGCCGCGGGCTCACCAAGCTCCATCAGGTCGTTCTGATGGAGGAGTTGGCGAAGGCCGGCGTCCCCTTCGGGCTCCCGCAGGACACCTTCGGCGTGAAGATGCTCGCCAACACCCTGCTGCGCTGGGGCACGGACGACCAGAAGCTGCGTTTCCTGCCGCGCATCCTCAGCGGCGAGGACACCTGGTGCCAGGGCTACTCCGAACCGGGCGCCGGATCGGACCTCGCCTCCCTCACCACGCGCGCTCGACTGGTCCACGAGGACGACGGAGACCACTGGGTCATCGACGGCCAGAAGGTGTGGACCTCCGGAGCGCACATCAGTGACTGGATCTTCGTCCTGGCGCGCACCAACCCGGAGACCTCCAAGCACCGCGGCATCTCCTTCCTCCTCGTCCCCCTGGACCAGCCCGGCGTCGAGGTCCGCCCCTTCCGCATGGCGACCGGCCAGGAACACTTCAACGAGGTGTTCTTCACCGGCGCCAGGACCCGGGCCGACCTGGTGGTGGGCGGCGTCGACAACGGCTGGACGGTGGCGCAGAGCCTGCTCGGTGTGGAGCGCGGCGAGGAGGCCGCCACCAACCCGATCCTCTTCAAGTCCGAACTGGAGCGGCTGATCGAGCTCGCCCGTGAGTACGGCAAGGACGAGGACCCCGTCATCCGTCAGCGGATCGCCTGGTGCTGGTCCAAGGTCGAGATCATGCGCTACCTCGGCTACCGAGTGCTCTCCGGCTGGCTGGAAGGCAAGGAACCCGGCCCCGAGACCTCGATCTCCAAGCTCTTCTGGAGCGAGTACCACCTGCGGGTCACCGATCTGGCCATGGACATCATGGGCATGCACGCCCAGTCGATCAAGGGCCGTCCGCCCCTGCGTACCTATCGCGCAGACGACCCGGGCGCGGTGAACAGTTCGGCGTCCTGGTCCACCGGGTACCTCATCGCCCGGTCCGGAACGATCTACGCAGGTACTTCGCAGGTGCAGCGGAACATCCTGGCCGAGAAGGTGCTCGGGCTGCCCCGCGAGCCGAAGATCGCGAGCTGAACCCGTCCCCGTCCGCCTTCGTACCTCTCCCAGAGAGGGGAGCCGCGTGCCCTCACAAGCCCTGTCCGGAATCCGGGTCCTGGACCTGTCCCGCATCCTCGCGGGCCCGTTTGCGACCCAACTGCTCGCCGACCTCGGGGCGGAGGTGATCAAGGTCGAGCGCCCGGGCACAGGAGACGACGCCCGGACCTACGGACCACCGTTCGCCGCCGACGAGGCGGGCGAGCCGACCCGGACCTCGGCCTTCTACCTGGCCTGCAACCGCAACAAGCAGTCGGTGACGATCAATCACGCCACCGAGCGGGGCCGGGAGCTGATCCGCGAGCTGGCCCGGAAGTCGGACGTCGTGGTCGAGAACTTCCGGGCGGGCACTCTGGCCAAGTACGGCCTTGACCACGAGAGCCTGCGGGCCGAGAACCCGCGCCTCGTGTACCTCTCGCTCACCGGCTTCGGACAGACCGGCCCCTACGCCGAACGCCCCGGGTACGACGGCGTCTTCCAGGCCATGTCCGGGATGATGAGCGTCTCGGGGCACCCCGAGGAGCCGATGAAGGTCGGCATCAGCATGGTCGACATCATCTCCGGGCTCTACGCCTCCACGGCCGTGCTCAGCGCCCTGCGCCACCGGGACATGACCGGGCGAGGGCAGTACATCGACCTCGCGCTCCTCGACTGCGGTCTCGCCTCCCTGTCGCACTTCGCGATGAACTACCTGATCTCGGGCGAGGTCCCGGAGCGCCGGGGCAACGGCGGCTACGGCGGAATCCCCTCCCAGTCGTTCATGTGCCGGGACAGGCCCCTGTTCCTGGTCGCCGGCAACGACCGTCAGTTCGCCGCGTTCTGCGCCGCCGCCGACCGCGAGGATCTGCTCGACGACCCGCGTTTCGCCACTACCTCGGCAAGGATCACCCACCGCAAGGAGATCCTCCCGGTCCTCGCCGAGGTGATGGTCCAGCGCACCCGGGACGACTGGCTGGAGACTCTGGAGCGGCACGGTGTGCCCGCGGGCCCGGTCAACGAGATCCCGGACGTCTTCGCCGATCCGCAGATCAAACACCGCGAGATGCTCACGGAAGTGGCCGACCCGCTGTTGGGGACGCTCCCCCTGCTGGCCAACCCGATCCGGCTTGCCGCCACCCCGGTGGGGGACTACTCGCCCCCGCCTGGTCTCGGCGAGCACACCGCCGATGTACTCGGCCGACTCACCGGTGTCGGGGCCGAGGAGCTGACCGCCCTGCGCGCCGACGGCGTGGTGTAGCCACCTCGAACGCGACGAAGGGCCGCGCCGTCCCGGAGGTTCACCTAAACACCGGGAGGCGGGGCCCCACGTCGGGGCGGGGCGGGGCCCACACGGTGT
>NZ_JBEXXO010000030.1:0-100460 GCF_040630435.1 Streptomyces sp. NPDC005803 | reverse complement strand
CGGCGCTGCCGCTCGACGGTGGTGCGGGGCGCGAGGTGCGGCTGCGGGGCGGGCTCGCGTTCCGGGAGACGGTGGGCGCGGATGGAGGCGGACGGCGCGGTGCCGCCGGCCGGTCCTCCGTGGGGCCGGCCGGCGGCATCGCCGTGGGTGCGGGGCGTCAGCCGTTCAGGCCGAAGTTCCCGAAGGCCGGGTTGAGCAGGCCGATCACGTTGACGGTGTTGCCGACCACGTTCACCGGGACGTGGACCGGGACCTGGATGAGGTTGCCGCTGGCCGCACCCGGGGAGTGGGCCGCGACACCGTGGGCGCCGGCGCCGCCGTGACCGGTGGCGGAGGCCGCTCCGGCACCGGCGGCGATGATGCCACCGGCGATCAGGGTGACGGCGGCAGCCTTCTTCAGGTTCTTCACTTCAGGATCCTCCTCGCGTCGCCGCGGCCGACCGCCGCAGCACGCCTGGAGAACGCCCCTGGCCGAAAGAGGATGCGCCGTTCGGGTGACGTGCACCCGGGAGTATGAAAACGGGGCCCCGAAGGTGACGCCCCGTTCCTCGTCTTCTCAGCCCGCCGCCCCGTGCCGCACGGCCCAGAGTGCCGCCTGGGTGCGGTCCGACAGGTCCAGCTTCATCAGGATGTTCGAGACGTGCGTCTTGACGGTCTTCTCGGAGAGCACCAGAGCCCGTGCGATCTCCCGGTTCGACCGGCCGTCGGCGATCAGGCCGAGGACTTCCCGCTCCCGCTCGGTGAGGGTGCTCCCCCGGCCCGTGCCCGTGCCGGGCTCGTCCTGGGCGAGCAGCGCACCGGCCACTTCCGGCTGGAGCAGGACATGGCCCGCGTACACCGAGCGGATGGCACCGGCCAGCGCGTCCGGGTCGACGTCCTTGTACACGTAGCCGGAGGCGCCGGCGCGCAGGGCGGGGACGACGGTGCGCTGTTCGGTGAAGCTGGTGACGATCAGGACCTTGGCCGGGTTCTCCAGCTCGCGGAGCCCGCGCAGGGCCTCTATGCCGTCGGTGCCCGGCATCTTGATGTCCATCAGGACGACGTCGGGACGCAGCTCCTCCGCCCTGGCCACCCCTTCGGCGCCGTCGGCCGCCTCGCCGACGACCTCTATGTCGTCCTGGATCTCCAGGAACGTGCGCAGGCCGCGGCGGACCACCTGGTGGTCGTCGACCAGCAGCACCCTGATGAGCCTGTCAGCCACCGGGCACCTCCATCTCGATCGTGGTGCCCTTGCCGGGCGCCGATTCAACGGTGAGCTTCCCGCCGACACCGTCGGCGCGGTCCCGCATCGAGACGAGGCCCAGGTGCCGCCCGGCCCGGCGGGTGGCCGCCGGTTCGAAGCCGCGGCCGTCGTCCGTGATCCGCAGCACCGTGCCGCCGTCGCGGCGGGTGAGGGTGACGTCGACGTGCTCGGCCCCCGAGTGGCGCAGGGCGTTGTGCAGGGCCTCCTGGGAGACCCGGAGCAGTGCTTCCTCCTGGGCGGCGGGCAGGGCCCGTACGCCCACGCTCCCGAAGGTGACGGCGGCCGTGTGGGCGCGGTCCAGGACCTGGATCTGGGTGCGGAGGGTGGCGACGAGGCCGTCCTCGTCGAGTGCGGCGGGGCGCAGTTCGATCACGGCGGCGCGCAGTTCGTCGACCGCCTCCGCCGCCAGGGCGGCGACCTGCTGGAGCTCGCCCTTGGCGCGTGCCGGGTCCCGGTCCACCAGGGCGGCGGCGGCCTGGGCGGTGAGCCGGAGGGAGAAGAGCTTCTGGCTGACCGCGTCGTGCAGCTCGTGGGCGAGCCGGGAGCGCTCCTCGGCGATGGTGAGCTCGCGGCTGCGTTCGTACAGCCGGGCGTTCGTGAGGGCGATCGCCGCGTGCTGGGCGAGGATCGCCAGTAGTTCCTCGTCCTCGGCGGTGAATCCGCAGGTGCCCTCGGGCTTCGGACAGCGCTTGTTGGCGAGGAAGAGGGCGCCGATGGTGTCGTCGCCGTCCCTGATCGGCAGCCCCAGGAAGTCGGACATGTCGGGGTGGGCGTCCGGCCAGCCCTCGAAGCGCGGGTCCTTGCGGACGTCGGCCAGGCGCTCGGACTTCGCCTCGTGGAGCATCGCGGCGAGGATGCCGTGCTGACGTGGCAGTGGGCCGATGGCCTTCCACTGCTCGTCGCTGACGCCGTCGACGACGAACTGGGCGAAGCCCCCGTGGTCGTCGGGGACCCCGAGGGCCGCGTACTCGGCGTCCAGGAGTTCGCGGGCCGAGGCGACGATCGTCTTCAGGACGTCCCGCATCTCGAGGTGCCTGCTCATGGCGAGCAGCGCGGCGCTCACTGCTGCGAGGCCCGACGGGGGGCGATGGCTCATGGCCTCAAGGTACCGGCGGGCCGCGCGCCCCGTATCCGCCTGTGGACGGCCCTGACCGGGGCGCAGGGACTAGGACCTTCCGCCTAGGGGCTGTCCGGCCCCGGGGCCGTTTCTCCCAGGACCGGTCTTGGACCGGAACCTCACACTCCGAATCGCTTGAGCAACTAACGGTGATTCCGTTACCCGCTCGATGTGAGGCCGCGCATAGGACCCACGTCACTTACGAAGCCGCCTAGTGGAGCGATAAGGGCGATTTGGGTGGTCATGGGCGAGGATTCATGGCCGCCAACGCCTCCGTGTTCCACTATCCGGCTTCGTACGTCACACCTTTGCCACGCCATTTTGCGGCCGCTAACAATTGCACTCGTCCCCGACGGAGATGCGATGTCGCTTCCCGTCTTCGTCCTCCGTGAGGACTTCCGCGATTCGAAGAGGTACGCCTGTATGTCCGCGTCCAGCATCTCCGGCCGTTTCCGCCGTCTGAACAAGACCCAGAAGCTCTCCGTCGCCGGCATCTCCGCCGTCGCCGCCGCTGCCCTCTCCTTGTCCCTCGTGCCGGGTAACGCCGAAGCCGAGACCGAGCCCCAGGCGCTCTCCGCCTCCCCGGTCGTCTTCGGGTCCGCCGCCGGCGCCCCGCAGGCCAGGACCATCCAGGCCAGCCTCATCGAGCAGCACTCCAGCGCCGAGAAGATGGTCAAGGCCATCGACGCCGCGAAGGCCAAGAAGGCCGCCGCCGTGAAGGCGAAGATCAACGCCGTCGCCGTCGCCGAGGCGAACGCCAAGAAGGCCGAGGCCAAGGAGAAGGCCGCCGCGCAGTGGAAGGCCAAGAAGGCCGCCGCCAAGCGCAGCACGCACACCGCCAGCCGCTCCGAGACCCGTACCCACGTGTACGCGAACAACCTGGACGGCTGGATCAGGGAAGCCCTGTCCATCATGAAGGCCAAGGGCATCCCGGGCACCTACGAGGGCCTGCACCGCAACATCATGCGTGAGTCCAGCGGCAACCCGAACGCCATCAACGACTGGGACATCAACGCGATCAACGGTGTTCCGTCGATCGGTCTGCTCCAGATCATCAAGCCGACGTTCGACGCCTACCACGTCAGCGGTACCCCCCACACCCAGTACGACCCGGTCGCCAACCTCACCGCGTCGGCCAACTACGCCGCCGACAAGTACGGCTCGATCGACAACGTCGACAGCGCGTACTGACCGGTCCGGATCACGCCGAAGGGCGGCACCCCCCGTGGGGGGCGCCGCCCTTCGGCGTCGTGCCGGGCGCGGGGCGCCCGTTACTTGCGCATGACCTCGGGTTCGTGGCGGCGCAGCAGCCGTGCGACCGCCACCCCGCAGATGATGCCGAGGACCAGCAGCACCGCGATGTTCATCCCCCACTGGCCGGCCGTGTGCTCCCACAGCGGGTCCAGGTCCGTGGGGTTCTTCTGGTCCCACGGCGGCATGAGGTGCGCGAGGTCGAGCGTGGAGCCCGCGCCCGCGATGGCCCAGCGGGACGGCATCAGCCAGGCGAACTGCTCCAGGCCGGGCGAACCGTAGACCTGGAAGAGGATGCCGGTGAAGACGACCTGGACGATCGCGAACATGACCAGCAGCGGCATGGTCTTCTCGGCGGTCTTCACCAGCGAGGAGATCACCAGGCCGAACATCATCGAGGTGAAGCCGAGCGCGATGATCGTCACGCAGAGCTCCACGGCCGGCGGCATGATCAGACCCTCCGCCGGAAGATCGCGGGTGGCGAAGCCGATGCCGCAGATGATGACGCCCTGGATGGCCGTGATCACGCCGAGCACGATCACCTTGGACATCAGGTAGGCCGAGCGGGAGAGGCCGGTGGCCCGTTCCCGTTCGTAGATGACGCGTTCCTTGATCAGCTCTCGTACGGAGTTGGCCGCGGCGGAGAACGTCATGCCGATCACCAGGATCAGCATGATCGTGCCGGCGTCGCCGTTGAACCGGGACGGCGGCTTCGGCGGGGCGAGGCCGAAGTCGGCGGGGATGACCACGCTGACGATGCCGAGCACCGCCGGCAGGATCACCATGAGCCCCATGAAGCCCTTGTCGGACGCGATCACCGAGACGTAGCGGCGCATCAGCGTCCACAGCTGGGTCATCCAGCCCTGCGGCTTCGGCGGGCGCATCTGCTGGTGCGGCGGCATGTGCACGGGCTGCGCGGCGACGGCGTCGATGTCCGCGGCGTACATCTGGTAGTGCTGCGAACCGCGCCAGCGCCCCGCCCAGTCGTAGTCGCGGTAGTTCTCGAACGCGGAGAAGACGTCGGCCCAGGTGGTGTAGCCGAAGAAGTTGAGCGCTTCCTCCGGCGGGCCGAAGTAGGCGACGGAACCGCCCGGCGCCATCACCAGGAGCTTGTCGCAGATGGCCAGCTCGGCGACCGAGTGCGTGACGACGAGGACGGTGCGTCCGTCGTCCGCCAGGCCGCGCAGCAGCTGCATGACATCGCGGTCCATGCCCGGGTCGAGACCCGAGGTCGGCTCGTCCAGGAAGATCAGCGACGGCTTGGTCAGCAGCTCCAGGGCCACGGAGACGCGCTTGCGCTGGCCGCCGGAGAGCGAGGTGACCTTCTTGTCCTTGTGGATGTCGAGCTTGAGCTCGGCGAGGACCTCGTGGATCCGGGACTGGCGCTCGGCCTCGGTGGTGTCCGCGGGGAAGCGGAGCTTGGCCGCGTACTTCAGGGCCCGGGTGACGGTCAGTTCCTTGTGCAGGATGTCGTCCTGCGGGACCAGGCCGATGCGCTGGCGCAGCTCGGCGAACTGCTTGTACAGGTTCCGGTTGTCGTAGAGGACGTCGCCCTGGTTGGCGGGCCGGTAGCCGGTGAGCGCCTTGAGCAGGGTGGACTTGCCGGAGCCGGACGGTCCGATGACCCCGATCAGCGACTTCTCCGGGACGCCGAACGACACGTCCTTGAGGATCTGCTTGCCGCCGTCGACCGTCACCGTGAGGTGGCGGGCCGCGAAGGAGACCTCGCCGGTGTCGACGAACTCCTCGAGCCGGTCGCCGACCAGCCGGAAGGTCGAGTGACCGACGCCGACGATGTCGTTCGCGCCGATGAGCGCGGAGCCGGACTTCGACAGCGGCTGGCCGTTGACGTAGGTGCCGTTGTGGCTTCCGAGGTCGCGGATCTCGAAACGGCCGTCGGGCGTCGCGTGGAACTCGGCGTGGTGGCGCGAGACCTGCAGGTCGGAGACGACCAGCTCGTTCTCCAGCGCACGGCCGATCCGCATCACCCGGCCGAGCGCCAGGTGGTGGAACGTGGTGGGGCTCCGGTCGCCGTACACCGGCGGCGCCCCCGCCGCGCCGCCGTGGGGAGCCGGTGCCCTGCCCTGCTGCTGCGGCACATGGGGCTGCGGCGGCTGGGCCTGCGGTGTCTGCTGCCAGGCCTGCGGCTGGGCGGGCGGCTGCTGGGCGCCGGGCCCCGGCTGCTGCTGCGGGGCCTGCTGCGGCTGCTGGGCGGGGGCCTGGGCGCCCGCGGCGGCCTGCCCGCTGTACACGTCGGCGCCGCTGAAGCTCAGCCGCGGTCCGTCGGTGGCGTTGCCCAGGTTCACGGTGGAGCCGGGCCCGATCTCCATCTGATGGATCCGCTGGCCCTGCACATACGTGCCGTTGGTGCTGCCGTGGTCCTCGATGAACCAACCGCGTCCGCTCCAGCTGATCGTGGCATGCCGCCACGAGACTCTGGCGTCGTCGATCGTCATGTCGCCCTGCGGATCACGTCCGAGGGTGTACGGCCTGGACGGATCGAGCGTCCAGGTCCTGCCATTCAATTCCAGTACGAGTTCCGGCACTCCGCGCCCCACTAGTTGTCCCCCGAATTACCCCCGTTGCAGGGAGTCTAGGGATGCTGAACATCGTGGGGAACTATTCCAGGAGCAGTCCCGGATGCGAAAGCCGGGCGGGAGGTTGACCGAACCGAGACCGCACCGTTGCGAACGCCCCGGGCCGCACCACCCCCCAACGCCGTAACCACCCCCGACGGCGACAGATGGTACATATAACAGCATCACGGACATTCGGTCGGCTGTCCGGTCCTCGGGACGGGCCATCGGAGGCGTACCGCGGACCGATACGGTGGGAGCACCATGAGCGCATCTCAGCCCCCTCAGCCTCCCCTGTCTCCTGAGCCTCCTGAGTCACGTCGGGACGCGGACACGCCGACCCTTCTCGTGAAGATCTTCGGGAAGGACCAGCCCGGGATCACCGCCGGGCTCTTCGACACCCTCGCCGCCTACTCGGTCGACGTCGTCGACATCGAGCAGGTCGTCACCCGTGGCCGCATCGTCCTGTGCGCACTGGTCACCGCCCCGACCGCGGGCGGGACCACCGAGGGCGACCTGCGGGCCACCGTGCACAGCTGGGCGGAGTCGCTGAAGCTGCAGGCCGAGATCATCTCCGGTACGGGCGACAACCGCCCGCGCGGTGACGGCCGTTCGCATGTGACGGTGCTCGGGCACCCCCTGACCGCGGAGTCGACCGCCGCCATAGCGGCCACCATCACCTCGACCGGCGGCAACATCGACCGGATCTTCCGGCTGGCGAAGTACCCGGTCACCGCGGTGGAGTTCGCGGTGTCCGGCACCCGGACCGAGACGCTGCGCACCGCGCTGGCCACCGAGTCCGCCGGGATCGGCGTCGATGTGGCGGTCGTCTCGGCCGGGCTGAGCCGCCGGGCGCAGCGGCTCGTCGTGATGGACGTCGACTCGACGCTCATCCAGGACGAGGTCATCGAGCTCTTCGCGGCGCACGCCGGCTGCGAGGCCGAGGTCGCCGCGGTGACCGAGCAGGCGATGCGCGGCGAGCTCGACTTCGAGCAGTCGCTGCACGCGCGGGTGGCGCTGCTGGCGGGGCTCGACGTGTCCGTGGTGGAGAAGGTGCGCGCCGACGTACGGCTGACGCCGGGCGCCCGCACCCTGATCCGTACGCTGAAGCGGCTCGGCTACCAAGTGGGCGTCGTCTCGGGCGGGTTCACACAGGTGACGGACGACCTCAAGGAGCGGCTCGGGCTCGACTTCGCCTCTGCCAACACCCTGGAAGTCGTCGACGGGAAGCTCACCGGGCGGGTGACCGGGGACATCGTCGACCGGGCGGGCAAGGCCCGGCTGCTGCGCAGCTTCGCCGCGGAGGCCGGCGTGCCGCTGGCACAGACGGTGGCGATCGGTGACGGGGCGAACGACCTGGACATGCTGAACACGGCGGGGCTCGGGGTCGCCTTCAACGCCAAGCCGGTGGTCCGCGAGGCCGCGCACACCGCGGTGAACGTGCCGTTCCTGGACACCGTGCTCTATCTGCTCGGCATCACCCGCGAGGAGGTCGAGGCCGCCGACGGCCTCGTCGAATAGCGGCGCGGGCCCGGCACGTGCACGGGGCCCGGGTGCGCACGCCGAGGCGTCGCGCAGCCGGGCCCCGTGCAAGGCCGGTGGGGTCAGTCGTTCGGAGTCCAGTACTCGACGAGCTTGCCGACGCCGTGCTCCGCGTCCTTCCAGGCCCCGGAGAACTCGACCACGGCGAACGCGGCGGTCGGGAAGCCGCCGCTGGTCATCCGCGCCAGGGCGTCACCCTCCGCCGAGCCCGCCAGGGCGTCGGCGACGGCGTGCATGCCAGGGTTGTGGCCGATCACCAGCAGATTGCGGACGTCGTCGGAGGTCTCGTCGATCAGCGCGATCAGCTCCCCGAGCGAGGCCTCGTAGAGCCTCTCCTCGTACACGGTCCTGGGGCGCTCCGGCATCTCGTGGACGGCCAGCTTCCACGTCTCGCGCGTCCTGGCCGCGGTCGAACAGAGGGCCAGGTCGAAGACGATCCCGGAGTCGGCGAGTTTGCGGCCCGCCACGGGGGCGTCCTTGCGGCCCCGTTCCGCGAGCGGCCGCTCATGGTCGGAGTCCTGCGACCATTCCGCCTTTGCGTGCCTGAGAAGGACGACCCTGCGAGGTGTATCGACGCTCATACATCTCAGCTTCGCATGAAACGTGCCACCTGGCGCAGGGTGTTGGAGGGCTCCCCGCGCCGGGCGCCGGAGGTCAGCGGGTCAGCAGGTCCACGATTCGCTCCAGCAACCGGCCGACGACGGGGTCGCCCGTGGCGGCGTGCGCCTGGCCCGGTCCGGCGATCAGCAGGAGGAGCGCGCCGAAGGCCACGGCGGGCAGCGCGACGGCCCACCACGGCAGCCGGACCTCGACACCGGCGGTGGCCGGGCGGGTGGTGCGGGTGTGCGTACGGGCCGGCATGTCCGCCTCCGTGGGTGCTGGGTTCCGGTCCTCAGAACCTACGGTTCAGCGGACGCCGCTCCCATCCGGTGACCCACCCACTTCACCCTGACCCTGGCCCCCTAGGGGATGGTGGGGCCAGCCCCACCATCCCGCCGGGAGCCGTGCCTCACGGGGAGGCGATGGAGGCGATGATGCCGACGACGACCGTGATCAGCAGCATCGTCCCGAAGACGAGGAGCAGCTTCTTCTGACCGTTCTGGGGATTCGGATCGAGCACAGGAGACATGGCTCCAGTCTCGCATCTCAGCATTCGTCCTCGATCGTCCGGTCCCGTCCGGCCAGGACGCCCGCCACCACCTGCGGCACCATCAGGGCCGCCATGAGCGCGATCGGCAGTCCCCAGCCGCCGCTGTGCTGGTAGAGCACGCCGACCAGGAGGGGGCCGGGGATCGAGATGAGATAGCCGGTGGACTGGGCGAACGCGGACAGCCTGACCACTCCGGCGCCGCTGCGGGAGCGCATGCCGATCATGGTGAGCGCGAGGGGGAAGGCGCAGTTCGAGATCCCCAGGAGCGTCGCCCAGGCCCATGCCCCGCCGGAGGGGGCGAGGTAGAGGCCCGCGTAGCCGATGAGGCCGCAGGCGCCGAGGCAGACGACGATCGCCCCCTGGTGCTTCATGCGGGCGGCGACCCTCGGGATGACGAAGGCGAGCGGCACGCCCATGGCCATGGTGAGGGCGAGCAGGACGCCCGCCGTGCCGGCCGAGACCCCGGCGTCGCGGAAGATCTGGGGCATCCAGCCCATGGTGATGTAGGCGGCGGTGGCCTGGAGGCCGAAGAAGCAGGCCAGCGCCCAGGCGGTGCGGCTGCGGGTGATCCGGAGGTCGGGGGCGTCGGCCTGGCCCCGGTGGGCCGCGGGGTGCCCGGCGGCGCCGCCGCGCTCCCGTACCAGCGGGATCCAGGGCAGGATCGCGGCGGCGGCGAGGCCGGCCCACACGCCGAGACCGGCCTTCCAACTGCCGCCCATCGCCTCGGTCATGGGCACGGTCACGGCCGCCGCCAGTGAGGTACCGAGGGCCAGGGCCATGGAGTAGAGGCCGGTCATGGAGCCGACGCGGTCCGGAAACCAGCGCTTGACGATCACCGGCATCAGGACGTTGCTGACGGCGATGCCCATCAGGGCGAGCGCGCTCGCGGCGAGGAATCCGGCCGTGCCGCCGACGAGGGGCCTGATCACCAGTCCCGCGGTGATGGCGGCCATGCCCGCGCAGACGACCGCGCCGGGGCCGAAGCGGCGGGCGAGGCGCGGTGCCATGACTCCGAAGACCGCGAAGCAGAGCGGCGGTACGGAGGTGAGCACCCCGGCGACGCTGCCGCTCATGTGCAGCCCGTCGCGCACCTCTTCCAGGAGGGCGCCCAGGCTGGTGATGGCGGGCCGGAGGTTGAGCGCGGTGAGGACGAGCCCGACGGCGACCAGGCGGAAGACCCAGGGGGCGGGGCCGGTCCCCCGTGCGGGGACCTCGGTGCGGGGAACCGCCGGGGCCGCGGGGTCCAGCGTCCGGGCCGGGGTCCGGGAAGGGCTTTCGTCGTCATGCATGGCGCCATCATAGAATCATGGGATGATTGCCTGTCCAATCCTCTGAGAAGATTCGGATACCTCCGCGAGACGGCGGGGCGGCCCGCCGCCCGCCGCACACCCGAGCAAGGAGCACCATGGCGCTGACGTCCCCGCGGCGTTCGGCACTCGCCGACCAGGTGATTGCCCAGCTGAGGAACCAGATCACGTCGGGCGAGTGGCCCGTGGGTTCGCGCATCCCCACCGAGCCCGAACTGGTCGAGCAGCTGGGGGTGGCCCGTAACACCGTCCGCGAGGCCGTGCGCGCGCTCGCGCACAACGGGCTGCTCGACATCCGGCAGGGCTCGGGCACGTATGTGGTGGCCGTCAGCGAGCTCGCCGGGGTGATGCACCGCCGGTTCGCGTCCGCCGATCCGCGCCATGTGGCCGAGCTGCGCTCGACGCTGGAGTCGTCGGCGGCGCGCCTGGCCGCCGCCCGGCGCACCGAGCGGGACCTGAGGCAACTGGACGCGCTCATGCGGCGCCGGGAGGAGACCTGGGCGGCGGGGGACGCCGAGGCGTTCGTGGCGGCGGACGCGACGCTGCACCTGGCCGTGGTCGCCGCCTCGCACAACGAGGTGCTGACCGGCCTCTACGCCGACCTGGGCGATCTGCTGAAGGACTACCTGCGGGACGACGTCGGCCATGATCTGGGGCCGCAGGACCTCATGGACCACGGCCGGCTGGTCGAGGCGATCCGGGCGGGCGACGCGGAGACGGCGGCGGCCGAGGCCGCGAGCCATGCGCTGAGCTGTCTGGTGGACCGGGTCTGACTTGATCTTTGACCTCGAAGTTAAAGATCAAGTCAGGACGCCTTGGACGCCTCATGGCCGTGGGTGATCCACACGGCGCGGACCTCTTTCCAGCAGCGGTCGTCCATCCGTACGGTGCGCCCAGGCCGGACGTCGACCGGCTTGGAGTCCGCGTCGATGTCCCACCAGCGGGCGCACTCGGTGTGCAGCTGGACGCGGTCCGTGGAGGGATACGGGTTGTGGCAGTAGGCGACGACCCGGGAGCCCTTCACCGACGTACGGCATTCGGCGCCGGAAGGGCCGGGACCGGCCGCGCCGGGGGCGGCCCCGCCGGCGGCTGTGACGTGACCCGCCGCGTACAGGCCCACGGGCACGAGCAGCCCGGCGACGACGGCGGAGGCCACGAGCAGGGAACGGGTTCGGTGACGTGTGCCGCGCACAGCGATCTCCTCCCCTAGGGCCTTGCGTTCCGATCGGGCCGGGCCCGACCAGAAGTCCGGTTCCTCCACATTCTGCGGTGGATCGGCCAGCTTTTCGACCTGAGCGCCGGGGGACCTCGCCAGGGCGGCGCAAACGGCCGCGCACCGCCTCCGGGGAGGCGGTGCGCGGCCGGAACGCAGAGGGGTGTCAGGCACCCATCATGTGCACGCCACTGTCGACGTGGATGATCTCGCCCGTCGTCCGCGGGAAGAAGTCCGAGAGCAGCGCGACGATGCCACGGCCGGCCGGCTCCGGGTCCTTCATGTCCCACGCCAGCGGCGCGCGGGTGTTCCACACGTCGGCGAGCTCACCGAAGCCGGGGATGGACTTGGCGGCCATGGAGCCGATCGGTCCGGCCGAGATCAGGTTGCAGCGGATGCCGTCCTTGCCCAGGTCACGGGCGAGGTAGCGGGAGGTGGCCTCCAGGGCCGCCTTCGCCGGACCCATCCAGTCGTACTGCGGCCAGGCGTACTGGGCGTCGAAGGTGAGCCCGACGATCGAGCCGCCCTCACTCATCAGCGGCTTGCACGCCATGGCGAGCGACTTCAGCGAGAACGCCGAGACGTGCATCGCCGTGGCGACCGACTCGAACGGCGTGTTGAGGAAGTTGCCGCCGAGCGCGTCCTGCGGCGCGAAGCCGATGGAGTGGACGACACCGTCGAGCGAACCGAGTTCGTCCCGCACCAGTCCGGCGAGCCGGTCCAGGTGCTCGGCGTTGGTCACGTCCAGCTCGATGACCTTGGCCGGCTTAGGCAGCTTCTTGGCGATGCGCTCCGTCAGCGTGGGCCGCGGGAAGGCGGTCAGAATGACCTCCGCGCCCTGCTCCTGGGCCACCTTGGCGGCGTGGAACGCGATGGACGACTCCATCAGCACCCCGGTGATGAGGATGCGCTTGCCGTCGAGAATTCCGCTCATGGTGATCAGTGACCCATGCCCAATCCGCCGTCAACGGGGATGACGGCTCCAGTGATGTACGACGCGTCGTCGGAGGCGAGGAAGCGCACCGCGGCGGCGATCTCCTCGGGCTGCGCGTAGCGGCCGAGCGGCACCTGGGACACGATGCCCTTGCGCTGCTCCTCGGTGAGCACCTGCGTCATGTCGGTGTCGACGAAGCCGGGCGCGACGACGTTGAAGGT
This sequence comes from Streptomyces sp. NPDC005803, assembly GCF_040630435.1. Taxonomy (NCBI): domain Bacteria; kingdom Bacillati; phylum Actinomycetota; class Actinomycetes; order Kitasatosporales; family Streptomycetaceae; genus Streptomyces; species Streptomyces sp. NPDC005803. The sequence continues at coordinate 87,906 of NZ_JBEXXO010000030.1, read as the reverse complement.
GATGTTCCGCGAGCCGAGCTCACGGGCCAGCGAACGGGCGAAGCCGACCAGACCGGCCTTGGACGCGGCGTAGTTGGCCTGTCCGGCCGAGCCGAGGAGACCGACGACGGAGGAGATGAGGACGACGCGGCCCTTCTTGGCGCGCAGCATGCCGCGGTTGGCGCGCTTGACGACCCGGAAGGTGCCGGTGAGGTTGGTCTCGACCACGGACGTGAAGTCGTCCTCGGACATCCGCATCAGCAACTGGTCCTTGGTGATACCGGCGTTGGCGACCAGTACCTCCACGTTGCCGTGCTTCTCCTCGATCTCCTTGTAGGCCTGCTCCACCTGCTCGGCGTCGGTGATGTCGCAACGGACCGCGAGAACCCCCGCCTCGGTGAGCGCCACGGGCGGCTCGCCGGAACGGTAGGTGACCGCGACCTTGTCGCCGTTGTCGGCGAAAGCGCGGGCGATGGCGAGGCCGATGCCCCGGTTTCCTCCGGTGACGAGAACCGAGCGGCTCAACGGATCACCCTTTCCCTAGCGGTCTGGTACATCGAAAACCTATCGGTACCAGGTGCTCCGCGAGGAATCGGCCCCTGACAGCGCGGCCGGGCCGCGACTGTCGGGTTTCCACAAGCACTGCCGGAAAGCGCCCGGCCGGGGACGGCGGTGGCGGCCGTCTCCCCGGCACCGTTCACCGTGACCACCCGCAGATCGCCGGCGCTCCCGCGGCCCCCGAGGACCGGTCCCGCCACGGGCCGCGGCCCGTGGCGCCCCGTCAGGGCGCGTCACCCCCGCGTCGTCGAACGGCGACGGGGCCCGGGAAACGTGTAGCCGACCGGAGGCGTTCCGTTGCATGGTTCACTCCGAGGTACCAAGAGAGAAGAAGGGGAGCCCTTCGTGGCCCATGAGGTAGATCAGTCGTTCCTGGCCCTCCCGCTGCGGGCCCTCGCCGACGCGGCGCTCGCCCGCGCGCGGGCGCTCGGCGCCGTGCACGCCGACTTCCGCTTCGAGCGGGTGCGCAGCGCCACCTGGCGACTGCGGGACGCCCGGCCCGCCGGGTCGTCGGACACCACCGACCTGGGGTACGCGGTGCGGGTGGTGCACGGCGGGGCGTGGGGGTTCGCCTCCGGCGTGGACCTGACGATGGACGCCGCGGCGAAGGTGGCGTCGCAGGCCGTCGCCATGGCGAAGCTGTCGGCGAAGGTGATCGCGGCGGCGGGCTCGGACGAGAGGGTCGAGCTCGCCGACGAGCCGGTGCACGGGGAGCGGAGCTGGGTCTCGGCGTACGACGTCGATCCCTTCGACGTACCGGCCGAGGAGAAGGCGGGGCTGCTCGCCGAGTGGAGCGGCCGGCTGCTGGCGGCCCCGGGCGTGGCGCATGTGGACGCCTCCCTGATGACCGTTCACGAGAACAAGTTCTACGCCGACACGGCGGGGACGGTCACCACCCAGCAGCGGGTGCGGCTGCATCCGCAGTTCACCGCGGTCGCCGTGGACGCGACGACCGGTGAGTTCGACTCCATGCGCACGATCGCCCCGCCGGTGGGGCGCGGCTGGGAGTACCTGACGGGGACCGGCTGGGACTGGGACGCGGAGCTGGAGCGGATCCCGGGGCTGCTGGCCGAGAAGATGCGGGCACCGAACGTCGAGGCGGGGACGTACGACCTGGTCGTCGACCCGTCCAACCTGTGGCTGACGATCCACGAGTCGATCGGCCACGCCACCGAGCTGGACCGGGCGCTGGGGTACGAGGCGGCGTACGCGGGGACGTCGTTCGCCACCTTCGACCAGCTGGGCAAGCTCGCGTACGGCTCGCCCGTGATGAACGTGACGGGCGACCGCACCGCCGAGCACGGGCTCGCGACGATCGGGTACGACGACGAGGGTGTCGAGGCGCAGTCCTGGGACCTGGTCAAGGACGGCACGCTGGTGGGCTACCAGACGGACCGCAGGATCGCGAAGCTGACGGGCCTCGGCCGGTCCAACGGCTGCGCCTACGCGGACTCCCCCGGCCACGTCCCCGTGCAGCGCATGGCCAACGTGTCGCTCCGGCCGGACCCGGGCGGGCTCTCCACGGAGGACCTGATCGGCGGGGTGGAGCGCGGGATCTACGTGGTCGGCGACCGGTCCTGGTCCATCGACATGCAGCGGTACAACTTCCAGTTCACCGGGCAGCGGTTCTTCCGGATCGAGAACGGCAGGCTCGCCGGGCAGCTGCGCGATGTCGCCTACCAGGCGACGACCACGGACTTCTGGGGCTCGATGGAGAAGGTGGGCGGCCCGCAGACGTACGTCCTGGGCGGCGCCTTCAACTGCGGCAAGGCCCAGCCGGGCCAGGTCGCGGCCGTTTCGCACGGCTGCCCCTCCGCCCTCTTCCGAGGCGTGAACATCCTCAACACGACGCAGGAGGCCGGACGATGAGCCGCGTCAGCAAGCCGCACGAGATCGTCGAGCGCGCGCTCGAACTGTCCACCGCCGACGGCTGTGTGGTCATCGCCGACGAGGAGTCGTCGGCCAATCTGCGCTGGGCGGGCAACGCGCTCACCACGAACGGGGTCACCCGGGGCCGCACCCTGACCGTCATCGCCACCGTCGACGGGGCCGAGGGGGCGGCCTCCGGTGTGGTGTCACGGTCCGCCGTCACCGCGGCCGATCTGGAGCCGCTGGTGCGGGCCGCCGAGGCGGCCGCCCGGGGGGCCGGTCCGGCCGAGGACGCCCAGCCGCTGGTCACCGGGGTGCCGGAGTCGCCCGACTTCACGGACGCGCCCGCGGAGACGGGCTCGGACGTCTTCGCGGCCTTCGCCCCCGCGCTCGGCGACGCCTTCGCCCGGGCCCGCTCCGGCGGCCGCGAGCTGTACGGCTTCGCGAACCACGAGATGACGTCGACCTACCTGGGCACGTCGACCGGACTGCGGCTGCGCCATGACCAGCCGAACGGAACGCTGGAGCTGAACGCCAAGTCGCCCGACCGGTCGCGCTCGGCGTGGGCGGGGCGCTCGACGCGTGACTTCAAGGACGTCGACCCGGCCGGGATGGACGCCGAGCTGGCCCAGCGGCTGGGCTGGGCGGAGCGCCGGATCGAGCTGCCCGCCGGACGGTACGAGACGCTGCTGCCGCCGACCGCCGTCGCCGACCTGCTGATCTACCAGCTGTGGTCGGCGACCGCCCGGGACGCCGCCGAGGGCCGGACGGTGTTCTCCAAGCCGGGCGGGGGGACCCGGCTCGGCGAGACGCTGTCCGGGCTGCCGCTGACGCTGAGCAGCGACCCGTACGCGCCGGGTCTGGAATCGGCGCCGTTCGTCATCGCCCACTCCTCGGGGGACGGCGGTTCGGTCTTCGACAACGGACTGCCGCTGACCCGGACCGACTGGATCAGGGACGGCCGGCTCGAGCAGCTGACGACGACCCGGCACACGGCGGGGCTGACCGGGCTGCCGCTCGCCCCCGCCATCGACAACCTCCTGCTGGAGGGCGGTGGTGAGCGGTCCCTGGACGACATGGTGGCGGCGACCACCGGCCGGGGTCTGCTGCTGACCTGCATGTGGTACATCCGCGAGGTCGACCCGGCGACGCTGCTGCTGACCGGGCTGACCCGCGACGGGGTGTACCTCGTGGAGGGCGGCGAGGTGGTCGGCGAGGTGAACAACTTCCGCTTCAACGAGTCACCCGTGGACCTGCTGTCGCGGGCCACCGAGGCGGGGCGCACCGAGAAGACGCTGCCGCGGGAGTGGGGCGACTGGTTCACCCGGGCCGCGATGCCCGCGCTGCGCGTCCCGGACTTCAACATGAGCTCGGTGAGCCGGGGCGTATGACCCACCTAGACTGAGCGTGGCAACCACTGCCCCCTATCTCACAAGGAGCACCGGAACCGTGACGGACATCGTCGACGAGCTGAAGTGGCGCGGGCTGTTCGCCCAGTCCACCGATGAGGACGCACTGCGCAAGGCTCTCGCGGACGGTCCCGTCACGTTCTATTGCGGTTACGACCCCACCGCGGCGAGCCTGCACGTCGGTCATCTGGTCCAGGTGCTCACCATGCGCCGGCTCCAGCAGGCCGGTCTGCGGCCGCTCGCCCTGGTGGGCGGGGCCACCGGCCAGATCGGTGACCCCCGGCCGACCGCCGAGCGCACGCTGAACGACCCGGAGACGATCGCCGCCTGGGTGGCACGGCTGCGGTCCCAGATCGAGCCGTTCCTGTCCTTCGAGGGCGAGAACGCGGCGGTCATGGTGAACAACCTGGACTGGACCGCGGGCATGTCCGCGATCGAGTTCCTGCGGGACATCGGCAAGCACTTCCGGGTCAACAAGATGCTCACCAAGGAGTCCATCGCCCGGCGGCTGGAGTCCGACGAGGGCATCAGCTACACCGAGTTCAGCTACCAGCTGCTCCAGAGCATGGACTTCCTGGAGCTGTACCGGCGCCACGGCTGCACCCTCCAGCAGGGCGGCAGCGACCAGTGGGGCAACCTCACCGCGGGTCTCGACCTGATCCACCGGCTGGAGCCGGGCGCCGAGGTCCACGCGCTGGCGACCCCGCTGATGACGAAGGCGGACGGCACCAAGTTCGGCAAGTCCGAGAGCGGCGCCGTCTGGCTGGACCCGGAGATGACCACGCCGTACGCGTTCTACCAGTTCTGGCTGAACGTGGACGACCGCGACATCTCGCGCTACATGCGCATCCTCAGCTTCCTGAGCCCCGCCGAACTGGAGGAGCTGGAGAAGGTCACCGAGGAGCGGCCCCAGGCGAGGGCGGCGCAGCGCGCGCTGGCCGAGGAGCTGACGACGCTGGTGCACGGCGCGGACCAGTGCGCCGCGGTCATCGCCGCGTCGAAGGCGCTGTTCGGTCAGGGCGAGCTCGGCGAGCTGGACGAGGCGACGCTGAGCGCGGCGCTCTCCGAGGTGCCGCACGCGCGGGTCACCGAGCTCGGCCCCCTCGTCGACCTGCTGGTCGAGGTCGGTCTGGCGCCGAGCAAGTCGGGCGCCCGGCGCACGGTCAAGGAGGGCGGCGCCTACGTGAACAACGTGAAGGCCGTCGACGGCGAGGCGGCACCGGCCCGCGAGGAGTTGCTGCACGGGCGCTGGCTGGTGCTGCGCCGGGGCAAGAAGAACCTGGCGGCGATCGAGGTCGCGGCCGGCTGAGCCTCAAGGCGTCCGGCGCCTCCGCGAGGAGCGTGACGCGTCGCCACGACACCACTGCGGCCGGACACGCGTGACGCGTGTCCGGCCGCGGCCGTTCGGTGGCCCGGGGCTCAGGTCTTCTGCCTGGTGCCCCGGATCGAGGCCCAGAGCATGTCGCCGACACCGACCACCACCACGGCTCCGATCAGCTGGAGCACATGACGTGTCCAGCCGATGCCCTTGGTGTCGTTGACACCGATCCAGGTGGCGACAGCATTGCCGAGGATGCTGCCGATCATGCCGAAAATGACCGTCAGCCACAGGGGGATCTCCTGCTTCCCCGGCAGGATCGCCTTCGCGATCAGACCGAGCACCAGGCCCACGATGATTGCCCACAACCAGCTCATGTCGTCTCCTCGTGCGACGCGGTGTCGCGCACGGCCCAGTCTCAGCGCTGTGCGGCTACGCCGCATGTCGGACAGGTCCGTATGTGCGCAGAGGGCGGAAGTGTACGCATGCGGCGCGCCCCGGTCTCCGGCCAGGGGGGCGCCGGGCGTACCGTGGACGGGTCCGGTCCGGGAGGCGTCCGGCGCAGGAACGGAGTCTCCCCCAGTTCGTCGGAGCTCGGGGAAGGTTGGTGGAGACGTGTTGGGGAAGCAGAGCGGTGCGGAGGTCTTCCGGATCACGGGGGCGCGGCAGGGCCTCGCGGAGGATGTGCGCGGCAGACAGCGGCGCTATGTGATCTCGATGTCCGTGCGCACGGTTTCGGTGGTCGCCGCGGCGGCCCTGTGGAACGTGGAGCGCCATGTGGCGATCGTGGCGCTCGCGTTGGGGGTGCTGCTCCCCTATGTCGCGGTCGTCATCGCCAACGCGGGCCGGGAGAACAGTCCTGCCCTTCCTTCCACCTTCGTGCCCGCCCCGACGCGGCTCGCTCTGGGCGCCGCGCCGATGGCCGCTCCGGCGGAGTCCGCTCCGGAAACCGGACACGCCTTCCGGAGCCCGGACCCGCAGGAGCACGGCTGAGCCGGAGCAGGCCGAAGCTCAAGAAAAGCTCAGATCAATCATGAAGTTCCAGTGCACCGCACCCCGGTCTGCGTGACATACTTCATGAGCGCTCCGCATCCCCCGTCGGAGCGACGGACCGACGCCGGGCAGCTCCCCCCGTGGCTGCTCGGCGTCGCCATTTCTCCGGCGGGGATGCCGCAGGGCCCGCCCCGCTGATCAGGCTCTAGGGTTGAGTACGTGAACTCCCCCGAATCCGATTCCGCCTCCCCGGGTGCTGCCACCGCCCCCGTCTGCTCGGCCAAGGGCTGCCGCGCCGATGCCGTGTGGGTGCTCGCCTGGAACAACCCGAAGCTGCACACTCCGGAGCGCCGCAAGACGTGGCTGGCCTGTGACGAGCACCGGGAGCACCTCGCCTCGTTCCTGGGGGTCCGGGGCTTCCTGAAGGACGTGGTGACGCTGGCCGAGTGGGAGTCGCCGCAGTCGCCGCCCGCGTAGCCGTCCCCTGACCGGATGGGGCAGTCCCCGTCCGTCCTCCTTCGGGCGGGCGGTACTGCTGCCGGACCGCCCTTTTCAGCCGCCGATCGCCGACATCGGGCGGTCGGGCTGGAGGAACGACGGGTCGTCGAGGCCGGATCCGGCCTTCTTTCCCCACATGGCGAGCTTCCAGAGCCGGGCGATCTCCTCGTCCGGAGCCTCGGAGCGCAGTGCGCCGCGCAGGTCGGTCTCCTCACGGGCGAACAGGCAGGTGCGCACCTGTCCGTCGGCGGTGAGCCTGGTGCGGTCGCAGGCCCGGCAGAACGGCCGGGTGACCGAGGCGATGACGCCGACCCGGTGGGGTCCGCCGTCCACCAGCCAGCGCTCGGCGGGGGCGGAGCCTCGCTCGCCGTCGTCCTCGGCGGTGAGGTCGAAGCGGGTGCGCAGCGACTGGAGGATGTCGCCTGCCGTGATCATGCCGTCGCGCTTCCAGCCGTGCTGGGCGTCGAGCGGCATCTGCTCGATGAAGCGGAGCTCGTAGCCGTTGTCCACGGCCCAGGCGAGCAGGTCGGGCGCCTCGTCGTCGTTGAGCCCCGGCATCAGGACGGTGTTCACCTTGACGGGGGTGAGGCCTGCGTCGCGCGCGGCCTCGAGTCCGGCCAGGACGTCGTGGTGGCGGTCGCGGCGGGTGAGGGTCTTGAACACCTCGGGGCGCAGGGTGTCCAGGGAGACGTTGACCCGGTCGAGGCCCGCGGCCTTCAGCGCGGTGGCGGTCCGCTTCAGCCCGATGCCGTTGGTCGTGAGCGACATCTTCGGGCGGGGCGCCAGGGCCGCGCACCGCTGGACGATGGAGACGAGTCCGGGGCGCAGCAGAGGCTCCCCGCCGGTGAAGCGGACCTCGGTGACGCCGAGCTGCGTGACGGCGATGCTGACGAGCCGGACGATCTCGTCGTCGCTCAGCAGGTCGGGCTTCGCCAGCCACTGGAGGCCCTCTTCGGGCATGCAGTAGGTGCAGCGCAGATTGCAGCGGTCGGTCAGAGAGACACGCAGGTCGGTGGCGACCCGGTCGTAGGTGTCGATGAGCATGTGGTGGGCCCCCTCCCCCGGCGACTTCCCGGTTGCGGAATCTGACTCTTCCGAGACTACGCGAGACCTGTGACAACGGAGGGGCCCGTTTGGCACGAGGAGCGGCGCGGCCGCGTCGTAGGACTCTACGACGCGGCCGGGCGTGCGGGGCACACGGGAACCCGCTTCCCGTGTGAACTCTTGCTCTCAGTGGGCTCCGATGCCGGTGAGGGACTTGACCTCCAGTTCGGCGTACTTGCCCTTGTCCGGCTCCTCCTTCGACAGGAGGGAGCCGATCCAGCCGAGCAGGAAGCCCAGCGGAATGGAGATCAGGCCCGGGTTCTCCAGCGGGAACCAGGCGAAGTCGACGCCCTTGAACATCGAGGTCTTCGCGTTTCCGGACACGACCGGCGAGAACAGCACCAGGAGCACCGAGGAGGCGAGACCGCCGTAGATCGACCACAGCGCGCCCTGGGTGGTGAACCGCTTCCAGAAGAGGCTGTAGAGGAGCGTCGGCAGGTTGGCCGAGGCGGCGACGGCGAAGGCGAGCGCCACCAGGCCGGCGACGTTCATGTCGCGGGCGAAGGCGCCCAGGAGGATCGCGACGGCGCCGATGAAGACGGTGGCCCAGCGGGCGGCCTTCATCTCCTCCTTCTCGGTGGCCTTTCCCTTGCGGATGACGTTGGCGTAGATGTCGTGGGCGAAGGAGGACGAGGAGGCGAGGGTGAGTCCCGCGACGACGGCGAGGATGGTGGCGAAGGCGACGGCGGAGATCACGGCGAGCATGACGGCGCCGCCGGTGCTGCCGACCCCGCCGAGGTACTCGGCGAGCTGGGGGGCCGCCGCGTTGCCCGCGGGGTTCTTCGCCTTGATCTCCTCGGGCCCGATGAGGGCCGCGGCGCCGAATCCGAGCGCGATCGTCATCAGGTAGAAGGCGCCGATGATGCCGATGGCCCAGTTGACCGACTTACGGGCGGCCTTGGCGGTCGGCACCGTGTAGAAGCGGATCAGGATGTGCGGCAGGCCGGCGGTGCCCAGCACCAGGGCGATGCCCAGCGAGAGGAAGTCCAGCTTCGAGGTGCCGGTGGCCCCGTACTTCAGGCCGGGCTCCAGGAACGAGGCGCCGTGACCGCTCTTCTCGGCGGCGGTGCCCAGCAGGTCGGAGACGTTGAAGTCGAACTTCCACAGCACCATGAGGGTCATCAGGATGGCGCCGGCGATGAGGAGCACGGCCTTGACCATCTGCACCCAGGTGGTGCCCTTCATGCCGCCGATGGTGACGTACACGATCATCAATACGCCGACCAGCGCAACGATGAGGATCTTTCCCGCGTCACTGGTGATCCCGAGGAGCAGCGAGACCAGAACTCCCGCGCCCGCCATCTGCGCGAGCAGGTAGAAGATCGAGACGACGATGGTGGAAACGCCCGCGGCGGTGCGGACCGGGCGCTGGCGCATCCGGTAGGCGAGGACGTCGCCCATGGTATAGCGGCCTGAGTTGCGCAGCGGTTCGGCCACCAGGAGGAGCGCCACCAGCCAGGCGACGAGGAAGCCGATCGAGTAGAGGAAGCCGTCGTAGCCGAAGAGGGCGATGGCTCCGGCGATGCCGAGGAACGACGCGGCGGACATGTAGTCACCGGAGACCGCGAGGCCGTTCTGGAACGCGGTGAACTGGCGGCCGCCCGCGTAGAAGTCGGAGGCGCTCTTGGTCTGGCGGCCGGCCCAGACGGTGATGCCGAGGGTCGCGGCGACGAAGACCGCGAAGAGCGAGATGATCAGCGGCCGGTGCTCGCTGGTGGACGAGGCGGCGAGCGTCACGGCGGTGTGGGAGTGGTACGCGGCGCTCATGCGTCGGCCTCCATACGGGACTTGATGGCTTCGGCCTTCGGGTCGAGCTTGGCGTTGGCGTGCCGCGAGTAGAACCAGGCGATGAGGAAGGTGGTGAGGAACTGGGCCAGGCCGAAGACGAAGGCCACGTTGAAGTTGCTGTACACCTTGGTGCCCATGAAGCCGCCGGCGTAGTTGGAGAGCAGCACGTACAGCAGGTACCAGAGGACGAAGGCGATGGTCAGCGGGAAGGCGAACGAGCGGTAGGAGCGGCGGAGTTCGCCGAATTCCTGGCTCGCCTGCTCCGCGAGGAACGCCTCGGTCGTGGGCTGGGCGGGGCCGGTCTCCGTACTGCCCTCGGGCGGCGGTGCATCGGTAGCCACGGAATCTCCTCGCGACGCGGGTGCGGTGGTGGTGGGGACGGTGGATTTCACTGAGGACCTCGTTATCGGGGAGTCGGGGTACGCCTCCCCTGACAACGGCACGCGGCGCGCGGCGAAGCGGTTCATCTCGGTTTCCGCCTCCTGTGCGTCACCCCTTCGGGCGCTCCGGCCCGGATCGGTTCTCCCGAACTCATTGATGAGCCGGGATGATCAGCGGTAGCTTCACTCGTCATGTACGCGACTGGGCACACTTCGTGTCCGGTCCACTGGCACGGATGAAGTGGAGACCCCATGGCTCATCTGGGATCCGGACGCACGCGCGCACTGACGCTGCCCGTCGGGTTGGCCCTCACCGCATCGCTCGGCTTCCTGCCGACGGGCACCGCCTCCGCCGCTCCGGTGCGGGACGTGCCCCCGGCGGCGGTCGCGACGGACGGTCCGAAGCTGTCGTACGTGGTCAACACGCACGGCGGTCCCGGCACCGTCAAGCAGGTGCGCAAGGCGATCGAGCGGGCCGGCGGCACGGTGGTGATCGCTTACGACCGGATAGGGGTCATCGTCGCCCACTCGCAGAACCCGGAGTTCGCGCAGGCGATACGCCGCGCCAAGGGGGTCGACTCGGCGGGCGCCACCCGTACCAACCCGATCGTCCCGCAGGCGACCAAGGACATCGGCGTCGATCAGCCCCTGACGGCGGAGCAGGGGCGTACGGCCGCGGCGCAGGCGACGGCGGCCCAGGATCCGCTGGAGCCGTTGCAGTGGGACCTGCCCGCCATCAAGGCGGACAAGGCGCACGAGAAGTCGCTGGGCAGCTCGAAGGTCACGGTCGCGGTCATCGACACGGGCGTCGACGACACCCACCCGGACCTCGCTGCGAACTTCGACCGCTCCGGCTCGGCGAACTGTGTGTCCGGGGCCCCGGACACCACGGAGGGGGCCTGGCGTCCGGCGGCCGGTGAGAGCGACCACGGCACGCACGTCGCGGGCACGATAGCCGCCGCGAAGAACGGCATCGGGGTGACGGGGGTCGCGCCGGGCGTGAAGGTCTCCGGGATCAAGGTCGGCAACCCGAACGGCTTCTTCTACACCGAGGCCGTGGTCTGCGGCTTCATGTGGGCGGCCGAGCACGGCGCGGACGTCACCAACAACAGCTATTACACCGACCCGTGGATGTACAACTGCAAGAACGACCCCGACCAGGGCGCTCTGGTCGAGGCGGTCGCCCGGGCCACGCGGTACGCCGAGAGCAAGGGCACGGTCAACGTCGCCGCGGCCGGCAACTCGGCCGAGGACCTGGCGGCCGACACGATCGAGGACTCGACCAGCCCGAACGACACCACGCCGGTCACCCGGACCGTCGACCCGAGGCAGTGCCTCGACATCCCGACGATGCTGCCGGGCGTGGTGACGGTCTCGGCGACGGGTGCGAAGGGGCTGAAGGCCTCGTACTCGAACTACGGGAACGGTGTCATCGACGTGGCCGCTCCGGGCGGCGACTCGACGGTCTACCAGACGCCCGCACCGCCCGCGACGAGCGGTCTGATCCTCTCCACGCTGCCGGGCGGCAAGTACGGCTACAAGGCCGGCACCTCGATGGCCTCCCCGCATGTCGCGGGGGTCGTGGCCCTGATCAAGTCGAAGCACCCGCACGCGTCGGCTGCCGCGGTCAAGGCCCTGCTGACGCTGGAGGCCGACGCCACCGCGTGCGGTGACCCGTACGACATCAACGGCGACGGCACGGTCGACGCGGTCTGCGAGGGCGGCAAGAACCGCAACGGCTTCTACGGAGCCGGAGTGGTGGACGCGCTGGACGCGGTGCGCTGGTAGCGGACGGCCGGTGCGGGGGGCGCGGCACGCACCCCCCCCCCGCACCGGCCGAAGCGCGTGCGGCCCCGGGCCCTACCCCTCACGTGGCACTCAGTGCCATAGTGCGGGGATGACGTCTGCCCCCGCCTCCGCCACCGAGCAGGCCTGGTCCGCCCTCGGTGGCGACCCCGCGCTGATCGGCCGTATCGAAACCTCGGGACCGGCCGGCCTGCTGCCCTCCCGGCTGCCCGTTCGTGAGCTGGCGCGCGCCGCGGTGGCGGTCTGTTCCCTGGCCGCCGCCGAGCTCGCGGCCCGCCGCACCGGCGGCCCCGTGCCGCGGGTCCTGGTCGACGACGGCGCGGTGGCGACCGCGTTCGTGAGCGAGCGCCATCTGCTCGTCGACGGCCGCGCGCCGACCACGTTCGCCCCGCTGTCCCGGTTCTGGCGCACGGCCGACGGCTGGGTCCGTACGCACGCCAACTACCCTCACCACCGGGCCCGGTTGCTGGGCACCCTGGCCCTGCCCCCCGAGACGGCCGACGACCTGGCCGTGCGTGCCGTGGCCGCGTCCTTCGCGGAGCGCCGGGCGGCCGAGATCGAGCAGGCGGTGTACGCCGCGGGCGGGCTGGCCGTCGCCGCGAGGACCCCTGGGGAATGGGCCGCCGACCCGCGCCGTCTCGCCCTGTCCGGCGTGCCCCTGGTGGAGCGGGAACGGATCGGCGCCGCCCCGGTGCGACGGACGGCCGCGCTCGCCGGCCCGCCGCTGCGGCCCGCTGCCGGGCTGCGCGTCCTGGACCTCACCCGGGTCATCGCGGGGCCGGTCGCCACCCGCACGCTCGCGCTGCTCGGCGCGGACGTGCTGCGCGTCGACGCCCCGCAACTCCCGGAGAGCCAGGACGCGCACAGCGACACGGGGTTCGGGAAACGGTCGGTGAGCATCGACCTGGCGAGCGATGCGGGCCGCGCCGTCTTCGACGAGCTGCTGGCCGGGGCGGACGTGGTCGTCACCGGGTACCGGCCCGGTGCGCTGGAAGGGCTCGGGCTGACGCCGGAGTCCCTGGCATCGCGCAGGCCGGGCCTGGTGATCGGCAGGCTGTCGGCCTGGGGGCACGGCCCGTGGGCCCTGCGGCGCGGCTTCGACAGCCTGGTACAGGTCGCCACCGGCATCGCCGTGACCGAGGGGGAGCCGGGAGAGCGGGACGGCGCGCCGGGCGCGCTGCCCGCCCAGGCGCTGGACCACGGCACCGGCTATCTGCTGGCAGCGGCCGTGCTGCGGGCGCTGACCGAGCAGCACGACGAGGGCGGCTCCCGGCTGGCCACCCTCTCGCTCGCCCGCACCGCGGCCTGGCTGACCGACGAGATCACCGCCCCGCCGGGCCCCGCGGCGCAGGATGACCACGACCCGCGGAAGTGGCTCACCGAGACCGACAGCCCGCTGGGGCGCCTGCGCCACGCGCTGCCGCCGGTGGCCTTCGACGGAGCGCCCGCCGGCTGGTCGCGTCCGCCCGGACCGCTGGGGGCGGACGCGGCCGCGTGGCTCACGGCTTGATGAGGACCTTCAGCGCCGTGCGCTCGTCCATCGCCTTGTAGCCGGCCGGCACCTCGTCGAGGCCGATGGCCAGGTCGAAGACGGGCGAGGGGTCGATGGTGCCGGACAGGACGTCGGGGAGCAGTTCCGGGATGTACGTGCGGACCGGGGCGACGCCGCCGCGCAGGGCGATGTTCCGGTCGAACATCACGCCGAGGTCCAGTCCGGTGCCGCTGCCGTGCGGCACGCCGACGTAGCCGATCGAGCCGCCGTCCCTGGTGATCCCGACGGCCGTGCGCATCGACTGCTCGGTGCCGACGGCCTCGATGACCGCCTGGGCTCCCTCGCCACCGAGCAGTTCCCGTACGGCCGCGACGGCCGCGTCGCCGCGCTCGGCGACGATGTCGGTCGCCCCGAAGTCGCGGGCGATGTCGGTGCGGGCCCGGTGGCGGCCGAGCGCGATGATCCGCTCGGCGCCGAGCCGCTTGGCGGCCATGACGCCGCACAGGCCCACGGCTCCGTCACCGACGACGGCGACCGTGGAGCCGGGCCTGACTCCGGCGCCGACGGCGGCGTGGTGGCCGGTGCCGAGGACGTCGGAGAGGGCCAGGAGCGCGGTGAGCAGGCGGTCGTCGGAGGCCGCGGCGGCGGGCAGCTTGACCAGGGTGCCGTCGGCGAACGGGACGCGTACGGCCTCGCCCTGCCCGCCGTCGGAGCCGACCGAGCCCCAGAAGCCGCCCTGCGGGCACGAGGTGGTCAGGCCCTCGGCGCAGTAGGCGCAGGTGCCGTCGGACCAGACGAAGGGGGCGACGACGAGGTCGCCGACGGTGAAGCCGTTGACGTCGGAGCCCGCCTCCTCGACGATCCCCAGGAACTCGTGGCCGATGCGCTGGCCGGGCTGCCGGGCGGACTCACCGCGGTAGGCCCACAGGTCGCTGCCGCAGATACAGGCCCGCAGGACCCGCAGCACCACATCGGTGGGCTGCTGGATCACCGGGTCCGGGACCTCCTGCACGCGGATGTCGTGGGCGGCGTGGATGACGGTGGCGCGCATGCGTGGGGGTCCTTGCTGGTCTCAGATGCTGATACTCCGCTCACGGTACGCCCCGAACACCGCACCGGCCCCCTTCGCCCTCGGCGCGAGCACGCCCAGGGTCAGCAGGAACTGCGCCGCCACGTAGGTGAGCATGACCCAGAAGCCGGACGCGGGCGGCTGCGGCCAGTCGGCGACGCCGGTGGCGATCAGCGCGTCGGAGAGCAGGAAGAGCGCGCCTCCGGTGGCCGCGTACCGGCCGAGGACGCCCGACCGGTAGGCCATGGACGTCAGCAGCAGGCTGTAGCCGGCCATCGGGACCCGCAGCCCGGCGGGAAGGCCGTCCCAGATCAGGACGACGAAGACGGTCAGGACCACCGCGTACCCGATGCCGGGCAGCAGGGCGCCGCGGGTCCGGCCGAAGAGCACCAGGTAGCAGACGTGCCCCGCGGCGAAGCCGCCCATCCCGACGAGGAAGGCGAGGTCGGCGTCGGCCAGCAGGAACACGTCCCCGGCCCACCCGCAGAGCAGGGCGGCGATGAGCAGCCGGGGCCCGCGCCGGGCGGCGGCGTACGCGGCGAGCAGCGGCATCAGCAGCGGCTTGGCGACGAGGTGGAGGGGGCCGGTGTCGGTGAGGACCGCGGCGAGGTCGGCGGCGCAGGCGACCAGGAACGCGACGAGCAGCGGGCGTACGAGGCGCTCTGGCCGGCCGGGCAGCGGGCCGGCGCTCATCCGGTGCGCTCCCGGGCGGGGGCCGCGGTGGCGGCCTTGCCCTGGCCCGCCGTGGCCCCGGCCGGCTGCCAGCCGGGCCCGCGGAAGACCCGCCCGGCCCGTTCGCTCCAGCTGCCCGCCGCGCGGACGTCGCGGGCGATGGCGGCGTACTCGTGGGTGGCGACCCGCAGGGGGTTGAACGTGTCGATGTTCTTCGTGAGCCCGTACACGGGCCGTTCCGTCTCCGCGGTGAAGGAGCCGAACCACCGGTCCCACACGATCAGGATGCCGCCGAAGTTCCGGTCGAGGTAGCCGCCCTGGGAGGCGTGGTGCACCCGGTGGTGGGAGGGGGTGTTCAGCACGTACTCGAAGGGCCGGGGCAGTGTGCCGATCCGCTCGGTGTGCACCCAGAACTGGTAGACGAGGTTGGCCGACGAGCAGAAGGCCAGCGCCGCCGGGTGGACGCCGCAGGCGATCAGCGGGAGGTAGAACGGCCAGACGGTCAGCGAGGTCCAGGGCTGGCGCAGCGCGGTGGAGAGGTTGAACTTCCGGCTGGAGTGGTGGACCACGTGGCAGGCCCAGAGGATCCGGATGACGTGGTGGCCGCGGTGGGACCAGTAGTAGAAGAAGTCCTGGCCCAGCAGCATCAGCGGGACGGTCCACCACAGGAGGGGGACGCGGAGCGGGGTCAGCTCGTACACCGCGGTGTAGATCGCGACGATGGGCACTTTCCACAGCAGGTCGAAGGCCAGGCTGCCCAGCCCCATGGTGATGCTGGTGGCGGCGTCCTTCGCCTCGTAGCCGGCGGCGTCCTCGTCGGGGTGGAAGTGGTGGAGCGCCATCTCCAGGACGGTGAGCAGGACGAAGGCCGGTATGGACCAGAGCACTACATCGGGCAGGTTCGTCGGCATGCCTGCACCGTAGGGCGGCGGGTCCGCCCCGGACTAGACGTTGTTACCAACAAGTATGCGAGACGTGCTGTCAGCAGTCTTTGGCACCTTCCGACAGGGCGGCCGTCGTACGATCCTTCCACCAGGGTCCGACAGGGGGAGGAACTGCGGTGCAGGGTCTGGAAGTTGCGCTGGTCCGGCTCGCCACGACGGTGCTCGGCACGGTGGCCAGGTCCCTGCTCAGCCCGAAGCCCGGCGCGGGCCTGGTCCCGGACCCGGTGCGCCCCCTCCCCCGCCCGGCGAAGCCCGGCCGGCTGGCGAAGGAGCTCGGGAACCGGCTGGAGGCCTCGTACGCCGGACTTCCGGAGCACGAGCGGCTGGCGGCCGTGGCGGCGGTCACGGACACCCTCGCGGCGGCGGGGCCGCTGGGGGCGGACCGGCTGTTCGCCCTGAACCTGGATCCGGGCCGGCTGGCCGCCGGGCTGTCGGCGCCCCCGGCGGGGCTGTCGGACCGGGCGGCCGGACTGTACGGGGAGCTGCTGGAGCGGTGCTGCGCGCATGTCGTGGAGCAGCTGACCGCCGAGCCCTCCTTCATGACACGGGCGGCGGTGGAGCAGATCCGCGCGGCGGAGCGGACCCGGAAGCTGGTGGCGGACGTGCGGGAACAGCTGGGCCCGCGCCCGGCCTCGGCGGCGCTGGACTTCGAGCGGCGCTACGCGGAGTTCGTGGCCGCGACGCACGGCCGGATGGGGCTGTTCGGGCTGACGCTGGGGCGGTCGGCGGGCGAGTGGCCCCTGGAGACGAGCTACATCAGCCTGTCGATGAGCTCCCATGACACCGGCCCGGACCGGTGGCCCGTCTCCGCGCCCGAGCGGGTGACCGTCAGGGCCGAGCAGGCTCTCGCGGAGAGCAGCCGGCTGCTGCTGCGCGGTCCGGCCGGTTCGGGCAAGAGCACCCTGGTGCAGTGGCTGGCGGTGAACGCCGCCCGCCGGACGTTCGGCAGCGATCTGGCGGACTGGAACCGCTGCGTGCCGTTCGTCCTGCGGCTGCGCGCGTTCACCTCGGACGAGAGGCTCCCCGCTCCGGAGGACTTCCTGCGCGCGACCGGCGTCCCGCTGCACGGCGCGGCGCCCGCGGGCTGGGCGGACCGGATACTGTCCCGGGGGCTGGGCCTGGTGCTGGTGGACGGGGTCGACGAGGTCCCGATGCGGCTGCGCCGGCGTACCGAGAAGTGGCTGCAGGATCTGATCACCGCGTACCCGAGGTCGCGCTACGTGGTGACGACCCGGCCGTCCGCCGTCCCGGAGAGCTGGCTCGGGCAGCAGGACTTCGTCGCGCACTCGCTGCTGCCGATGGAGCGGGCCGACATCCGTACCTTCATCGGGCACTGGCACGACACCGCCCGGCTGGAGTGTCCGGCCCCCGAGGAGCGCGAACAACTGCACGCGTACGAGGCCTCGTTGCGCCGGGCGGTCGGGCTGCGCCGGGACCTCGGGCGACTGGCGACCAACCCGCTGATGTGCGCGCTGCTGTGCGCGCTGAACCGGGACCGGCGGATGCAGCTGCCACGTGCCCGCAAGGAGCTGTACGACGCGGCGCTGGACATGCTGCTGGTACGGCGGGACACGGAACGGGAGATCGTGAACGTGGAGGGGGTCGATCTCACGCGGGAGGAGCAGACGGCCCTGCTCCAGCGGCTGGCGTACTGGCTGATCCGCAACGGACAGCTGGAGGCGGGCCGCGACGAGGCGGTCGCGATGACGGCGCAGTGGCTGCGGGCGATGCCGCAGGTCCGGGGGTCGGCGGAGCAGGTGTTCTCGCATCTGCTGATCCGGAGCGGCCTGTTGCGCGAACCGGCGCCGGGCGCGGTGGACTTCGTGCACCGGACGTTCCTGGACTACCTGGGCGCGAAGGCGGCTGTGGAAGCGCGTGACTTCGGGGTGCTGGTGCGCAACGCGCACGACGACGGCTGGGACGACGTGGTCCAGATGGCGGTGGGCCACGCACGGGTCGACGAACGGGCCGCGCTGCTGGACAAGCTGTTGCGGCGTGCGGACCAGGAACCGGAGTACGGCCACCGGCTGGTGTTGCTGGCGGCGGCGAGCCTGGAGCACGCTCCGGAGCTCGACCCCGAGGTGCGCAGGGAGGTGGCGGACCGTACGGAGGGGATGCTGCCGCCCCTCACGCTGGACGACGTGGAGGCGCTGGCGAAGGTCGGCGAGCTGGTACTCGGGCTGCTGCCGGGTCCCGACGAGGTGGAGGCGGACGAGGCGGCCGCGATCGTCAGGACGGCCGCACGGATCTCGGGCGACGCGGCGTACGAAGTCGTGGCTCGCTTCCGGGACGACGGACGGAGGCAGGTCGCCTCGGCCGTCTCGGACGCCTGGAGTTCCTTCGACGCGGACCTGTACGCACGGGACATCATGGCAGCCGGCGCCTGGAACGACGTGTACGCCTACGTGGAGAGCACCGCCCAGCTGGAAGCCCTGCGCCACATCCCGCGCCTGGGGAGGGTGAATCTCCGGGGCGATCACGAGGCCTTCTCGTCCCTGACGTCCCGTACGGACGTGGAGCGGCTCTTCGTCTACCACAACCGGGACCTCGAGGACCTGAGCGAGATCGCGGCCATGACCGGGCTGCGCGAGCTGGGTGTCAGCATGTGCCCGTGGGTCGAGGACCTCGGTCCGCTGGTGCGGCCGGGTCTGGAGTGGCTCTCACTGATCGAGCTCAACCCGGCGCTCGACCCCGGGCCGATCGGGGACATGCCCGACCTCCGGCATCTGACACTCGGCCATCCCTTCCTCATCGAGAGCGTCGGTGAGCTCCCCGTGTGCCCGAAGGTGACCAGCCTCGTCCTGCAGCGGCAGACGCGCTACGTGAGCCTGGAGGGCCTGGAGCGCTGGCCGGAGCTGCGCGAGCTGTCGCTGAGCGGCGTCACCCAGCTGCGGCAGCTGTCAGGCATGCCGCAGTTGCACGGCCTGGAGTCCCTCGGTCTGCGGGAGCTGTCACCGCTGGACCTCCGGCTGCTGGCTCCCCTCACCGGACTGCGCACGCTCACCCTGTTCCAGTGCGACATCCCGGGCGGGCTGGCGCCGCTGCGGGACCTGGCGGGCCTGACCTCGCTCGTCATCGAGTCGTACGCGGGGGCCGCCGACCTGACGCCGTTGAGCGGCCTGCCCGGCCTGACCGTCACGCTCGCCTACGGCTCAAGGGCGGTGGGCACCGACGGCTTCCCGCCCGGACGGATCGTGCGCACGGCGTGAACGCGGCTTAGACCCCCGCCGCTCCCAGCAGCTCCCCCGCCGCGTACGTCACGGCCATCGCCACCGCTCCCCCGCCCATGTTCCGCAGCACCGCCGGGCCCGCCGCCGCGTTGCCCAGCCTGGCGCTCCACCAGCCCGTCAGCGCCAGCGCCGCGAGCACCGCGACCACGGTCACCAGGAGGCGGAGCGACGACGGCGGCAGCACGATCGCCAGCAGGGGCAGCAGCGCGCCCACCGTGAAGGCGAGGAAGCTCGCGCCGGCCGCGTGCCACGGGTTCGTCAGGTCGTCCGGGTCGATGCCGAGCTCGACCTCGGCGTGGGCGCGCAGCGCGTCGCGTTCGGTGAGCTGCACGGCGGCCTCCCTGGCCACCTCGCGGCTGAGCCCCTTGCCCTCCAGCAGGCCGGTGAGTTCGGCGAGTTCCGCCTCCGGGGTCTCCTGGAGCTCGCGCCTCTCCGTCGCCAGCGCGGCCCGTTCCGAATCGCGCTGGGTGGAGACCGACACGTACTCGCCCGCCGCCATCGACATGGATCCGGCCAGCAGCCCCGCAAGCCCCGCCGTCAGGAGCGTGCCGCGCTCACCGGTGGCCCCGGCGACGCCGACGACGAGGCCCGCGGTGGAGACCACCCCGTCGTTGGCCCCGAGCACCGCGGCGCGCAGCCAGTTCAGCCGCGCGCCCAGGCCGTTGCCGTGCGGTTCGTGGTGCGCCTGGGTGTCCGTCACCCGCAGATGCTCTCACC
Organism: Streptomyces sp. NPDC005803; assembly: GCF_040630435.1. Classification (NCBI taxonomy): domain Bacteria; kingdom Bacillati; phylum Actinomycetota; class Actinomycetes; order Kitasatosporales; family Streptomycetaceae; genus Streptomyces; species Streptomyces sp. NPDC005803. The sequence continues at coordinate 68,080 of NZ_JBEXXO010000030.1, read as the reverse complement.
TCGCGGCGTCACCAGACGCGTACCGACCCACCCGGCGCGAAGGCGGGGCTCGTCGCGTCCGCCGGGACCTCCTTCAGGGGTTCGGCGATCTCCTCGACGGTCGGGCCGACGGCGGCGGCGACGCGGTCGAGTGCGGCCAGGTCGAATCCGTAGACGCGGGCCGCGTTGCCGCCGGTCATGGCCGCGATCTCGGCGGGCGGCAGTCCGGCGTACGCGATCCTCAGGCCCTCCCGTGAGTAGGGGGCAGTGCCCTCGTCGTGCGGGTAGTCGCTGCCCCACATGATCTTGTCGAGGCCGATGCGGTCCCGCAGCGGCACCTCGTGCGGCCGCATGAAGCTGGCGCCCACGTAGCAGTTGTCGCGCCAGACCTCGCTGGGGCTCGCGCCCATCGAAGCGGCGAGCCCGGCACCGAACTTGGACTCGGCGGTCGCGGCCCGGGAGGCCGCCGCGAGAAGCCGCCCGTGGTAGTAGTCGAGCATCTCGACGACGCCCGGGATCCAGCCCGAGCCCTGTTCGGTGAGGACCAGTTTCAGTCCGGGATGACGGCGGAACGCGCCGCCGAAGATCAGGTGCCACAGCGCGCGGTGCGAGAACCAGGTGGTCTCCACCATGAAGACGGCGCGGGCCGCGGGTTCGTCCCCGAGCGGCGGGGAGGCGGAGCCGCCGTGGTGGTTGACCGGTACGCCGAGCTCCGCGCAGACCGCCCACAGCGGGTCGTACGCCGGGGAGTACAGCTCCGGGATGCCGCTGCCCGGTGGGGCGCCCGGCAGCAGGATGCCGCCGGTGAGGCCCGCCTCCTTGGTGCGGCGCACTTCGCGGACCGCCTCGGCGGGGTCGTTGAGGAGGATCTGCGCGACGCCCGCCCGCCGGCCCGGCGCCGCGGCGCAGAAGTCGGCGAGCCAGCGGTTGTGGGCGCGCAGGCCCGCCCAGCGCTGTGCGTACTCCTGCCGGGAGGGCGCCGGGGCCATCAGGGAGGCGGAGGGGAAGAAGGGCGGGATGGTGTTGGGGAAGACGACCTCCGCGACGATGCCGTCGGCCTCCAGTTCGGCGAGGCGGCGCTCGGAGTTCCAGTTGCGGTCGGCGCTGTCGGCCACCAGGTCCTCGTACGGGTTGACGTAGGCGGCGGCCCAGGCGTCGAAGTCGTCGTGGTGCTCCGACTCCAGGTAGGGCCGGTAGTCGAGGAGATCGGCCCCGGCGTGGCAGTCGGCGGAGATGACGGTGTAGCGGTCCATCACGAGACCCCCAGGGTGGGGAAGTCGTGGTCGGTCAGCCAGTGCCGGCCGACCTCGCGCGAGCGGGCCCAGGAGGCCTCGACCGCGCTCTGGTCGGTGCTCTGGCCCAGGTCGGCCGGGGTGGGGCCGATGCGCGCGGCCAGCGGGGCGAGCTTGTCCGTGTCGAAGCCGAAGACCTCGGCGGCGGCGAGGCCCAGCATCACGCGGGTCTCGGCGACGGGGATGTCGTGGAAGGTGTCGCGCAGCCAGTTCGCGGTGTTCGGCCAGGTGCCCTCGGGGTGCGGGAAGTCGCTGCCCCACAGGATGTTGCCGACGCCGATCTCGTACCGCTGGGCGAGCTCACGGCGTTTGGTGTTGGTGGCGCAGATGAACACCTGCCGGTCCAGGTACTCGTGGGGCGGGCGCTTGAGCTCGGCGAACGGGGAGAGCTTCTTGCCGCCGTGGGCGCCGAGGTAGAGCCGGTCCATGAACCACAGGAGGTTCGGCAGCCACCAGCAGCCGGACTCGGCGATGCCGAACTTCAGCCCGGGGTGCCGTTCGAAGGCGCCCGACCAGAGGAGGAACCAGAGCGGGCGGGACGGCCACCAGGTGACCTCGGATACGTAGATGCCGAGGTGGTCGCCGTACTCATGGCGGGGAGCGGCGCCGGAGTGGGTGACGACCGGCATGCCCGTCTCGGCGGCGGCCGCCCAGACGGGGTCGTAACGACGGTCGTGGTAGGGGGCCTTGTCCACCCACATGGAGGGGATCATCAGGGCCCCGAGACCGGACTCCCTGGCCCGGTGGATCTCGGCGACGACCCGGTCGGTCTCGCCGGTGACGGGCAGCAGGGCGACGCCGCAGTGGCGTTCGGGGTGCTGGGCGACGAAGTCGGCGAGCCAGCGGTTGTGGGCCTGCGCGCCGGCCATGCCCAGCTCGGGGTCCTGGTCGCCGGAGAGGCCGAGGCCGACGCCGAAGGGGGCCGCGGTGCGGCTGTCGACGGCGTCCGCGTCGGGGAAGACGACCTCGGCGGCCACGCCGTCGCCGTCGAGTTCCTTGAGCCGCTGGGTGGCGTCCCAACCACCCCTCAGGCCTTCCTCGTTGTCCTGGAACCACTTGTCGGCGAAGGCCTCGTTGCGCACGCCGAGGCGGGTCATTTCCTCGCGGCGGCGGTCCCGCCCGGCGAGGAAGTCGTCGAACTCGCGGTGGAAGCGGCGGTCGAGGTAGGGCCGGTACTCCTCCGTGGGCAGTCCGGCGTGGCAGTCGGAGGAGATGATCAGGTACGGGTCGTCGGTCATCGTTGACTCCAGACGGGACGTAGGGCCTCAGTCGAGTACGAAGCTCTCCAGGTACGACGGGTTGGCCCGGTCCAGCATCGACTGCGACCGGGCCCGGATCTGGCGGTCGCTGTGCTCGCTGTCGGGCAGCATCCAGAAGCGGTCGGCGCGTATCCCGTCCACGACGGTCGCGGCGACGTCCTCCACCGGTGTGAACTCCACCTCGTGGCCCGCCGACCGCATGGCGGTCTCCCACTGGTCGAGGCTGCGGTACGGGGTCCGGCGCGGGCGCTCCTTGGCGTACCGCTCGGGCCGGTTGCGGTGCGACTCCCACAGGCCGGTGCGCAGCATGTGCGGGCCGGGGAAGAGGACCGAGGCGCCGACCGGGGCGCCCTCCGCCCGCAGGTGCGCGTAGAGCGACTCGGTCATCGTGACGACGGCGGACTTGGTGACCGCGTACACGGACGCGGTGGGCAGCGGGGCGATCCCGCCGTCGCCGGACGAGGTGTTGACGACGTGGCCGGGGGCGCCGTCCGCCAGCATGCGCGGCAGGAAGGCCTGGATGCCGTGGAAGACCCCCCACACGTTGACGGCGAAGGCCCACTTCCAGTCGTTCGGGTCGTGTTCCCACATCCGGCCCTCGGCGCCGGAGCCGACGCCGGCGTTGTTGCACAGCACGTGCACGGCGCCGAAGGCGTCGTACGCGGCGTCGGCAAGCGCGTCGACGGAGTCGCGCTCGCCGACGTCCACGACCGCGGCCAGCACCTGCGCGCCCTCGCGGCGCAGTTCTCCGGCCGCCTTGTCGAGCGCGGCCTCCTCCACGTCGGCGAGCACGACCTTGAGCCCCTCGGCGGCGAACCTGCGGGCCATGGCGAGTCCGATGCCGCTCGCGGCGCCGGTGACGACCGCGACCTGCCCCTCCTGAAGCCTCATCGGACGCTCCCTCGCGGCGGGCCGTCGTGGATCTGCTGCGGGTCGTCGTAGCGCTGGTGGATGTACGGCAGCAGCGCGTCGGCGCTCACCCGTTCGACGGCCCGGCCCTGCTGGTCGCTGGTCTTCTCGCCGATGGTGAGGTCGAGGACGCGCAGGACGGGGAGGTCGGCGACCGGGTCGTACACGGACTCGCGCAGCACCACGTCGCCGGTGACGCGCTCCAGCCGGCGGACCTTCTCGTGGCGGGTGCAGTGGATCAGGACGGGATCGGAGTCGAAGCCCTCACCGTCCGCCGCGGGCAGGAACTTGAAGTAGAAGTCGAGCTTGGTGGCCGGTGGGGGCAGCGGGAGGGGTTCGGCGACCGCGCCGCGGACCTCGACGAAGGCGATGCCGTGGCGGGCGAGCAAGGCGCGTACGAGGAGTCCTTCGCGCTCCACGCTCACCTCGCCGAGCTTCTTCGGCTCGCCGAACACCTCGCGGCCGCCGGTCAGGGCCCGCTCGTGGGTCATCGGCATGACCAGCGGGTACCAGCCCTCGTGTCCGTCATGGACGGCGGCGACGGCGACGGAGCCGGCCCCGAGGGGGTACCCCGGCAGGTCGACCTTGCTGATGCTCGCCCGGACGAGCGGGCGCCCGGAGGGTTTCAGGGGTGGCGGGAGAACGGCCGCCACCGCGTCGGGGTCGCTCTCCCAGACGGCGCTCACGCCGGTGGACCAGATGTCGGGGAGCCGGGAGCGGGCCTCGCGGGCCGCCGCGATCTCGGCCTCGGTGCGCGCGCCGTACCGTACACGTGCCATGCGGTGCCACCCTTCTCGGTTGTCCGTGCCGGGTTCTGTAACACAGTTACACCGGAGCTCGTGAAGGGTAATAGGCGTGCGTGCACGAAGCTCTCGAAAGCCCGGAGGACCTGTGGCCCGTTCGTCGCTGACCCGCGAGGAGATCCTCGCGGCGGCTGCCGCGCTCGTGCGGGACGGTCCGCAGGCCCTCACCATGCGCAGGCTGGCCGCGGAGCTGGGCACCGCCGTCACCTCGATCTACTGGCACGTCGGCAACCGCGAGTCGCTGCTGGACGCCCTCGTCGAGCGCACCGTCCAGGAGGTGGGCACCCTGCGCCCGGCCGGGCGCACCCCGGCCGGCCGGATCGTCTCCGTGGCCCGCGTGCTGCGCCGGGAGCTGCGCGCGCGGCCGCACCTGATCGCGATGGTCCACGAACGGGGGCTGACGGAACGGATGTTCCTGCCGGCCCAGCAGGCGCTCGTCCACGAGGTGCACGCCGCCGGGCTGCGCGGGGCCCGGGCGGCCGCCGCGGTGCGGGCGGTGCAGTTCCACACCGTCGGCTTCCTGCTCGTCGAGCGCAACCGGGAGCGGTCCCCCGTCCAGTCCCCCGGTGAGGGCGAGCTCTGGTCGGCCTCCTCCGGGGGCGACGACCCGGCGCTGGCCCGCGCGCTGGCCCGGCCGGCCGACCCGGACCGGCTGTTCGTCACCTCCCTGCGGGCGCTGGTGGACGGGCTGCTGGCCGGCGCCGGGGACCAGCGGCGGCCGGGGATGGGTTGACGGCCGAATAGGGGACTGTCGGTGGCGGCCCGTATTGTCTGTGACCATGCTCGACGACCGCCAGACCGCAGCACCGTGGCCGACCGCCTACCCACAGGGGTACGCGGTCGTCGACGTGGAGACCACCGGACTCGCACGGGACGACCGGATCATCTCCGCCGCCGTCTACCGCCTGGACGCCCTGGGCAACGTCGAGGACCACTGGTACACCCTCGTCAACCCGGAGCGCGATCCCGGTCCCGTCTGGATCCACGGACTGACGAGCGACGTCCTGGAAGGCGCCCCGCTCTTCCCCGAGGTCGCCGCCCAGCTCTCCGAGCGGCTCGCCGACCGCGTCCTGGTCGCGCACAACGCCGCCTTCGACTGGTCGATGCTGGCCCGGGAGTACGCACGGGCCGCCGTCGTCGCCCCCGTCCAGCAGCGGCTGTGCACCATCGCGCTCTCCAAGGAGCTGCGGCTGCCGCTGCCCAACCACAAGCTGGAGTCGCTGGCCGCGCACTTCGGCGTGGTGCAGCAGCGCGCGCACCACGCGCTGGACGACGCCCGGGTGCTGGCCGAGGCGTTCCGCCCGTCCCTGCACGCGGCGGCGCGGGGCGGGGTGCGGCTGCCGCTGCTGGAGTGCCGGCCGCTGACCGAGTGGTCGGACTCGCCCGTGACCCCGCGCGTCGGCTACCAGTCCTCGTACGGGTCGCAGAACAGCTGGCGCCCCTCGCGCAAGCGCCCGTCCTGTCCGTACCCGAATCCGGGACGGTACGAGAAGGACAAACCGCTCATGCAGGGCATGCGGGTGGCGTTCTCCGGAGACACCTCGGTCGACCGCGAACTCCTGGAGGACCGGGCCGTGGAGGCGGGGCTGCACGTGGCGACGAGCGTCTCCCGGCTGACGAGCCTGCTCGTCACCAACGACCCGGACGCGGCGACGTCGAAGACGGTGAAGGCGAAGTCGTTCGGTACGCCGATCCTGGACGAGAGCGCCTTCACCCATCTGCTGAGGGACGTGGCCGCGGCGACGGACGAACGGGCCCGTCAGGTCCCGGCGCCGACGCGGTCATCGGAGTGAACCGGGGGCGACTCGCCCGCCCGCCGCTCGCCCGCCCCCGCCCCGGCGTCCCACCCTGTGGCGCATGGCACGTTGCGAAGTATGCGGAAACGACTACGGCATGTCCTTCGAGGTGCACGCGCAGGGCGCGATTCACGTCTTCGACTGCTTCTCCTGCGCCATTCACCGCATGGCGCCCATCTGTGAGCACTGCCGGGTCCAGGTCATCGGCCAGGGGGTCGAGGTCGACGGGCACTGGTTCTGCGGCGGTCACTGCGCCCGCGCGGAGGGAAAGGTGGGCATCGTCGACAAAGTCTGAGCACCGGGCTCCACGCCCCCGCCCCCACCCCCTGCGCGATGCACCCCATGACGCAGTTGTACCGTCATGGGGTGTACCGCTTCCTGTTGACCCGGCAGTGGCTGATTCTCGCCCTCATCACCCTCGTCCTGATTCCCACGATGGTCGAGCTGGGCTTCTGGCAGCTGCACCGGCATGAGCACAAGGTCGCGCAGAACGCCCTGATCTCGCACAACCTCAAGGCGGAGCCCGTCCCTGTCGCCACCCTCACCTCCCCCGGCCACACCGTTCCGCGCTCGGACTACTGGCGCGCGGTGACGGCCACCGGGACGTACGACGAGAAGCACGAGGTCGTCGTCCGGCGCAGGACCGCCACGGACGGCAGCATCGGCGTCCACGTGCTGATCCCGTTCGACCTCAAGGGCGGCGGCACGGTCATGATCAACCGCGGCTGGGTCCCGTCCGCCGCCGACCAGCACGCCTTCCCCGACGTACCGGCCGTGCCCAGGGGCGAGGTGACCGTCACCGGGCGGCTCAAGGCCGACGAGACGACGGGCAGCAGCGGCATCAAGGACATCTCGGACCTGCCGGACCGCCAGGTGATGCTGATCAACAGCGCCCAGCAGGCGAAGCTCCTGTCCCGGCCGGTGCTCGGCGGCTACATCGAGCAGACCGGGCCGGAACCGAAGGGCGACACCCCCGAGCTGATCGAGGCTCCCGACGACAGCTCCATCGGCCCGCACATGGCGTACGCCGTGCAGTGGTGGCTGTTCGCCGCCGGCGTCCCGGTGGGCTTCGTGGTGCTGGCCCGCAGGGAGAAGCGCGACCGGGTGGCGGCGGCCGAGGCCGCCGGGCAGGCAGCCGCCGCGGAGCCCGAGCCCGCGAAGGCCTGACGGCTCGTCGGGACGGGTGCCCGGCGCGTGACTCCCGCCTCTCCTGGCCGGGTGGCTGCTTAACGACGGCCAGGTTCGGGAACACGCCACACGTGACCCCACGTATCGAGGACTACGCCCTCATCGGCGATCTCCAGACAGCGGCTCTGGTCGGCAGGAACGGTTCTGTCGACTGGCTCTGTCTGCCCCGCTTCGACTCGGGCGCCTGCTTCGCGGCGCTGCTCGGCGACGAGGACAACGGCCACTGGCGCATCGCCCCCAAGGGCGCGGACACCTGCACCCGGCGCGCCTACGTGGACGACACCCTCGTCCTGGAGACCTTCTGGGAGACCCGCACGGGCACCGTGAAGGTCATCGACTTCATGCCCCAGCGGGACCAGGAACCCGACGTGATGCGCATCGTCGAGGGGGTCAGCGGCACCGTCGACATGACCTCGGTGATCCGGCTGCGCTTCGACTTCGGCTCCATCGTGCCGTGGATGCGCCGCTCCCAGGGCCACCGGGTGGCGGTCGCGGGACCGGACTCCGCCTGGCTGCGCAGCGAGCCGCCGGTCAAGACCTGGGGGCAGCAGTTCTCCACGTGTTCCTCGTTCAGCGTCTCCGCGGGTGAGCGGGTGGCCTTCGTCCTGACCTGGCACCCCTCGCACTCCCCCCGCCCGGATCTCGTCGACCCGTACGAGGCGCTGGAGAACACGCTGTCCGACTGGTCCGATTGGTCCGCGCGCTGCAAGTACCAGGGGCCCTACCGGGAGGCGGTGATCCGTTCGCTGATCACCCTCAAGGCGCTCACCTTCGGCCCGACCGGCGGCATCGTGGCGGCTCCCACCACCTCGCTGCCGGAGGAGATCGGAGGCGTACGGAACTGGGACTACCGCTTCTGCTGGCTGCGGGACTCCACCCTCACCCTCGGCGCGCTGCTCTCGGCCGGTTATGTGCAGGAGGCGGCCGCCTGGCGGGACTGGCTGCTGCGCGCCGTCGCCGGGGACCCGGCCGATCTGCAGATCATGTACGGGCTGGCGGGCGAGCGCAGACTGCCCGAGTCGGAGCTGCCGTGGCTGCGCGGCTACGAGAACTCCGCCCCGGTCCGGATCGGCAACGCCGCGGTCCGCCAGCGTCAGCTGGATGTGTACGGGGAGGTCATCGACTCGCTCCGGCTGGCCCGGGACGCCGGACTCGACGACAAACCGCACGCCTGGAGCCTGCAGCTCAGCCTGCTCGGCTTCCTGGAGTCCACCTGGCGCGAGCCGGACGAGGGACTGTGGGAGATCCGCGGGCAGCGGCGCCATTTCGTGCACTCCAAGGTCATGGCCTGGGTGGCGGCCGACCGGGCGGTGCGCAGTCTGGAGGAGGACCCCTCACTGTCCGGCGACGCCGACCGCTGGCGGGCGATGCGGGACGCCGTGCACCGGGAGGTGTGCGAGAAGGGGTACGACCCGGTGCGCAACACCTTCACCCAGTCCTACGGGTCACGGGAGCTGGACGCCGCGACGCTCCTGATCGCCCGGACCGGGTTCCTGCCGCCGGACGATCCGCGCGTCATCGGGACGGTGGACGCCGTACGGGACGAGCTGGACAGCGAGGGTCTGGTGCGCCGCTACAGCACCGACGGCACCTCGGTCGACGGACTGCCCGGCGGTGAGGGCGCGTTCCTGGCCTGCTCGTTCTGGCTGGCGGACGCGCTGCGGATGACGGGGCGCACCGACGAGGCCACCGAACTCTTCGAGCGGCTGCTGGCGCTGCGCAACGATGTGGGGCTGCTGGCCGAGGAGTACGACACCGCCGGCATGCGGCAGCTGGGCAATTTCCCGCAGGCCTTCAGCCACATCGGGCTGGTCGGGACGGCGGTGGCCCTGACCGAGGAGCGGACCGCCGAGGACACGGCGCGAGACGACGCGGCAGGATAGGGCCATGGATCTTGGACTGAAGGACCGTGTGTACATCGTCACCGGAGCGACCCGGGGACTCGGCAACGCCACGGCACGCGCACTCGTCGCCGACGGCGCGAAGGTGATCATCACCGGCCGTGACGAGAAGCGCGCCGAGGCGGCCGCCGCCGAACTGGGGCCGGACGCCGTCGGGCTGGCCGCCGACAACGCCGACCCCGCGGCGGCGCAGCGGCTCGTGGAGTCCGCGCTGGAGGGGCTCGGCCGGCTCGACGGCATCCTCATCAGCGTCGGGGGCCCGGCGCCGGGCTCCGCCGCGGACAACACCGACGAGCAGTGGCGGTCGTCCTTCGAATCGGTGTTCCTGGGCGCGGTGCGTCTGGCCCGGGCGGCGGCCGCGGCGCTCGGCGAGGGCGGTGTCATCGGCTTCGTGCTCTCCGGCTCCGTCCACGAGCCGATCGCGGGACTGACCATCTCCAACGGGCTGCGCCCCGGCCTGGCGGGCTTCGCCAAGTCGCTGGCCGACGAGCTCGGCCCGCGGGGCATCCGGGTGCTGGGCGTGCTGCCGGCCCGGATCGACACGGACCGGGTCCGTGAACTGGACGCGCTGTCCGGCGACGCGGAGGCCTCGCGCACGGCCAACGAGGCGGCCATCCCGCTGCGCCGCTACGGCACTCCGCAGGAGTTCGGCCGGACGGCGGCCTTCCTGCTCTCGCCCGCCGCCTCGTACCTGACGGGCATCATGGTGCCGGTCGACGGCGGGTCCCGGCGCGGCTTCTGAGCCGGGTGCCCGGCGGAAGACACGATGCGCCGGGGGCCGGACGACCGCGACAGGGCGATCGTCCGGCCCCCGGGCCGTCGCGTACCCGTCAGCTCACCCGTTCCGCCCGGTGCTTGACCGCCTTCAGCCGCACCTCGGCGGGGAGTCGCTCCAGCCCCGCCGAGTCCCGGGCATGGGCCAGCGCCTCGTCGCTGAGCCGGCCCAGCGTCTCGTCGGGTGCGGCGTGCGGCTCCATCAGCAGCCGGATCCTGGTCTGCGGAGCGCTGCGCCGGCCGGTCAGGACGACGTGGGCGCGGTCCACCCCGTCCAGGGCGCCCGCCTCTCCCGCGAGCATGCCCTCCAGGGCACGGCCGCGCAGCAGTGCGCCCTCGCCGTCGCCGCTGTCCACGAGCACTTCGGCGAGGCGGGCGCGGCGCAGCTGCGCCAGCAGCCACCACAGGGCGAGCACCACCAGGACGGCGAGGACCGCGATCACCACCGGCCACCACCAGCCCTCGGAGCGCCAGCGGGTCCGGTCCGCCTGAGTGAGCAGGACGTCGTTCTTGCCGGACCAGGGCCACCACGACGGTACGGAGAGTCCCGTGGCCGCGGCCAGGACCCCGCCGCCCACGCAGACGAGTACCAGTCCGGCCAGGCCGAGCAGCACCCGGTTGACGGTCCTGAGCACGCCGCTCACCCCTTCCTCGTCGGACGGCGGACATGGACGGACAGGCTCGGTGGCCTGGCCAGCCCGAGTTCCTTGATGCCGGTGGTGAGCACGGAGTCCAGATCGGCCCGTACGTCGTCGAGTTCACGGAAGTGCGAGGCGGCCCGCACCTTCGCCTTGCCCCGGCCCATCCGGACCCGGACCGACTGCACACCGGAGACCTCCACGGCCCGGTCGCGCAGGACCATGGCCGCTGCCCTGCGGTCCAGGGACGCCCGTACGCCCGGGCGGTCCTGGCGCATCGACAGCAGATCGCGCAGTCCGGGCGTGAGCGCGAGGACGAGCAGCCACAGGCCGATCGCCGCGGCGACCGAGGCACCGGTCAGCACCCAGACGTCGTCCAGCCGGCGCCGGGCCAGCTCGTCGGCCAGCGAGCGGCGCCACTGCATCGCCGGGTGGTCGGCGCGGACGGCCGCCACGTCGTAGAGGAACAGCCCGGCGGCGCCCAGGACCACCAGGGCCGTGATGCCCGCCGGAATGCGGCGGGCGGACCAGAAGCGGCCCGCTCGGCCCTTGCCGCGTTCCCCGGCCGGGGACGGTTCGTACGCCGCGGAGGACGCCGACTGGTCGAGTGCGAGCGCGTGCCCGTGTTCCCCCGGACCGGCTGCGGGCTGACGCTCCGTGCCGTGGTCCGGGTCCTGGGGCTCGGTCATCGGATCCTCCCCTGCGCCGCGAGGCTTCCTCCTGTGGGGTGCAGGCGCTCGACCTGTACGGCCACTTCGGGCACTTCCATCCCCGCCAAGGCCTCTACCCGTTCGGCGACCCGGCGACGCACGGCGCCGCACTGGCGCCCGATGTCGCTGGGATAGCCGAGCTCCAGGCTCACCCGTACGCGAGCGGTGTCACGGTGCACCGTGACCGTGGCCCGCGGCGACGCCGCGTCCTTCGCGGGCTCGTCGACCGCCTCCTTCGCCGCCTGCGCGGCGATCTTCGCGACGACCCGGTCGGCGATCCGGGTCTCCCCTCGCTCCGCGGCGGCGACCCGGCCGCCCGCCCCCGGCACTCCCGTCACCGCCGCCGGTCGCCGCGATCGCGACTCCGGAAGAAGTCGCCGGGCTCCAGGTCACCGTCGACGAAGCGACCGGCGATGAAACCGATCGCCCCCAGGGCGGCCACCAGCAGAAAGGCACCGAACCCGCCGAAGTACCCGGCGAATCCGAGCGCCATGCCGGCCACCATGCCGACCACAGCCATGCTCATCGTGCGCTCCTCAACTGCCTCGGACGGAGGACTACTGGAGACGTGGCTCGGGCTGGTCTTCGTCGTCGTCCTCGTCGGGCAGCTTCACATCGCTCACGGCGATGTTGACCTCGACGACTTCGAGTCCCGTCATCCGCTCGACCGCCGCGACAACGTTCTCCCTCACCTCACGGGCGACGTCGGAGATCGACACGCCGTAGTCGACGACGATCTCCAGATCGAGGGCCGTCTGGGACTCGCCGACCTCGGCCTTCACGCCGCGGGTGACGGACTTGGAACCGCCGGGGACCCGGTCGCGCACCGCTCCGAAGGTCCGCGAGAGCCCGCTTCCCATCGCGTGCACGCCCATCACGTCGCGTGCGGCCATTCCGGCGATCTTCTCGACGACGCCGTCGGCGATCGTCGTGCGGCCGCGGGTGGCGGGGGCTCCCCCGCCGCGCTTGGTAAGGGGGGTACTCCTGCTGTCGCCGCCCGTCGAGTCGTGGTCGAAGCTGTCGGGCCGGTTCCGCTGTGGGGTGTCGGTCATCGCCGTTGTTCCCTTCGGGGGGGGCGGATTGGACTTCCTTGCCCACATTAAGTGCGCTTGCCCCGACTCGCGCCGTGGATGCGGCAGGGTGGAGCAATGACGACGGCTGACGGCTCGCACAGGGCCCAAGGATGGACCGCCGCGGTGCGGCTGCGGCTCGGTCTGGGACGGTTGCTCCCGCTGGGTGGTCCGGCGGACGGGGCCTGGATCTCGGAACGGGCGGCGGTCGGCGTGCTGCACCGGGCGGCGGGCGGGTCGGGGCCGGTGCTCCTGCGGCTGCGGATCGCCGTGGCCGACGCCGAGGCGGCTCCCGCCCCGCAGGTGCCGCGGCCTCCGAGCGCCCTGCCGCCCGGCCCGCTGCGGATCGAGGCCACGGTGGCCGCGACGGCCGGCCTGCCGCTGCCGGCCGCCGCCGCGGCGCTGCGCTCGGCCCTGCTGACGGCTGCCGCGCGGCGGCTCGGCCTGGTGGTCGACGAGGTGGACGTCCAGGTGACGGAGTTGCTGGAGACCGAGCCGGAACGGGCCGAACCACCGCCTGCCGAGGTGCACCCCGCGGATCCGGAAGACGCGGCGGGTCGTGCGGCCGCCGGAGTGACCGGGGTCGCGACGCTGACGCGGGTGCTGGGCGCCTCCGTGCACACCGGCCCGGACCATGTACGGGTCGAGCTGGCGACGGACGGCGGTCATCGGGCGCTGGACGTGGCCCGCGCGGTACGGGCGGTGGTGACGGAGGCGGTGGACGGGCATCCGCCGGTCGCGGTTCTGGTCACCGCCGTGACGGGAGAGCCCGGGCCGGGGGCCTCGCCGGCCGGCTGACGTGGCACCGGGCCCCGGGCGGTGCGCCCCGGGCCCGGTGAACGGGAGGTACGTCAGTGGCGGCGTCGGGTCCGTGACGGCCCTCCGCCACCGGCGGGGTGGGGCCGTCAGTCGGCCGTGCCCGCCAGGTCACGCAGCCGACGGCCCTGCGCGGCCCGCTCGGCGGCGCGCTGCTCCTCGTACGTACGCGAGACGGCGCCGCTCAGCAGGGCCTTGGTCTCGACGACGGCGTCGCGCGGGGCGGCGAGCAGGGCGCCGGCCAGGTCACGGGCGGCTCCTTCGAGCTCCGCGGCGGGCACCACCAGGTTGGCCAGGCCGGTGCGCTCGGCCTCGGCGGCGTGCACGAAGCGGCCGGTGGCGCAGATTTCGAGCGCGCGCGCGTACCCCACCAGGTGCACCAAGGGGTGCGTGCCGGTGAGGTCGGGCACCAGCCCGAGGCTGGTCTCGCGCATGGCGAACTGCACGTCCTCGGCGACGATCCGCAGATCGCAGGCGAGAGCGAGCTGGAAGCCGGCGCCGATGGCATGCCCCTGGACGGCCGCGATCGACACGAGGTCGTTGCGGCGCCACCAGGTGAACGCTTCCTGGTACTCGGCGATGACCGCGTCGAGGTCGGCCTCCGGCCCACGCCCCATGTCGAGCAACGACGGCTCACCGTCGAATCCCTCGGGGGTGAACGCCTGGCGGTCGAGACCGGCGGAGAAGGACACACCTTCGCCACGCAGCACGACGACCCGCACACTGCCGGGCAGAGCCCGTCCGGCTTCTGTCAACGCCCGCCACAGAGCGGGGGACTGAGCGTTGCGCTTGGCCGGGTTGGTGAGGGTCACCGTGGCAACCGCGTCGTCGACGGTGAGTCGTACGCCGTCCTTGTCGAGCACAGTGTCGAGCGAGGTCATGGAGCGCCTCCGGATCGGGTGCAGTCAGCACATGGAGCTAAGTGACTGAACAGTAACCACCCGGTCGACCGCACGATCGACCGGGTGGCCACCGCCGAAACCGGTGAGCCCCGGGCAGGTCCTGCGACCCGCCCCGGTCCGCGGAGAGCCGTCAGGCCGCCGCGGCCTTCTTGCCTCGTGTCGCTCCGCCGCGTCCCCGCAGCGTCACTCCGGACTCGCTGAGCATCCGGTGGACGAATCCGTAGGAGCGGCCGGTTTCCTCGGCCAACGCCCGGATGCTCGCACCGGAGTCGTACTTCTTCTTCAGGTCTGCCGCGAGCTTGTCGCGCGCGGCGCCGGTTACCCGGCTGCCCTTCTTCAGAGTCTCGGCCACCCGTGCCTCCTCGTGGGAAGTGCGCTCTGGACTCTCATGATCACCCCTCGGGGCCGTCCTGGCCACCCATTCGGCAAGGTCCGTGCGAGCGGATCGGCGCCCCGGGACGGCATCGACACGAGCGGAATCACATATTCCGCAGGTCGGCGGAGGAATCGGGGCGGCCCCGCCGGAGGAACGTCCAGGTCAGAGCCGCGCGGGCAACGATGTCCCTCATGCGTGCATCTGGCAGGTATCTGCCGGATGCCGCGCCGGGGTACGAGACGCCCTCACACAGATGATGGATCACGCGTAGGCCGAATGATCCAGCGAGAGCGGATCAGCGGACCGCGGCGGCCGGTATCCGGCCGCCGCGCGGGCCCGGCGGCCGGGTGGGCGCGGCGGCCGGGTGGGCCCGGCGGCCGGCGCAGGCGCGACGTCCGGATGCGATGCGCGCCGGGGGCCGGTCCGTCAGGCCAGGGCGACCAGGTCCCGGTAGTCCGCGCCCCACAGGTCCTCGACGCCGTCGGGCAGCAGGATGATGCGCTCGGGCTGGAGGGCCTCGACCGCTCCCTCGTCGTGCGTGACGAGGACGACCGCGCCCTTGTACGTGCGCAGCGCGCCGAGGATCTCCTCGCGGCTGGCCGGGTCGAGGTTGTTGGTGGGCTCGTCGAGGAGGAGCACGTTGGCGGAGGAGACCACCAGCGTCGCCAGGGCGAGCCGGGTCTTCTCTCCGCCGGAGAGCACTCCGGCGGGCTTGTCCACGTCGTCCCCGGAGAACAGGAACGAGCCGAGCGTCTTGCGGACGGCGACGAGGTCGAGATCGGGCGCCGCGGAGCGCATGTTCTCCAGGACCGTGCGGTCCGGGTCGAGGGTCTCGTGCTCCTGGGCGTAGTAGCCGAGCTTCAGCCCGTGCCCTTCGATGATCTCGCCGGTGTCCGGCTTCTCCGCGCCGCCGAGGAGCCGGAGCAGGGTGGTCTTGCCGGCGCCGTTGAGGCCGAGGATGACGACCCGGGAGCCCTTGTCGATCGCGAGGTCGACGTCGGTGAAGATCTCCAGCGACCCGTAGGACTTCGAGAGACCTTCGGCCATCAGCGGGGTCTTGCCGCACGGCGAGGGGTCGGGGAAGCGCAGCTTGGCGACCTTGTCGGAGACCCGCACGGCTTCCAGCCCGGAGAGCAGCCGGTCGGCGCGCTTGGCCATGTTCTGCGCGGCCACGGTCTTGGTGGCCTTGGCGCGCATCTTGTCGGCCTGCGCGTTGAGGGTCGCGGCCTTCTTCTCGGCGTTCTGCCGCTCGCGCTTGCGGCGCTTCTCGTCGGCCTCGCGCTGCTGCTGGTAGAGCTTCCAGCCCATGTTGTAGATGTCGATCTGCGAGCGGTTGGCGTCGAGGTAGAAGACCTTGTTGACGACCGTCTCGACGAGATCGACATCGTGGGAGATCACGATGAAGCCGCCGCGGTAGCTCTTGAGGTAGTCGCGCAGCCAGACGATCGAGTCCGCGTCGAGGTGGTTGGTGGGCTCGTCGAGCAGCAGGGTGTCGGCGTCCGAGAAGAGGATCCGGGCCAGCTCGACCCGGCGGCGCTGACCGCCGGAGAGCGTGTGGAGCGGCTGGGCGAGCACCCGGTCGGGGAGGCTGAGGGCGGCGGCGATGGTGGCCGCCTCGGCCTCGGCCGCGTATCCGCCCTTGGTGAGGAACTCCGTCTCCAGGCGCTCGTACTTCTTCATCGCCTTCTCGCGGGTGGCGCCCTTGCCGTTCGCCATGCGCTCCTCGTTCTCCCGCATCTTGCGCAGGATCTCGTCGAGGCCGCGTGCGGACAGGATGCGGTCCCGGGCGAGCACGTCGAGGTCGCCGGTGCGCGGGTCCTGCGGGAGGTAGCCCACCTCGCCGGAGCGGGTGATGGTGCCGGCCGCCGGGGTGCCCTCGCCCGCGAGGCACTTGGTGAGGGTGGTCTTGCCCGCCCCGTTGCGGCCGACGAGGCCGATGCGGTCGCCCTTGGCGATACGGAAGGAGGCGGATTCGATGAGCATGCGGGCGCCGGCGCGCAGCTCGATGCCGGAGGCGGTGATCACGGGGGAAAACTCCAGAGCGGTATGGAAGGCGGAGGAACGGCTAGCGATTCACGACTCGACGCCGTTACTCACGCACACGCACAAGGAGAATTGCCATGAGGACCAGTCTACTGGCGGTGTCCAGCCGCTTTTCCGCCCGCTCGGACCGCACGCGCCGAAACGTGCGGGGCCGCCCGCCACGGCCTTGTCCGCATCCGGGAGGAGTTCGGGGGGCGGTTCGCGCAGGGCATTGTCAGTATCGGGTGGAAGACTGAGACGCAGATCACAGACGGGCCCGTGGGGGCCGGTACGGCGAAGAGAGGATGAGTGCGATGGCAGACGCGACGGCGGGCGTTCCGACGATCTGTCCGACGATTCTTTACGAGGACGCGAAGGCCGCGATCAAGACGCTGACCCAGGGCCTCGGCTTCACCGAGGAAGCGGTGCACGAGGGCGAGGACGGCACGGTGATGCACGCGGAGCTGTCCTACGGGAACGGCAGGGTGATGCTGGGCTCCAAGGGCCGCGAGGGCGTCTTCGCCAAGGCGATGCAGGGGGGCGGTCCGGCCGGTGTCTATGTGGTGGTCGACGAGGTCGACGCCCACCACGCCCGGGCCGTGGAGCACGGGGTGGAGATCCTGATGCCGCCCACCGACCAGGACTACGGCTCCCGGGACTACATGGCGCGCGACGCGGAGGGCAATGTGTGGAGCTTCGGGACGTACGCCCCGGGTTCGGCCGGCTGAGCGGCCGTACGGGGAGCGGCCGGACGGGGAAGGCCGCCCACCGGGCGGCGCTGGGCAGGGCGGCTGAGCGGCTGGGGACGTAGGCCGCGGGGCGGCGTGAGGCCGGCCGTCTGCCGCGGCCGGTGCTTCCCTGCCGCGGCTTCGGGCGGCCCGGCGCCCCGCGGGCCGGGGTCCGCGTCCAGGTGGGCGCCGGGCAGCGGGCCCGCCCGGCGGTTCAGGCTCCGCCGGTGTGCACCTGGAACGCGGCCTTGCGGACCGCCTTGGCGAGTGCCGGGTCGGGGTGCGCGGCGGCCAGCGCCACCAGGACCTGGACGGTGCGTGGGTGGCCCACGGCCCTCACCTCGTCCAGCAGCGCCGGGACGGTGCCCTGCACGGCCGAGTCGAGGTGGCGGACCAGCAGTCCCGTCTCTCCGTGGTCGGCGACGGCCGCCGCGGTGTCGACCCAGAGCCAGGTCGCCTCCTCACGGCTGAGGACCTCCTGCGCGTCCTCGGGGTCCCTGCCCTCGTACTCCGCGAGCCAGAGCAGCGCGTAGGGGCGCAGCGACGGGTCGGTGACGACGGAGCGGACCTCGGGCTCGGCCGGTGCGCCGACCACCCGGAGCGCCTCGAAGGCGAGCCCCCGCAGCAGGGCGTCCTCACCGCGGGCGACGCCGAGGAGTTCGGCGACGGCGCTGCCGACGGGGCGGGCGGCCAGCCAGGCGCGGTATTCGGCGCGGGCCGGTCCCGGGGTGAGGCGGGCGCAGCCGAGCAGCATGTCGGCGGCGGACTGCTCGATGTTCCCGGCCGGGCTCTGGGCGGCGACGCAGATCTGCTCCAGCTTGACCCACACCGCCCAGTTGCCGAGCGGGGTCAGGGTGGCGGTGCCGGCGCCGAGGGTGAGCGCACCGACGGCGGCCAGCCCCTCCAGGGCCCAGTCCAGCAGGAGGGCGACGAGGGCGGCGGGGTGGGCGGCGGGCGCCGGTGCGGTGGGAGCGGGCAGCGGCTGGGGCCCGTACGGCACCTCGCAGCGCTCCTCGTGCAGTTCCGCCACGCGCTGGCCGAGCAGGTCGAGGAGGGCGGGCACCGTGACCGGGCCCGCCGAGAGCTGGAGGAGGGACAGCACCTGCGGCACGGCCTCGACGGCCTCGGCGACCGCCGTGGACTCGATGTCCTGGGGGGCGGGGTGGACGAGCGACCAGGCGTCGAAGAGCGCCACCCAGCCGCGGAGCACGGCGGAGTCGTCGCGGTCCCAGGCGCGCAGCCGCCAGCCGGGCCGGGCGGTCTCGCCGTGCAGCTCCACGAGGCCGGCGAGCCGGGCCCGGTCCCAGCCGGAGCGCACCTGCGCGGGGGACAGTTCCAGCGCCGTCGCGGCCCGTTCGAGGGCCTGGGCGGCCAGCGGGGGCGTGCCGGGGCTCACGCCGTCGGCCGCCCAGCGGGCGATCCGTACGGCGTCGGCGAGAGCGGCCCTGGCCTGGCGGGCCAGTTCGGCCCGGGGCGGGGTGCCCTCGGGCGGGCGGGGCGCCGGCCTGGTGCGCCGGGCGGTCACGGCCTTGCGAGCGGTGGCGAGGGGTCGCGGGCGGACAAGTCGCAGCCTGGAGTCGCGCGGGGTACGGGACGTCACGGGGAGCAGTCTTGCCTCTGACGGCCCGAAAGCCCAAACGGAACCCTCAACACCGGCTTCGGGCCCGGCCGGTTCGGCCGGGACCAACCGGCCGAACCGGCACATCAGCTCACATCAGGGGCGTGAGGAAGCGTCGCAGCGTCTCCTCGTAGCCGGCCGGGTCGGCGTTCCACATCGCCGCATGCGGAGCCTGGGGTACCGCGTGCAGGGCGATCAGGTCGGGGCGGCGGGCGGCCAGCTCCCGGGACGGCCGCCAGGGGGCCAGGGTGTCGTCGGGTCCGTGGAAGATCAGCGTCGGGACGTGCAGGGTCCAGGGGAGCGACGTGTCCAGGAGCCGGGCCCCGTGCAGTCCGGTCTGCCCCTGGGCGGCGCGGACGGCGAGGGGCAGCAGGGCGGAGGGGACGCCCCGGGCGGTGGCCAGGGCGCGCAGGGTGGTGGCCCAGTCCAGCACCGGCGAGTCCAGGACGAGCCCGCAGATCCGGTCCCTCAGCGCCGAGTTGACGCAGGCGTGCAGGGCCATCGAGGCGCCGGTGGACCAGCCGTACAGGACGACCTGTTCGGCGCCGTAGCGCACGGCGAAGCGGATGGCCGCGTCCAGGTCCCGCCACTCGGACTCGCCGAGGTGGGCGAGTCCGTCCGGGGAGCGGGGGGCTCCGGGGTCGCCGCGGTAGGCGAGGTCGAGCACCGGCAGCTGTTGCTCGTGCAGGAAGCCCGCCACGTTCAGCGGGTGCTCCCTGGTGGTGCCGAGGCCGTGCGCGGTGATGACCCAGGTGTCGCGGTGGCCCGGCACGAACCAGGCGGGCAGGCCGCCGAGTTCGCCGGGGATCTCCACCTCGCTGAAGGCGAGGCCGAGGGCGGTCGTGGGATCGCCGCTGTGGACCTCCGGTGTGACGCGGACCTTGGCGCCGGGGTGCAGGATGCCGTGGTTCACGCGTTCCAGTCGGCGTACGACCGTGTCGGCGGCCTGGTGGGCCTGGTCGATGACCGGCCCCACGACGGCGTGGACGTCGTCTCCCACCAGCCCGTAGGTGCCTGGCCGGAGCGAGGTGAGGGACCGGGTCAGGGTGACCTGCCCGGCCGCCGTCGCGTGCACGGTGAGTCTGCGGTCGGCGGGGAGGGGACGTCGGGACGGCACCTTGAGGGCGACGTCGCCTGCGTACCGGCCGGCGGCGACCGCTGCCGCGCCGACGCCGAGGATCGTGGTGACGGCAGTTGCCGTTGCTGTAGCCGGGCGCACGGCATCAGTGTCGTGGCTCCCGCCGCACATGGCCAGCGGACGGGGCCGTCCGGTGGCCCGCCCCCGCCCCGCCCGGTCTCCCCCGCGCCCCCGCCTCCGCCCCGTCCGGCCCCTGCCCGGCCACCCGCCGCGAGCCCGCCGCCGCCCCGCGCTCAGCCCGGCTGCCCGTACCCCTTCAGCGCTTCCTTGACATCGTTCAGCTGCTCCGGTGTGAGCAGGGACGGGGTGCGGCCGGGCACGGAGCTCGCGGTGAGCCAGAGGCGGCACAGCCATTCGAGCTGGGCGGTGCGGTCGTACGCCTCGTCGAGGGTGGCGCCGTAGGTGACCGTGCCGTGGTTGCCCAGCAGGCAGCCGGTGCGGTCCCGCAGGGCCGTGAGCATGTTTTCGGCCAGTTCGTCCGTGCCGTACCGGGCGTAGGCGGCGACCCGGACGGGGCCGCCGAGCATCGCGGCCGCGTAGTGGACGGACGGCACCTCGGCGACCAGCGTGGAGACGGCCGTGGCGTGCACCGCGTGGGTGTGCACGACGGCTGCCGCGCCGGTGTTCCGGTACACCGCGAGATGGAGCGGAAGCTCGCTGGTGGGGGCCATCTCACCGAGGACCTGTCTGCCCTCCAGATCGACGCCGGTCAGGTCCTCGGGCCGGAGCCGGTCGTACGGCACTCCGCTCGGCGTCACCAGCACGGTCCCGCCGACCCGCGCCGACACGTTGCCCGAGGTTCCCACCACCAGGCCCTCGGAGGCCGTCCTGCGGGCCGTGGCGACGACCGCGCCCCAGGCCCGTTCGATCGAATCCCGCCATTCATCGCTCATACGAAGATCCTTTCAACGGATGAGCGGCCCCCTGCCGCCCCTCCCGCGATGACCCGTCCGGGCCCCGGATTCCGGGCCCACACCGGCCCGTGCCGGAATCCCGCCGTCACACCGCGGGCGAAAAGGGCGGCGGCACTCCGGTTGGGGTCACCGCGACGCCCTGCTCAGTTCATCTTCCGTTCACTCAGGTTGCCTACGGTCCACGTGCCACTGACGTCGAACGATTGCCTGGGTAAATGGAACACATCACGCTGCTGCTCGCGATTGTGATCGTGACAGCTCTAGTGTTCGATTTCACGAACGGTTTCCACGACACCGCCAACGCGATGGCCACCACCATCTCGACCGGCGCACTCAAACCCAAGACAGCGGTGGCCATGTCCGCCGTTCTCAACCTCGTAGGCGCGTTCCTGTCGGTGGAGGTCGCCAAGACGATCTCCGGCGGGATCATCAACGAAGACGGGCTCAGAACCGAGGTCATCTTCGCGGCGCTCGTCGGCGCCATCCTGTGGAATCTGCTGACCTGGCTGGTCGGACTGCCGTCCAGCTCCTCCCACGCACTGTTCGGCGGCCTGATCGGCGCCGCGGTGATGTCCGCCGGCTGGTCGTCGGTCGACGGCGGCACCGTCGTCACCAAGGTGCTGCTCCCCGCGGTCGCCGCGCCCGTCGTCGCCGGCCTGGCCGCGCTGCTGGCCACCAAGCTGACGTACCGCATCGGCGGGAAGGCCACGGGCGACGCCCAGGAGAAGGCCACCGCGAAGGGGTACCGCGCCGGCCAGATCGCCTCGGCCGGCCTGGTGTCCCTCGCGCACGGCACCAACGACGCGCAGAAGACCATGGGCATCATCACGCTCGCCCTGGTCACCGGTGGCGTCCTCTCCCCCGGCTCCAACCCGCCGGTCTGGGTCATCATGTGCGCCGGCCTCGCCATCGCACTCGGCACCTATCTCGGCGGCTGGCGCATCATCCGCACCATGGGCAGCGGCCTGACCGAGCTCAAGCCGCCGCAGGGCTTCGCCGCCCAGACCAGTGCCGCCACCGTCATCCTGGCCTCCTCGCACCTCGGCTTCTCCCTCTCCACCACCCAGTCCTGCTCCGGCGCCGTCATGGGCGCGGGCCTCGGCCGCAAGGGCGGCGTGGTCCGCTGGTCCACCGCCACCCGGATGTTCGTCGCCTGGGGTCTGACCCTGCCGGCCGCCGGTCTGGTGGGTGCGGGAGCGGAGTTCCTCACGCAGCAGGGCACCTGGGGCGTCGTGGTCGTCGCGGCGCTGCTGATCGCGGGCTCCGGTGCGATCTGGCTGCTGTCGCGCCGCAAGCCCGTCGGGCACGGGGACGTCGCACCCGGCGGCCATGACGAGGACGCGGCCGCCCCCGACGCCGAGCCCGCGGGCGTCGTCACCACCGCCATCGCGGCCGTCAGCCCGCCGCCCACCACCGCTGCCCAGACCCTCGGCCTCACGGCCACCATCCCGGCCCCGGCCGGACCGGTCACCGACCCGGCCCGACCCGCCACGGTCTAAGAGCCTCCGGTAAGGACGCATCCACATGAACATCGACTGGGCAGCCCTCGGCACCGTCTTCGGCGTCTCCCTCGTCGCCACCGTCGCGCTCGTGGGACTCTTCACCCTCGGCATCGTCGGCCTCTCCAAGCAGCCGGAACCGGCCGCGCAGGGCGGCTCCACGGGCGGCTCGACCGCGCTGGCCCGCACCGGCGCCTACGCCTGCTTCGGGCTGTGCGCGGCGGCGGTGGCCTACGGCATCTACCTGATCGTCGCGTAGGGGCCCGTGTCCGGATTCCGGCAGGTCCGGACGGCGGACTCCTGGCCGGACGGGAAACCCTGAGCCCCACCGTTACCTCCCCGCTCATCCGCATCGGGCCGGGCGCACCTCGTGTGCGTCCGGCCCGATGTGCGTCTGAGCACACTGCGCCGCCGCAGGTCAACGGCAAGTTGACGGGCGTTCGCGCAGCGTGGTGGACTGCCGGAGCCATTACGGCGACAGCAGAGGAAGCCGGTGCGAATCCGGCGCGGTCCCGCCACTGTCACCGGGGAGCAGTCCCCCACCACGGAAGTCACGGTCCACGCAAGCGGACTGGAAGGCCGGGGGAACTGCGGATCCGGAAGCCAGGAGACTCTCGTCGCCGTCACGTCGAACCAGGGCGCGGACCCTGAGTGAGGACATATCGCCATGCCCGGCCGCCGTGCGTCCGTATCCGTACCGCTCCTGCCAGCAGTTGCCCGTACGAAGGTCCTTCGAGGCACGACGGCCGGCTGAACCGTGCGTGCCGATCGCATCTACGCGTACGGCGCCACGGCCGGTCTGATCGGCGATCTGCTGCTCGGTGATCCCCGCAGGGGCCACCCGGTCGCCGCCTTCGGGCGGGCCGCGGCAGGCGTCGAACGCCGTCTGTGGCGCGACCACCGCGGGTGGGGCGCACTGCACACCCTGGTCTGCGCCGGAGGCGCCGCCGGGGGCGCCGCGCTGGCCGCCCGTGCGCTGCGCCGCCACCCCGCCGCGTCCGTCGCCCTGACCGCCGCCGCCACCTGGTCCGTCGTCGGCGGTACGTCGCTGGGGCGCGAGGCCCGGGCCATCGGTGACGCCCTGACCGCCGGGGACCTCGCCCTGGCGCGTGAACGGCTGCCGCACCTGTGCGGGCGCGACCCGCAGGCCCTGGACGGCCCGCAGATCGCCCGCGCCGTCGTGGAGTCCGTCGCCGAGAACACCTCGGACGCCGTGGTCGGCGCCCTGGTGTGGGGCGCGCTGGGCGGGGTCCCCGGACTCGTCGGCTTCCGGGCCGCCAACACGCTCGACGCGATGGTCGGCCACAAGTCGCCCCGCTACCGGCGCTACGGCTGGGCCTCCGCCCGCCTCGACGACCTCGCGGGCTGGCCGGGCGCCCGGCTGACGGCCCTGCTCGCCGTCACCGCCGGAGGCCGGCCGCGCGGTGCGGTCCGGGCCTGGCGGGCTGACGCGGCCAAGCACCCGAGCCCCAACGCGGGCCCGGTGGAAGCCTCGTTCGCGGGGGCGCTCGGCGTACGGCTCGGCGGGACGCTCGCCTACGGCGGCCGGGTCGAGCACCGTCCGGTGCTCAACGGGGAGACGGGCCGCGCCGTGGAGCCCGAGGACATCGAGCGGGCCGTTCGGCTGTCGCGCCGGGTGAGTGCGCTGGCCCTCGGCGTGAGCGTCGCGGCGCGGCTGGGAGCGGGGTTCGCGGCACGACGGATGGCAGGACCCCGCACGGCAGCAGTTCGCACGGCAGGACCCCGCACGGCGGGAACTCGTACGGCGGGACCTCGACTCTCAGGACGGAGACCGACATGAGCGGCGGACTGCTGGTCGCCGGGACCACTTCGGACGCGGGCAAGAGCGTCGTCACGGCGGGCATCTGCCGCTGGCTGGTGCGCCAGGGCGTGAAGGTCGCGCCGTTCAAGGCGCAGAACATGTCGCTCAACTCCTTCGTCACCCGCGAGGGCGCCGAGATCGGCCGCGCCCAGGCCATGCAGGCGCAGGCCGCCCGGGTCGAGCCGACCGCGCTGATGAACCCGGTCCTGCTCAAGCCCGGCGGCGACCGGTCCAGCCAGGTCGTCCTGATGGGGCGTCCGGTGGGCGAGATGAGCGCCCGCGGCTACCACGGGGGCCGGCAGGAGTCGCTCCTGTCCACCGTCGTGGACTGCCTCGACCAGCTCCGGGGCACGTATGACGCGGTGATCTGCGAAGGGGCGGGCAGTCCGGCCGAGATCAACCTGCGGCGCACGGACATCGTGAACATGGGCATCGCGCGGGCGGCACGCTTCCCGGTGGTGGTCGTCGGCGACATCGACCGCGGCGGGGTCTTCGCCTCGTTCTTCGGTACGACGGCGCTGCTCTCGGCCGAGGACCAGGCGCTGATCGCCGGTTACCTGGTCAACAAGTTCCGGGGCGACGTCTCGCTGCTGGAGCCCGGCCTGGACATGCTGCGCGACCTGACGGGGCGGCCGACGTACGGGGTGCTTCCGTTCGCCCACGGCCTCGGGATCGACGAGGAGGACGGCCTGCGGGTCTCGCTGCGCGGCACCGTACGGGAGTCGGCCGTCGCCCCGCCGCACGGCGAGGACATCCTGCGCGTCGCCGTGTGCGCCGTGCCGCTGATGTCCAACTTCACCGACGTGGACGCCCTCGCCGCCGAACCGGGCGTCGTGGTGCGGTTCGTGGACCGCGCCGAGGAACTCGCCGACGCCGACCTCGTCATCGTGCCCGGCACCCGCGGCACCGTGAAGGCGCTCGCCTGGCTGCGCGAGCGCGGGCTCGCCGACGCGCTGCTGCGGCGCGCCGCCGAAGGCCGCCCGGTCCTCGGCGTCTGCGGCGGCTACCAGATCCTCGGCGAACGCATCGAGGACGACGTCGAGTCGCGCGCGGGGACGGTCGACGGGCTCGGACTGCTGCCCGTCCGCATCCGGTTCGACCGGGAGAAGACCCTCGCCCGGCCGGCCGGCGAGGCGCTCGGCGCCCCGGTCGAGGGGTACGAGATCCACCACGGCGTCGCGGACGTGCGGGGCGGCGAACCGTTCCTCACCGACGGGCGGGGCAAGCGCCTCGACGGCTGCCGGTCCGGCGCCGTGTGGGGCACCCACTGGCACGGCTCGTTGGAGAGCGACGCCTTCCGCCGCCGCTTCCTGACGGAGATCGCGCGGGCCGCGGGGCGCCGCTTCGTGCCCGCCCCCGACACCTGCTTCGCCGGACTGCGGGAGGAACAGCTCGACCGCCTCGGCGACCTCGTCGAAGAACACGCGGACACCGATGCGCTGTGGCGACTCATCGAGTCGGGCGCACCGGCAGGACTTCCCTTCATCGCCCCCGGAGCACCTGGAGCACGCGCATGAACGCCCCGCTGAACGCCCCGATGAGCACCGTGCTGTTGCTGTCGACCGCCGATACGGACCTGCTCGCCGCCCGCGCCTCGGGCGCGCCCTACCGGATCGGCAACCCGACCCGGATCGATGTCCACGAGGAACTGCCCGCGCTGATCGAGAACGCGTCCGTCGCCGTGGTCCGCCTCCTGGGCGGCAGGCGCGCCTGGGAGGACGGGCTCGCGGCCCTGAAGGCGGCGGGCATCCCGACCGTGCTGCTCGGGGGCGAGGCCGTGCCGGACGCGGAGCTGATGGCCGAGTCCTCGGTCCCCGCCGGAGTCGTCGCGGAGGCACTGCGCTACCTGGTGGAGGGCGGCCCGGGCAACCTCGTCGAGCTGGCCCGCTTCCTCTCCGACACCGTCCTGCTGACCGGGCACGGTTTCGCCGAGCCGCAGAAGATGCCCGAGT
Organism: Streptomyces sp. NPDC005803; assembly: GCF_040630435.1. Classification (NCBI taxonomy): domain Bacteria; kingdom Bacillati; phylum Actinomycetota; class Actinomycetes; order Kitasatosporales; family Streptomycetaceae; genus Streptomyces; species Streptomyces sp. NPDC005803. The sequence continues at coordinate 41,974 of NZ_JBEXXO010000030.1, read as the reverse complement.
GGGGCCCGCACGGCAGCCGTACGTACACCGAGGGCCGTCCGACCGTCGGTGTGCTCTTCTACCGGGCGCACCACCTCTCCGGCAACACCTCGTTCGTCGACGTGCTGTGCGACGCGATCGAGGCGCGCGGCGCCAACGCCCTGCCCGTGTACTGCGGTTCACTGCGTGGCGCGGACGCCGGACTGTACGAGCTCCTCGGCCGGGCCGACACCCTGGTCGCCACGGTGCTCGCGGCCGGCGGCACCCGCGCCTCGGACGCCTCCGCCGGGGGCGACGACGAGGCCTGGGACATCGGCGCGCTCGCCGATCTGAACGTGCCGGTGCTGCAGGGGCTGTGCCTCACCTCCTCGCGTGCGGCCTGGGAGGCGTCGGACGCCGCCCTGTCCCCCATGGACGCGGCAATGCAGGTCGCCATCCCCGAGTTCGACGGCCGCCTCGTCACGGTGCCGTTCTCCTTCAAGGAGCAGGGCCCGGACGAGGTGCCGGTGTACCGTGCCGACCCCGAACGGGCCGCGCGCGTCGCCGGGATCGCGGTGCGCCACGCCGTCCTCAAGCACAAGGCCAACGCCGAGAAGAAGCTCGCCCTGGTCTTCACCGCCTACCCCACCAAGCACTCCCGCGTGGGCAACGCCGTCGGCCTGGACACGCCCGCCTCCGCGGTCCGCGTCCTGGACGCCCTGCGCGACGCCGGTTACGGCGTCGAAGGCCACCCGGACAACGGTGACGAGCTCATCCACCGCCTCATCAACGCCGGTGGCCACGACGTGGAGTGGCTGACCGAGGAGCAGCTCGCGGCGGCCCCCGCCCGGGTGTCGCTCGCGGACTACCGGCAGTGGTTCGCGAAGCTCGAACCGGCGCTGCGCGACTCGATGCTGGAGCACTGGGGCGAGCCGCCGGGCTCGCTGTACGTGGACGGCGACGACATCGTCCTCGCCTCACTGCGGTTCGGGAACGTGGTGGTGCTGATCCAGCCGCCGCGCGGCTTCGGCGAGAACCCGATCGCGATCTACCACGACCCGGACATGCCGCCCTCGCACCACTACCTGGCGACGTACCGCTGGCTGGAGGCCGCGCCGTCGGAGGGCGGCTTCGGCGCGGACGCCGTCGTCCACATGGGCAAGCACGGCACGATGGAGTGGCTGCCCGGCAAGGGCCTCGGCCTGTCCGCCGGCTGCGGACCTGACGCCGTGCTCGGCGAGCTGCCGCTGATCTATCCGTTCATCGTCAACGACCCGGGCGAGGGCACCCAGGCCAAGCGCCGTGGCCACGCCACGGTGGTGGACCACCTGGTGCCGCCGATGGCGCGCGCCGACACCTACGGCGACCTGGCCAAGCTGGAACAGCTGCTCGACGAGTACGCGCTGGTCAGCGACCTGGACCCGACGAAGGCGCCCTCGGTGCGGGCGCAGATCTGGACCCTGGTCAAGGCCGCCGAACTCCATCACGACCTGCACGTCGACGAGCAGCCGGGCGACGACGACTTCGACTCGTTCGTCATGCACATCGACGGCTACCTCTGCGAGATCAAGGACGTCCAGATCCGCGACGGCCTGCACGTCCTGGGCGGCGGCCCGGTCGACGAGGCGCGGGTCAACCTGGTGCTGGCGGTCCTGCGCGCCTCGCAGGTGTGGGGCGGCACGGCGAACGCGCTGCCGGGTCTGCGGGCGGCGATCGCCGAGCACTTCGGGCTCGTCGAGAAGGAACTGCTGGGCGAGCCCGGCGCCGCCGTGAAGGTGCCGGCCGAGCTGAGTGCGCTGGTGGACGGTCCCGCCCGGACGGGCGCGGACGCGATCGACCTGCTGGAGCAGCTGTGCCGCCGCCTCGCGGAGGGCATGGAGGCGCGCGGCTGGGACGTGACGGCGGCAGCGGACCTCGTACAGGAGGTGCTGGGCTTCGCACTCCCGGCCGCCGTGGCCGTCCTGGGATTCGCCTGTGCGGAGGTCGTGCCGCGGCTGGCGCGGACCACGGACGAGATCGACCACATCCTGAAGGCGCTGGACGGCGGCTTCGTCCCGGCGGGGCCCTCGGGCTCGCCCACCCGCGGGCTCGTCAACGTGCTGCCGACGGGCCGCAACTTCTACTCCGTGGACCCGAAGGCGATCCCGTCCCGGCTGTCGTGGGAGGTCGGCCAGTCGCTCGCCGACTCGCTGATCGCCCGGTACCTCGCGGACACGGGCGCCTACCCGAAGTCGGTCGGCCTGACCGTGTGGGGCACGTCCGCCATGCGCACCCAGGGCGACGACATCGCGGAGATCCTGGCGCTGCTCGGCTGCCGCCCGGTCTGGGACGACGCCTCGCGCCGGGTGACGGGCTTCGAGGTGGTGCCGTTGAGCGAGCTCGGGCGGCCGCGCGTCGATGTGACGGTCCGGATCTCCGGCTTCTTCCGGGACGCGTTCCCGCACGTGGTGGGCCTCATCGACGACGCGGTGCGCGCGGTGGCGGAGCTGGACGAGCCGGCCGACGCCAACTACGTACGGGCGCACGCCGACGAGGACACGGCGGCCCACGGTGACCGCCGCCGGGCCACGGCACGCATCTTCGGCTCGAAGCCGGGGGCCTACGGGGCGGGGCTGCTGCCGCTGATCGACGCGCGCAACTGGCGGTCGGACGCGGACCTGGCCGAGGTGTACGCGGTCTGGGGCGGTTACGCGTACGGGCGGGGCCTTGAGGGGCGGGCGGCGCGCGGGGACATGGAGACGGCGTTCCGGCGGATCGCCGTGGCGGCGAAGAACGTCGACACCAGGGAACACGACCTGGTCGATGCCGACGACTACTTCCAGTACCACGGCGGCATGGTCGCCATGGTGCGGCACCTGACGGGTGAGTCGCCCGAGGCGTACGTCGGTGACAGCGCCACGCCCGACCAGGTGAAGACGCGGACGCTCGGCGAGGAGACGCACCGGGTGTTCCGGGCCCGGGTCGTGAACCCGCGCTGGATGGCGGCCATGCGGCGGCACGGGTACAAGGGCGCCTTCGAGATGGCGGCGACCGTGGACTACCTGTTCGGGTACGACGCCACGGCGGGGGTCGTCGACGACTGGATGTACGAGAAGTTGTCGGCGGAGTACGTCTTCGACCCGGAGAACCGGGAGTTCATGCGGAAGTCGAACCCCTGGGCCCTGCGCGGGATTTCGGAACGGCTGCTGGAGGCGGCGGAGCGCGGGCTGTGGGCGGAGCCGGACGCACGGACGCTGGAGCGGTTGCGGGCGACGTATCTGGAGCTCGAGGGCGACCTGGAGGGGGACGCGTGAGCGGGCCCGACCCGGGGGCGAGCCCCCGCACCCCCGCTCCTCGATCGCCGGAGGGGCTGGGACGCCCGCCGGAGCCGCTGGAATCCGCCACCCCCAAGGAGGCCTCGTGAGTACGCCGTACCCCTTCACCGCCATCGTCGGACAGGACGACCTCCGGCTCGGACTGCTCCTGAACGCGGTCTCGCCGGCCGTCGGCGGTGTCCTCGTGCGCGGCGAGAAGGGGACCGCCAAGTCCACCGCCGTGCGCGCGCTCGCCGCGCTGATGCCGGAGGTGGCCGTCGTCCCCGGATGCCGGTTCTCCTGCGACCCGGCCTCACCCGATCCGGCGTGTCCCGACGGCCCCCACGAGACCGGGTCCGGCGTGTCGCGGGCGGCACGGACCGTCGAGCTGCCCGTCGGCGCCTCCGAGGACCGGCTCGTCGGGGCGCTCGACATCGAGCGGGCGCTCGCCGAGGGCGTGAAGGCCTTCGAACCGGGGCTGCTCGCCGACGCGCACCGCGGAATCCTGTACGTCGACGAGGTCAACCTCCTCCACGACCACCTGGTCGACCTGCTGCTGGACGCGGCCGCCATGGGCGCTTCGTACGTGGAGCGCGAGGGCGTCTCCGTACGCCATGCCGCACGCTTCCTGCTCGTCGGGACGATGAATCCCGAGGAGGGCGAACTGCGGCCGCAGTTGCTCGACCGGTTCGGGCTGACCGTCGAGGTCGCCGCGTCCCGGGAGACGGACCTGCGGGTCGAGGTGGTGCGGCGCCGGCTCGCGTACGACGACGATCCGGCCGCCTTCGCCGCCCGGTGGGCCGACGAGGAAGGCGCGCTGCGGGCCCGGATCGTGGCCGCGCGGGCGCTGCTGCCGCACGTCGTGCTGGGCGACGGCGCGTTGCGTCAGATCGCGGCGACCTGCGCGGCCTTCGAGGTCGACGGGATGCGGGCCGACATCGTGATGGCGCGGACCGCCACGGCGCTGGCCGCCTGGGCGGGACGGACCGGTGTCCTGGCCGAGGACGTGCGGCAGGCGGCCCTGCTCGCGCTCCCCCACCGGCGTCGGCGCAATCCGTTCGACGCGCCGGGCCTGGACGAGGACAAGCTGGACGACACGCTGGAGCAGAACAGCGGCGAGGACGACGATCCGGATCCGGACGGCCCGGGTGGCGGCGGCCGGCCGCCGCGGGGCGACGGGCCCGACACGCCGCCGCAGCCCGAGGGCGGGGCCGACGACACGCCCGCGCAGTCCGTGCCCGAGCAGGGCGGGGAGCCGGGGCAGGGGCAGTCCTCGGGGGGTGGCGAGCAGCAGCCCGTGCGGGCCGGTGAGCCGTTCCGCACGAAGATGCTGAGCGTGCCGGGGCTCGGTGAGGGCGCGGCGGGGCGGCGGTCCCGGGCGCGTACCGAGCACGGGCGGACGACGGGTGCGCGGCGGCCGCAGGGCGCGCTGACCAAGCTGCACCTGGCCGCGACCGTGCTGGCTGCCGCCCCGCATCAGCGGGCGCGAGGCCGGTCCGGCCGGGGTCTGGTGGTGCGGCGGGCCGATCTGCGGCAGGCGGTGCGCGAGGGCCGCGAGGGCAATCTCGTGCTGTTCGTCGTGGACGCCTCCGGGTCGATGGCCGCCCGGCAGCGGATGACCGCGGTGAAGGGGGCCGTTCTGTCGCTGCTGATGGATGCCTACCAGCGACGCGACAAGGTCGGGCTGATCACCTTCAGGGGCAAGGACGCCGAGGTGGTGCTGCCTCCGACGTCGTCGGTGGACGCCGCCGCCGCCCGGCTGGAGATGCTGCCGACCGGCGGGCGCACCCCGGTGGCCGCCGGGCTGTTGAAGGCCCATGACGTGCTGCGGGTGGAGCGGCTCCGCGATCCTTCGCGGCGTCCGCTGCTGGTCGTGGTGACCGACGGGCGGGCGACCGGGGGGCCGGAGCCCGTGGCGCTGGCCGCGCGGGCCGCGCGGCTGCACGAGGCGGACGGCACGGCGTCCGTCGTCGTGGACTGCGAGTCCGGTCCGGTGCGGCTCGGACTCGCGGGGAGCCTCGCGGGTGAGCTGGGCGGCACCGCCGTCACGCTCGACGAGCTGCGGGCCGACGCGATCGCCGGGCTGGTCAAGGACGTTCAGGGCTACAGCAGGAGGGCCGCGTAATGCCGCAGGGACAGCCGGTCAGCGTGCCGGACGACGGACTCACCACCCGCCAGCGGCGCAACCGGCCGCTGCTGGTGGTGCACACCGGCATCGGCAAGGGGAAGTCGACGGCGGCCTTCGGGCTCGCTCTGCGCGCCTGGAATCAGGGGTGGCCGATCGGGGTCTTCCAGTTCGTGAAGTCGGCGAAGTGGAAGGTCGGCGAGGAGAACGCGCTGAAGGTCCTCGGTGCGAGCGGCGAGGGCGGGTCCGTCGCCTGGCACAAGATGGGCGAGGGCTGGTCCTGGGTCCAGCGCGATCAGCAGCTGGACAACGAGGCGGCGGCCCGCGAGGGCTGGGAGCAGGTCAAGCGCGATCTGGCCGCCGAGACGTACCGGCTGTACGTCCTCGACGAGTTCGCCTATCCGATGCACTGGGGGTGGGTCGACACCGACGAGGTGGTCGAGGTGCTGCGGAACCGGCCGGGCAGCCAGCACGTGGTGATCACCGGCCGCAACGCGCCCCCCGCGCTCGTGGACGCGGCGGACCTGGTGACCGACATGGCGAAGGTCAAGCACCCGATGGACGCCGGGCAGAAGGGCCAGAGGGGCATCGAGTGGTGAACGTTCCGCGCCTGGTCATCGCCGCGCCGTCGTCCGGCAGCGGCAAGACCACCGTCGCGACGGGCCTGATGGCCGCCTTCGCCGGGCGGGGCCTCGCCGTGTCCGGGCACAAGGTGGGCCCCGACTACATCGATCCGGGCTACCACACCCTCGCCACGGGGCGGCCGGGGCGCAATCTCGACGCGTACATGTGCGGGCCGGAGCTGATCGCTCCGCTGTTCGCGCACGGTGCGCAGGGCTGTGACCTCGCGGTCGTCGAGGGCGTGATGGGGCTGTACGACGGGGCGTCGGGGCACGGGGAGCTCGCGTCCACCGCTCAGGTGGCGAAGCTGCTGCGGGCGCCGGTGGTGCTGGTCGTGGACGCGTCGTCGCAGTCCCGGTCCGTGGCCGCGCTGGTGCACGGCTTCGCCTCGTGGGACACGCAGGTGCGGATCGGCGGCGTGATCCTGAACAAGGTCGGCTCCGACCGGCACGAGGCGCTGCTCCGGGAGGCCCTGGACGAGTCCGGGGTCCCGGTGCTGGGGGTGTTGCGGCGGGTCGCGCAGGTGGCGGTTCCGTCGCGTCACCTGGGACTGGTGCCCGTCGCCGAGCGGCGGGGCGACGCGGTGGCCGCTGTCGCGGCGATGGGGGACCGAGTGCGGGCCGGGTGTGACCTGGACGCGATCCTGGCTCTGGCGCGGTCCGCGCCTGAGGTGCCGGGTGAGAGCTGGGACGCGGCGGTGGCTGTGAGCGCCTGCGGCGGGCGCGTTCCCCTTCCCGGCCCTTCCCGCAGCCGGGGCTCCGCCCCGGACCCCGCTCCACGAACGCCGGACGGGCTGGGAAGTGCGCCGGAGGGGCCGGCGCTCGGGGCTCCGGTGGTCGCCGTCGCCTCCGGGGCGGCCTTCACCTTCTCCTACGCCGAACACAGCGAGCTGCTCGCCGCTGCCGGGGCCACCGTCGTGCCGTTCGATCCCCTGCGGGACGAGGCGCTGCCCGAGGGGACGCGCGGCCTCGTCATCGGGGGCGGGTTTCCCGAGGTGTACGCGCCGGAGCTGTCGGCCAACGAGCCGTTGCGCAAGGCCGTCGCGGAACTGGCGTCCTGCGGTGCGCCGGTGGCCGCCGAGTGCGCCGGGCTGCTGTACCTGGCGCGGTCGCTCGACGGGCTGCCGATGTGCGGGGTGCTGGACGCCGAGGCGCGGATGTCGCAGCGGCTGACGCTCGGCTACCGGGACGCCGTGGCGCTCTCCGACAGCGTGCTGGCGGCTGCGGGGACGCGGACGCGGGGGCACGAGTTCCACCGCACCGTGCTGGAGCCCGGCGCCGGGGACGTGCCGGCCTGGGGCATGCACCAGCCGGAACGGCGCGTGGAGGGGTTCGTGCACCAGGGCGTGCACGCGAGTTATCTGCATACGCACTGGGCTTCGGCGCCCGGTACGGCCCGCCGGTTCGTGGAGAGGTGCATGGGATGAACGACGGTCGGAGCGGGACGAGGACGCTGGTCGGGGTCGGGGTCGGGCCCGGGGACCCGGAGCTGGTGACCGTCAAGGGCGTCAACGCGCTACGGGACGCCGCTGTCGTCGTGGTGCCCGTGATGGACACCGGTGAGCGGGGGCGCGCCGAGGCGACGGTGCTGCACTACGTCGGGGCCGAGAAGGTCGTCCGGGTCGTGTTCGCGCTCAACGAGCGGACGGACCGGGCGCGCCGGGAGGCGGCATGGGACGCGGCGGGGGCGCGGGTCGCCGAGCTGCTGCGTACGCACGGTTCGGTGGCTTTCGCGACCATCGGCGACCCCAACGTGTACTCGACGTTCACCTATCTCGCGCACACGATCGGTGAGCTGCTGCCGGGCACGGCCGTGGTGACGGTGCCGGGGATCACTGCGATGCAGGATCTGGCCGCGCGCAGTGGCGCGGTGCTGACCGAGGGCACCGAGCCGTTGACGCTGGTGCCGGTGACCGCCGGGGCGGCGGTGCTGAAGGAGGCCCTGGAGGGGCCCGGGACGGTCGTCGCGTACAAGTTCGGCCGGCTGGCCGAGGAGGTCGCCACGGCCCTGCGCGAGACCGGACGGACCGAGGACGCGGTGTGGGGTTCGGCGCTCGGGCTGCCGGAGGAGTCGATCCGGCCGGCGGCGGAGCTGGCCGACGGCCCGCTGCCGTACCTCTCCACGCTGATCGCACCGGCGCCGCGCGACGGCGGGCGGGGCGGCAAGCTGTGAGGCGGTCACTGCGCGAGGCCCACCACCAGCCAGATGAAGCCCACTCCCGCGACCGTGCACAGCAGGGTGGAGCGAGCCGGGTGTTCGTGGTGCGCCTCGGGCAGGATCTCGGCGGCCGCGAGGTAGAGCAGCGCGCCGCCGAAGAAGCCGATATAGCAGCCGAGGAGTTCCTCCGGAAGGGTGAACACGAGCGTCGTCGCCGCGCCGACGACGGGCGCCGCCGCGTCCGCGTACAGCATCGTCAGGGCCTTGCGGCGGGCGTTCCCGTACAGGCTGGTGATCGTGTACGTGTTGAAGCCGTCCGCGAAGTCGTGGGTGATGACGGCGAGGGCGACGGCCGCTCCCATGCCGCCGCCGACCTGGAAGGCCGCGCCGAGTGCCACGCCGTCCATCAGGCTGTGCAGGACCATCGCGGCCGCCGCCGTCAGGCCGACCTGGGGCACGCGTTCCTCACTCGCGCCGTGTGCCGCCTGGCGCCCGGCGAGCAGGCGCTCCACCAGGTGCGCGAAGAGGAAGCCGCCCACGAACAGCAGCAGGGCCGCCGGTACCCCGAAGACGAGGCCGCCCGCGGCTTCGATGGCCTCCGGCAGCAGGTCGAGGCCGACGACGCCGAGCATCAGTCCGCCGGCGAATCCGAGCACCAGGTGGCGGCGGTCGGTGACGCGCTGGGCGACCCACCCGCCGGCCAGGGTCATCAGGAACGCGCCGAGCGCGACGAACACCGCCATGGGCTCTTGCTAGCCGATTGACCCCGGTGCCCGCATCTTCGGGCGCCCACCGTCATGTCCCGTTGTCTTCCGTCCTGAAAGGACCGTTCCATGTCCGAAGCAGTCGACGCGGTCGCCGCGCCCACCCGCGGCACCGTCACGTTCGTCGGCGCCGGCCCCGGCGCCGCCGACCTGCTGACCTTCCGGGCGGCGCGGGCCATCGCGGACGCCGACGTCGTCATCTGGGCGGCCAGCCTGGTGCAGGCGGAGGTGCTCGACCACGCCCGGGCGGGCGCCGCGATCCTGGACTCCGCGCAGATGTCCCTCGAAGAGGTGGTCGCCGTCTACCGGCGTGCTGCCGACGAGGGGCTGAAGGTGGCACGGATCCACTCCGGCGACCCGGCGCTGTGGGGCGGCACGCAGGAGCAGGTCGACCGGTGCGGCGAACTGGGGGTGGCGGTGGAGATCGTGCCCGGCGTCTCGTCGTTCTCGGCGGTCGCGGCCATCGCGCAGCGCGAGCTGACGATCCCCGAGGTGGCGCAGTCGGTGATCCTGACCCGGCTCGGCGGCGGCAAGACGCCGATGCCGCCCGGCGAGGAGGTACGGGAGTTCGCCCGGCACGGCACGACGATGGCGCTGTTCCTGTCGGCCGCCCGGTCCGGTCAGCTGACGCAGGAGCTCCTCGAAGGCGGCTACCCGACTTCGACGCCGGTCGTGATCGCGTACCAGGCGACGTGGCCGGAGGAACTGATCCTGCGCTGCACGATCGAGACGCTGGAGGCCACGGTCAAGGAGCACAAGCTCTGGAAGCACACGCTCTTCCTGGTCGGCCCCGCCCTGTCGGCGTCGGGAACGCGTTCGCACCTGTACCACCCGGGGCACTTCCACGGATACCGCAAGGCCGACAAGGCGGCGCGCGCGGAGTTGCGCGCCCAGCGGTCCGGTTCGTGATCCGGGTCTTCGGTACGGGGACGGGGGCGCCGCTCGCCCCCGACGCCGTGCGGGCGCTGGCCGGGGCCACGCTGGTGGCCGGGGCCCGGCGCCATCTGGACGGGGCCGCGCTGCCGGCGGGCGCCGGGCGGGTGGTGCTGGGGCCGCTGGCCCCGGCCCTGGACCGGATCGGCAAGCACCTCGCCGAGGACGGGGCGCGCGTGGTGGTGCTGGCCTCCGGCGATCCCGGGTTCTTCGGGATCGTCCGGGCGCTGGCCGACCGGTTCGGGCCGGCCGCGCTCGACGTACGGCCGGGCGCGCCGTCGATCGCGGTGGCGTTCGCCCGGCTGGGCCTGCCGTGGGACGACGCGGTCGTCGTCAGCGCCCACGGGCGTGATCCGCGGACGGCGGTGAACGTGTGCTTCGCGCACCCCAAGGTCGCCGTGCTGACGGGGCCCGGCGCCGGGCCCGCGGAGCTGGCGGCCGGGCTGCTGTACCGGAGCGAGGAGCGGACCCTGGTCGTCGCGACGGCGCTCGGGGACCCGGAGCACGAGCGCGTCGAGCGGCTGACGCCCCGGGAGGCGGCGGGCCGTCAGTGGCCGGATCCGGTGAGCGTGGTGCTGTGCCTGGACGAGTCGCGGGCCCTGTCCCCGGTGCGCACGGTGGCCGGTCCGGCCGCCGGGCCGGCCGGATGGGCGCTGGACGAGGCGGAGTTCGAGCACCGCGATTCGATGATCACGAAGTTCGAGGTGCGGGCGCTGGCGCTCGCCCGGCTCGGGCCGCGCACGGGGGACCTGGTGTGGGACGTCGGCGCCGGTTCGGGGTCGGTGGCGGTGGAGTGCGCGCGGCTCGGCGCCGCCGCCGTGGCCGTCGAGAAGACGACGGACGGCGTCGGACGGATCCGGGCGAACGCCGCCGCGCACGGGGTGTACGTGCGGGCGGTGCACGGCGCCGCGCCGACCGTGCTGTCCGACCTGGCGGACCCCGACGCGGTGTTCATCGGGGGCGGCGGGCGTGAGCTGCCCGCGATCGTGACGGCGTGCGCCCGGCGGGCGCGGCGTGCCGTGGTGGTCGCGGTGGCGGCCCTGGACCGGGTGGGGCAGGTGCGCTCGGCGCTGGCGGCGGCCGGGTTCGAGCCCGAAGGCGTGCTGTTGCAGTCGTCCCGGCTGGCGCCGCTGCCCGGTGACGTGACCCGGCTCGCCGCGGCCAATCCGGTCTTTCTGCTGTGGGGCGTCCGCTCCGCGGCCGGTGCAAGCGAAGGAGCAACCCAGTGATCGGCCTGATCTCCGCGACGGCGGCGGGCGCCGTCGCCCGTGACCGGCTGGCCGCGGCCTGGCCCGGCCGTGCCGTGGTCTACGACGGCCCGGTGCGCGAGGCGGTACGGCGGGCGTTCGCCGAGTGCGAGCAGGTGGTGTGCTTCCTGGCGACCGGGGCCGTGGTGCGGCTGGTCGCCCCGCTGCTCGGCGACAAGTCGGCCGATCCCGGCGTCGTCTGTGTCGACGAGGCGGGGCGTCACGCGGTGGCGCTGCTCGGCGGCCACGGCGGCGGGGCGAACGCCCTGGCGGTGGCGGTCGGCGAGGTGCTGGGTGCGGCGCCGGTGGTGACGACGGCGACGGACGCGGTGGGCGTGCCCGGTCTGGACATGCTGGAGCTCCCCGTGGAGGGCGATGTCGCGGGGGTGTCGCGGGCGATGCTGGACGGTGCGCCGGTGGCGCTGCGGGCGGACGCGGTCTGGCCGTTGCCCGCGCTGCCGCCGAACGTGGGCCCCGGGGTTGCGAGCGCCGCGGTGCTGCACCTCACCGACCGGGTGGGCGAACCCGGGCCCCGGGAGGCCGTGTTGCGGCCGGCCTCGCTCGTCGTCGGGGTCGGCGCGTCCAAGGGCGCCCCCGCCGGCGAGGTGCTGGGGCTGATCCGGGACGCGCTGGAGGAGGCGGGGCTCTCGCCGCTGAGCGTCGCGGAGCTGGTGACCGTCGACGCGAAGGCCGGAGAGCCCGGGATCGTGGCGGCCGCCGCGGAGTTGGGTGTGCCGCTGCGGACGTACCCGGCCGACGAGCTGGCCCGGATCGAGGTGCCGCACCCGTCCGACGCGCCGCTCGCCGCCGTCGGCACGCCCTCGGTGGCGGAGGCCGCGGCGCTCGCGGGGGGCGGTGAACTCCTCGTACCGAAGCGGAAGTCGGCCCCCGAGGGGCGGGCGGCGATGGCGACCTGCGCGGTGGTGCGCCGGGCGCCGCGTGGGCGGCTCGCCGTCGTGGGGCTCGGCCCCGGCGCCCGTGACCTGCTGACGCCGCGCGCCCGCGACGAACTGCGGCGGGCGTCGGTGCTGGTCGGGCTCGACCAGTACGTCGACCAGATCAGGGACCTGCTGCGGCCGGGCACCACGATCCTGGAGTCGGGGCTCGGCGCCGAGGAGGAGCGGGCCCGTACCGCCGTCGCCGAGGCCCGCAAGGGACACGCGGTGGCACTGATCGGCAGTGGTGACGCGGGCGTGTACGCGATGGCCTCGCCGGCGCTTGCCGAGGCGGGCGCCGACATCGACGTGGTGGGGGTTCCGGGTGTGACGGCCGCGCTGGCGGCGGCCGCGATCCTGGGAGCCCCGCTGGGTCACGACCACGTGTCGATCAGCCTCTCCGACCTGCACACCCCGTGGGAGGTCATCGAGCGCCGGGTACGGGCCGCCGCCGAGGCCGACCTCATCGTGACGTTCTACAACCCGCGCAGCCGGGGCCGCGACTGGCAGCTCCCGAAGGCGCTGTCGATCCTGTCCGGGCACCGGGACCCCGCCACGCCGGTGGGTGTCGTACGCAACGCCTCCCGGCCCGACGAGTCCAGCCGGGTGACCTCGCTCGCCGCCCTGGACCCGGCGACCGTCGACATGATGACCGTCGTCACCGTCGGCAACACCGCCACCCGTGAGATCGCGGGCCGCATGGTCACCCCGCGCGGCTACCGCTGGCAGTCGGCGACGGCCGCCCCCGCAGCGCCGGCGGCCCCGTGAACCGGTCCGCCGCCCCGCGCCCCGTCCCCCAGGAACACCGAGGAGAACCCGTGAACACCCCGTCCACCCAGCCCGCACTGCTCATCGCCGGCCACGGCACCCGGGACGAGGGCGGGGCCGACGCCTTCCGCGGCTTCGTGGCCGAGCTCGGCGCCCGCAACCCGCAATTGCCCGTCACGGGCGGCTTCATCGAGCTCTCGCCGCCGCCGCTCGGCGACGCGGTGACCGAGCTCGTCGAACAGGGCGTCAGGCACTTCGCCGCCGTCCCCCTGATGCTGGTGTCGGCCGGCCACGCCAAGGGGGACATCCCGGCGGCGCTGGCCCGGGAGAAGGAGCGCCACCCGGGCATCTCGTACACCTACGGACGCCCGCTCGGCCCGCATCCGGCGCTGCTGAGGGTGCTGGAGCGGCGGGTCGACGAGGTGCTCGGCGACACGGACCGGTCCGAGGTGACGATCCTTCTGGTGGGGCGCGGCTCCACCGACCCGGACGCCAACGCCGAGGTGTACAAGGCGGCGCGGCTGTTCTGGGAGGGCCGGGGCTACGCCGGTGTGGAAACCGCTTTCGTCTCGCTGGCCGCCCCTGACGTGCCGTCCGGTCTCGACCGTTGCGTGAAGCTGGGTGCGGGGCGCATAGTCGTTCTGCCGTACTTCCTCTTCACCGGCATCCTGCCGGACCGGGTGCGTCGTCAGACCACGGAGTGGGCCGCCGCCCATCCGGATCTGGACGTCCGGCCCGCCGAGGTGATCGGTGCCGCGGAGGAACTGCTCGATCTGGTCATGGAGCGCTACCGGGAGGCCGTCAAGGGCGATCTGCGGATGAACTGCGACACTTGCGTGTACCGGATCGCGCTGCCGGGCTTCGAGGACAAGGTGGGACTGCCGCAGCAGCCGCACTTCCACCCTGACGACGACGGCCATCACCCCCACACTCACCATGGCGGTCATGCACACTCCCACTGAGAGCCCCGACGCGACAGGCGCGGGCACGCACGATCTGCGTCATCACGGGGACGCGGAAGTACGGGGACGGGGCCGGGATCTGACCGATCTCGCCGTCAACGTACGGGCCGGTACCCCGCCGGCCTGGCTGAAGGAGCGGATCGCCGCGTCCCTCGGCTCACTCGCCGCGTACCCGGACGGGCGCTCGGCGCGTGCGGCGGTCGCCGCCCGGCACGGCCTGTCGCCGGAGCGGCTCCTGTTGACGGCGGGGGCGGCGGAGGCCTTCGTGCTGATCGCGCGGGCGCTGCCGGCCCGGCGGCCGGTGGTGGTCCACCCGCAGTTCACCGAGCCGGAGGCGGCGCTGCGCGCGGCCGGGCACGAGGTGGAACGGGTACTGCTGCGGGCCGGCCAGGGGTTCCGGCTGGATCCGGCGGACGTGCCGGCCGACGCGGACCTGGTGGTGGTCGGCAATCCGACCAACCCGACGTCCGTGCTGCATCCCGCGGCCGTGCTGGAGCGGCTGGCCCGTCCCGGGCGGACGCTGGTGGTCGACGAGGCGTTCATGGACGCGGTGCCGGGCGAGCGCGAGGCGCTGTGCGGCCGTACGGACGTCCCGGGGCTCGTGGTCGTGCGCAGCCTCACCAAGACGTGGGGGCTCGCCGGGCTGCGGATCGGTTACGTGGCGGCTGCGCCGGAGATCATCCGTGCGCTGGAGGAGGCGCAGCCGTTGTGGCCGGTGTCGTCCCCGGCGCTGGCGGCGGCCGAGGCGTGTGTGGAGCGGCGGGCGCTGGCCGAGGCGGCCGCGGCGGCGGACCGGATCGCGGTGGACCGATGCCATCTGGTGGCGGGCCTGCGGGAGTTCACCGAGATACGGGTGGTGGAACCGGCGCAGGGGCCGTTCGTGCTGGTCCGGCTGGAGCGGGCCGCCGAGATACGCGAGCGGCTGCGGATGCTGGGCTTCGCCGCCCGGCGTGGCGATACGTTTCCGGGGCTCGGCGACGAGTGGCTGCGGCTGGCGGTGCGGGACCGCGCGACGACCAATCGCTTCCTGCAGGCGTTCGACCAGGCCCTCCAGGCACTGTCCACCGTCAGCCGGTGAGGGGCCGGGGCGGGCGCGGCCGGCGACCTGCGGCCGCGGACGGCCGCTGACCCGGTGACCCGCTGACCGCTGTCTCACGGGACTTGGCGGGGGGCGGTGCTCCGTTCTCGGAGCACCGACCCCCATCCCCCCTTCTTCCCCTACGGCCCCCCGGCCGTCCCCCTCGGGCTCCGGTGCTCGCCCCCCGGGTCAGTCCCGCACGCGACGCCGGGCCACGACCGTCGCACCGGCGCCGGCCGCCAGCAGCAGGGCGGCTCCGCCCGCGATGTACGGCGTGGTGGAGCTGCTGCCCGTCTCGGCGAGATCGGCGTCGGAGGCCTGGGGCGCGTGACCTGTACCGGTCTGGGGCTTCACGTCGCCGCCGTCACCGCCGGTGTCACCGGCCGTGGAACCCGCGGTGCCGGATCCGCCGCCGGTGGACCCGCCGCCGTTCGAACCACCCTCGGTGGACCCGCCGTCGCTCGAACCCCCGTCGGTGGACCCGCCGTCACCGGCCCCGCCGTCGGTCGAACCCCCGTTGTCACCACCGCCGTTGTCTCCGCCACCGTTGTGGCCACCCCCGTTGTCTCCCCCACCGTTGTGGCCGCCTCCGTTGTCACCGCCGCCGTTGTGGCCGCCTCCGTTGTCACCGCCGCCCGTGCCGCCCCCCTTCGGCGTCTCGCAGGTGGCCTCGGCGAGCGTGACCTCGCCCTTCACGTCGGCGACGTTCAGGTCGAGCGGGTTGACCGACACCTTCAGCCGGAGCGCCACCGCGGCCGCGGTGCGCGAGGTGGTGCTCGTCTTCGACAGGTCGAGCGTCACCGCGCCGACCCCCTTCACCGCGATCTTCGTGGTGCCTCCGGCGGTCAGGGTGACGCGCTGGCCGAGGACCTTCACATGCCCCAGCACGTTCGACTCGGCGACCGGCTTGCGGCCGGCCTCGCAGACCGCCTTGGAGGTGACCTGCTCGACCTCGACCAGCGAGAGCACCCGCAGGCCGGGCAGGTGCAACCGGGCCTTCACCACGTTGCTGTAGCCCTCGGCCCGGTGCCTGTTCACGGTCGCCTTCGCCGTGGCCACATCGGCCCGCAGCACGTCGACCGGCCTTCCGTGGTCCACCCCGTCGAGCTTCACGGTGAGCGCGGTCTCCTCGGCGCTGCGCGGGGCCCGCACCTCGTTGAGCGTGGCCTTGAGCGGCACATCGATCGCCTTGTTCAGGAGCGAGACGTCGAGTGCGGTACGGAGCACGACCGCGCTCGCCTTCCCGTCGCCGGTGGTCGGGGTGGTGGTCGCGGCAGTGGCCGCGGTGGCGGTCTGTGCCGGGACGGCGACCAGCAGGGCGACGGGAGCGGCGGCGACCGCCAGGGCGGCGAGGCGGAAGGTGTTGCTGTTCAAGATGGTGGAACCCCCACAAGAGACATGGAGCCACCGGCGCCGTCCAATGGGGGACATCGCGGGCACCGGTGGCCTCGACTCCGTGAATCTTTACGCACAGAGGGTGAACTGGCAGATACCTGAGGTGAGTTCACCCCAAAGGGGGGTTTTCGCGTCTGTATTCGATTATTCCGGCACGTGCGTTCCTTGAGTTCACCCGTTTCACCGAGCGCGGACGGCCCGGACGACCCTTCCAGGGAAGTGCGGGGAAGTGATTCAACGAGCCGGAGCGCTCCGGGTAACTGCCGGTCAACCCCGCGCGTCCCGGGCGCGCGTCCGTGCCCGGGGCACCCGGGTCAGCCGATCACCCGCCCGTTCAGGACGATCCGGCGCGGGGCCGCCAGCACGCGCACGTCCGCCCGCGGGTCCTCGTCGTACACCACCAGGTCGGCGGGGGCGCCTTCCTCGAGACCCGGCCTGCCGAGCCAGGCGCGGGCACCCCATGTCGTCGCCGACAGCGCCTCCAGGGCCGGGATGCCCGCCTTGACGAGTTCCGCGACCTCGTCGGCCACCAGGCCGTGGGCGAGCACCCCGCCGGCGTCGGTGCCCACGAACACCGGCACTCCGGCGTCGTACGCGGCGCGCACCGTGTCGTAGCGGCGCTCGTGCAGCCGGCGCATATGGGCGGACCAGCGGGGGTACTTCGCCTCCCCGCCCAGCGCGAGCGAGGGGAACGTGGCGATGTTGACCAGGGTGGGGACGATCGCGACCCCGCGCTCGGCGAAGAGCGGGATGGTCTCCTCGGTCAGCCCCGTCGCGTGCTCGATACAGTCGATGCCGGCCTCGACGAGATCGCGCAGCGAGTCCTCGGCGAAGCAGTGCGCGGTGACGCGGGCGCCCAGCCGGTGCGCCTCGGCGATGGCCGCCCCCACCTCCGCGCGCGGCCAGCAGGCGGTCAGGTCGCCCACCTCGCGGTCGATCCAGTCGCCGACGAGCTTCACCCAGCCGTCCCCGCGCCGTGCCTCGCGCGCGACGTACGCCACCAGTTCGTCCGGCTCGATCTCGTGGGCGTAGTTGCGGGTGTAACGCCGGGTCCTGGCGATGTGGCGGCCGGCCCTGATGATCTTGGGGAGGTCCTCGCGGTCGTCGATCCACCGGGTGTCGGCGGGCGAGCCCGCGTCGCGCAGGAGCAGCGCGCCGGCCTCCCGGTCGTCGAGGGCCTGCTTCTCGGTGGTCGCCGCGTCGACGGCACCGTGGTGGTCGAGTCCGACGTGGCAGTGGGCGTCGACCAGTCCCGGCAGGGCCCAGCCGGTGACGACGACCGCGTCGTCCGCACCGGCGGGCCGCTCGTACGAGACGCGTCCGTCGACCGCCCAGAGCTCGTCCCTCACCTCCTCGGGTCCGACGAGCACCCGCCCCTTCACCTGCAGCACCCGCGGCGCCTCGTGATCGCTCATGGACAGCACTGTACGAGGCACCGGGCCGGGCGCCGCGCCCCGTCCGGCACGTTCCGGCGGCCGGGCCCGGGCTCTCCGTCAGGGGCTCGGTACCCTCGGTCCAGGCCTGGTCCCCAGGCCGGGCCGCACACCGATCCGATCCCGAAGAGAGCACCACCGTGACGCACCCCTTCCTCGACCTGACCCCGCTCACGGCCGCGCATTTCGCGGCGATCGAGCGGCGCGTGGCCGGTCTCCTCGCCACCGAGCAGGACGTCGTCATCATGCAGGGCGAGGCGCTCCTCCCCCTCGAAGGCTGCATCAGGGGCGGCGCCCGTCCCGGTTCGACGGCGCTGAACGTGGTCACGGGGCCGTACGGACAGACGTTCGGCAACTGGCTGCGCGACTGCGGCGCCGAGGTCGTCGACCTGGTGGTGCCCTTCCACACGGCCGTCACCGCCGGCCAGGTCGCCGAGGCGCTGGCCGCGCACCCGGAGATCGACTTCGTGTCCCTGGTGCACGCCGAGGCGGCCACCGGCAACACCAACCCGGTCGCGGAGATCGGTGAGGCCGTCCGGGCGCACGGGGCGCTGTTCATGCTGGACGCCGTCGCCTCCGTGGGCGCCGAGCCGCTGCTGCCGGACGCGTGGGGCGTGGACCTGTGCGTGATCGGGGCGCAGAAGGCGATGGGCGGTCCGGCCGGGGTGTCCGCGGTGTCGGTCAGCGCACGCGCCTGGGAGCGGATGGCCGCCAACCCGCGGGCGCCGCGCCGTTCCTACCTCTCCCTGCTGGACTGGAAGGAGCGCTGGATCGACGTCGGCCGCAAGGCCCTGCCGCACGCCCCGGCCCAGCTGGAGATGCTGGCCCTGGAGGCCTGCGTGGAGCGGATCGAGACGGAGGGCCTGGACGCGCTGATGGCCCGTCACGCGGCCGCCGCCGCGGCCACCCGGGCCGGTGCGGTGGCGCTGGGCGGCGGTCTGGCCCCGTATGTGCACGAGGCCCGGGACGCGGCGCCGGTGGCGACCACCCTGCGCGCGCCGGAGGGTGTGGACGCCGCGGGCCTGGTGGCCCAGGCCCTCGCTGCCGACCCGTCGCTGCCGCTGATCGCGGGGGGCGGGGCGCTGTCCAAGGAGATGATCCGGGTCAATCACTACGGGGTGGACGCGACGCGGGGCGCGGTGCTCTCCTCGCTCGCGGCTCTGGGTGCGGCGCTGGCCGACACCGGCCGGCAGGTCGACCTGGAGGCTGCCCGTAAAGCCGTTTCGGAAACCTGGGCCACCGCCTGAATTCCGATGTCATCCACTTATGCGGGGAGCCGCCTTATCCGGGGCAGCTCCCCGCATTCTTCTGCCCGCTTTACCGCAGGCTAAACACCCCAGTTTTCCGGGTGCTCGATCTCCACAATTCGGTTGCGTCTTGAGAGAGTTACGCCCTTGTGACCGACTCCACACAGGCGGCGTTATGCCGGAAAAATACCCCTCAAATCGGAAGAAAGCGCAACGGTTTCGCGCCGGTGCACCCGCACGCGTGATAACACAACACATCGCACCGCCCAACCCTCTGGGCCGATGCAATTTAGAAATTTGCTGGGTAAATTCAATTCGCATGACCGCCGCACCAGCAGATTTTGCCCGTGCCCGAAGCGAATTCATCACCATCGACACCCCGCGAGTGGAGGACGGAGCCGCGATCTGGCGCATAGCCCGCGACTCCGAGGTCCTGGACCTCAACTCCTCGTACAGCTACCTGCTGTGGTGCCGTGACTTCGCGGCGACCTCCGTGGTCGCCCGCGACGAGACCGGCTCCCCGGTCGCCTTCGTGACGGGGTACATCAGGCCCGACCGCCCCGAGACGCTCGTCGTCTGGCAGGTGGCCGTCGACCGGGGCCACCGCGGTACCGGCCTGGCGGGGAAGCTCCTGGACGCCCTGACCGCGCGCGTCGCGGCTGAGCAGGGCCTCGCCTCGGTCGAGACGACCGTCACCCCGGACAACAAGGCATCGGACCGCCTGTTCACCTCCTACGCGCAGCGCCACGACGTGGGCCTGGAGCGTGAGGTGCTCTTCGACGGCGGCCTGTTCCCCGACGGCGCTCACCTGCCGGAAGTGCTCTACAGCATCGGCCCGTTCCACGCCTGAGCAGGTACCTCTTCCGGCGGGCGCCGCCCGTCGCAGTCACCTTCACCGCCGCCCGTCACACCCCCCTCACGCAGGAGACCCGCTGTGACCATGACCCCCTCCGCTCTCAACCGGCAGACCTACGGCATGACTCCCCCGGACCTGAGCGTCTTCGAGACGCTGGAGTCCGAGGTGCGGAGCTACTGCCGCGGCTGGCCGGCCGTCTTCGACCGCGCGCAGGGCAGCCGGCTGACCGACGAGGACGGCCACTCCTACCTCGACTTCTTCGCCGGAGCCGGTTCGCTCAACTACGGCCACAACAACCCGGTGCTGAAGCGCGCGCTGATCGACTACATCGAGCGCGACGGCATCACGCACGGCCTCGACATGGCGACCACCGCCAAACGGGCCTTCCTGGAGACGTTCCGGGACGTGATCCTGCGGCCCCGCGACCTGCCGTACAAGGTGATGTTCCCCGGCCCGACCGGCACCAACGCGGTCGAGTCCGCGCTGAAACTGGCCCGCAAGGTCAAGGGCCGCGAGTCCGTGGTCTCGTTCACCAACGCCTTCCACGGCATGTCCCTCGGCTCACTCGCCGTCACCGGCAACGCCTTCAAGCGGGCCGGGGCCGGCATCCCGCTGGTGCACGGCACGCCGATGCCGTTCGACAACTACTTCGACGGCCAGGTCCCCGACTTCCTCTGGTTCGAACGGCTCCTGGAGGACCAGGGCTCCGGGCTCAACAAGCCCGCCGCGGTGATCGTGGAGACCGTGCAGGGCGAGGGCGGCATCAACGTCGCCCGCGCCGAGTGGCTGCGCGCGCTCCAGGAGCTGTGCCACCGCCAGGACATGCTGCTCATCGTCGACGACATCCAGATGGGCTGCGGCCGGACCGGCGGCTTCTTCTCCTTCGAGGAGGCCGGCATCACCCCGGACATCGTGACGCTGTCGAAGTCCATCAGCGGCTACGGACTGCCCATGGCCCTCTGCCTGTTCAAGCCCGAGCTGGACGTCTGGGAGCCGGGCGAGCACAACGGCACCTTCCGCGGCAACAACCCGGCGTTCGTCACCGCGGCCGCGGCGCTCGACGCCTACTGGGCCGACGGCCAGATGGAGAAGCAGACGCTGGCCCGCGGCCAGCAGATCGAGCAGGCGCTGCTTGCGGTCTGCGGTGAGCACGACAGCGCGCGGTTCCGCGGGCGCGGACTGGTGTGGGGCCTGGAGTTCGACGACCCGACGCGTGCGTCCGCCGTCTGTGCCCGCGCGTTCGAGCTGGGGCTGCTGCTGGAGACCTCCGGCCCGCAGAGCGAGGTCGTGAAGCTGCTGCCGCCGCTGACCATCTCCCCCGAGGAACTGGACGAGGGCCTGCGCACGCTGGCCCGCTGCGTCCGCGAGACCGCCTGACCCGGGCCCGCCCCGGGCGGGCCCGATGAGAAACACCGTAGAGAGAAAGGCACCGACCCCCCGTGATCGTCCGATCGTTCAGTGACATCGAGAACACCGACCGGCATGTGAAGGCCGCCTCCGGCACCTGGGAGAGCAAGCGCATCGTGCTCGCCCAGGAGAAGGTGGGCTTCTCGCTCCACGAGACCACGATGTACGCCGGCACCGAGACGTCCATGTGGTACGCCAACCACATCGAGGCGGTCCTGTGCGTCGAGGGTGAGGCCGAGCTCACCGATGACGAGACCGGTGAGAAGCACTGGATCACTCCCGGCACGATGTACCTGCTCAACGGCCATGAGCACCACACCATGCGCCCGAAGACGGACTTCCGCTGTATCTGTGTCTTCAACCCTCCCGTCACCGGACGGGAGGAGCACGACGAGAACGGTGTCTACCCGCTGCTGACCGAGGAGGGCTGAATGCCCATGACCACTGACGTACGTGCCGATCTGTACCCCTCGCGCGGCGCCGCCGAGATGACCACTCCCCGCCAGGACCCGGTCATCTGGTCCGCGCCGGGCGCGCCGGGTCCGGTCTCCGCAAAGGAGCTCCAGGGCTTCGAGCGCGACGGCTTCCTCACCGTCGACCAGCTCATCACCCCGGACGAGGTGGCCGGCTACCACGCCGAGCTGGAGCGGCTGATCGCCGATCCGGTGGTGCGGGCCGACGAGCGCTCGATCATCGAGCCGAAGTCGGACTCCGTACGGTCGGTCTTCGAGGTCCACCGCATCAGCGAGGTCTTCGCCCGGCTCGTCAGCGACGAGCGCGTGGTGGGCCGGGCCCGGCAGATCCTCGGCTCGGACGTGTACGTCCACCAGTCGCGGATCAACGTCAAGCCCGGTTTCGGCGCCTCGGGCTTCTACTGGCACTCGGACTTCGAGACCTGGCACGCCGAGGACGGTCTGCCGAACATGCGGGCCGTGTCCGTGTCGATCGCGCTGACCGAGAACTACGACACCAACGGCGGGCTGATGATCATGCCCGGTTCGCACAAGTCGTTCCTCGGCTGTGCGGGCGAGACGCCGAAGGACAACTACAAGAAGTCCCTGCAGATGCAGGACGCCGGCACCCCGTCCGACGAGGCGCTGACGAAGATGGCCGACCGGCACGGCATCAAGCTCTTCACGGGCAAGGCCGGTTCGGCGACCTGGTTCGACTGCAACGCGATGCACGGCTCGGGCGACAACATCACCCCGTACCCGCGCAGCAACGTCTTCATCGTGTTCAACAGCGTGGAGAACACGGCCCAGGAGCCCTTCGCGGCGCCGATCCGGCGCCCGGAGTTCATCGGGGCGCGTGACTTCACGCCGGTGAAGTAGGCCCGCAGGAAGGCTGGTCGGGGCGGGACACATCCCTGTGTCCCGCCCCTTCGCCGCGCGCTCCCCCTCCACAAATCCAGGCGCCGCCGTCGTGCACCGCGTTAGGATCAACACTTTTCCGGAGGCGGGGGCAGCATGGTGCGACGGACCGATCAGCGTGACCGCCTGCGGCGGGTGTCCGAACGAAGGCGAACCGCGGGAAGGCCGGACCCCGACCGGAACTCGGCACGTACGGTGATCGCCGCATCGGTTCTGGCCGGCGTGTCCGCCGTGATCGTCAGCTTCATCACGGGCCTGGGCTCGTCGATTCAGGGATTCGTCGTCGACGTGCTGTCGGACGAGAAGAAGCCGGCGGCTTCGGCAGCGCCCCACACGGAGCCTGCGGTACCGGTCAAGGTGGTGGTCATACCGGAAGAGGGCGGCACCTTCCTGGTTTCGGAGCAGCGCGTGACCAGCGCCGCGGACAGAGCCGTGCTGATCAATGGAGCGACGACGCCGGAGGCCTGGGACCACCTGCTCCGGAAGATCAAGGCCACCTCGACCACGACAACCGCGTACAAGGTCGCTGTCACCAACGTATCGGCCTCCCCGGTCCGGGTGGTGGACATCGTCCCCGTGATCACCCGCCGCTCCGAGGCGATCCGCACCACGATGATCGAACCCCTGGGCGGTGTCGCCTCGGACACGGTTCCGGTCCAGTTGAACCTGGACAACCGGTACCCCAGATTCACCCAGAACGGAAAGCCCTACTTCACCCGTCAGTCACAGGTCCTCAAGGCGGGAGAGGGTTTCGTCATGGCCGTGGAGGCGAAACTCCTGGGCAAAGAGTATGTCGAATACCACCTGAAGGTGGATTACATTGACAAAAAGGGCAGTCAACGCTCCCTCGAGGTGAAGGATCCCAGTTCCGGCGTCGGCATCTTCCGGGTTTCCGGCAGGGTCGACGACAAGGAATACGCCGACTACTGGGGCCCGGAGAAGGAGGGGAGGAAGCGGCGGCTGTACACCCGGGAGGAGAGGGAATGACCGAGGCACGGGCTGCGGACCGGCTCCCGGCCGATATCGGGCCGGTCTCCCAGCACGTGCGCCCGGGACCGTCAGCGGGCGGCATCCGAGCGGGTGCGCAACGGGTTCCGGACCGACGCGGATGAGGCCTGGCGTCTCAACTCGTTGGACTGCGGACGGGTCAGCGGAGACAGTGACCGCATGACCTCACACGTACACCACATCACCGTCGACTGTGCCGACGCCTACCAACTCGCCACGTTCTGGGCCGAGGTGCTGGGCGCGTCCCTCGCCGACGACGACTTCCCCGGAGACCCCGAGGCCCTCGTCGAGACGCCCGGCGCCGCCCTGCTGTTCGTCACCGTGCCCGAGCCGAAGAGCACCAAGAACCGCGTCCACCTCGACGTCCAGCCCGACCGCACCCGGGACGAGGAGGTCGAGCGGCTGCTGGCCCTCGGCGCCACCCTCGTCGGTGACCACCGCAGGCCGAACGGGCGGGGGTGGGTGACCCTGGCCGATCCGGAGGGCAACGAGTTCTGCGTGGAGTGCGGTGCGCGTGAGCGCGCGCGGCTGACCGGGACGAGGCTGCCGGTCACGGCGGACGACGTGACGGCCGCGGTGCGGCTGGCGGTGGACACGCTCCAGGAGTCGCCGGCCGGGGACTGGCACGTACCCGCGGGGACGCTCACCTGGGACTGCTGGGAGACCGTGGAGCACCTGAGCGACGACCTCTTCGCGTATGCCGTTCAACTCGGGCCGCGCAAGCCCTCGTTGGAGAGCGAGGTGCCCTATCGCTGGGCTCCGGACCGCGAGGGCGGCCCCTGGAACGCGATCTTCGCGGACCCGGAGGCGGGAACCACCGGACTGCTGCAGACCTTGGAGGCGAGCGGCGCCCTCCTGGCCGCGATGGTGCGGACGGCCTCGCCCGATGTCCGCTCCTTCCACTCCTACGGCGTCTCCGACCCGGAGGGCTTCGCCGCGATGGGCATCGTGGAGACCCTCGTGCACACGTACGACGTCGCTGCCGGTCTGTCGCTCTCCTGGGCCCCGCCCCGGGATCTGTGCGACCGGGTGCTGGCCCGGCTCTTCCCCGGCGCCCCGGACGACGAGGACCGGTGGACCGTCCTGCTCTGGTCCACCGGCCGCGCGGATCTGCCGGGCCGGGAGCGGGTCACCTCGTGGAAGTGGCACGGCGCCCCGCTGTAGCCGTCAGCGGTGGGAGAACCACTTCGCCGCCGGCAGCAGCTTCGTGTCGTACCCGAACAGCGCCTGGTTCTCCCAGGCGTTGCCGGACGCGGGGTCGGCCGGGTCCCAGCCGCTGCCGCTGACGGCGGTCCAGGCAGGCTCCCAGTAGACGACGCCCAGTCCCCGGCCGCCGGGGACGGCCTCGACGACGTTCATCACGTCGCGGAGGTTGGCCGCCTGGCCGGCCGGGGGTGGCCGGGTAGCCGGGGACGAGCTGGTCCGCGGTGGCGATGTTGTTCTCCAGGCCGTCGGCGTCGGCCAGGGTGTGGGCGTAGGCGGTCTCGGCGATCATCACCGGCTTTCCGTAGCGGGAGGCGGCGTCGTCGAGGTTGGTCTGGAGATCGGAGAGCGATCCGTGCCAGTACCCGTAGTACGAGAGGGCGATGACGTCGAACGGCACCTTCTGCGCCACCGCGTTGTCGAACCACCAGCGGGTGCCCGCGTTGTCGCCGCCCTTGGCGAGGTGCAGGGCCACCTTCGTGCCGGACGAGACGGCTTTCGCCGCGTTCGCGCCGGAGGTGAGGAGACCGGCGAGCTGGGTCCAGTTGTCGGTGGACCCTTCGGGCCGGAGCATTCCGCCGTTGATCTCGTTGCCCGTCTGGACCATGTCGGCGGTGGTGCCCTGGGCCTTCAGCGCGTCGAGCACGTCGTACGTGTGGTCGTAGACGTCCTTCTTCAGCTGGGCGTAGCCGTGGCCGGCCCAGGCGGCGGGCTTGTTCTGCTTGCCCGGGTCGGCCCAGGCGTCGGAGTAGTGGAAGTCGACGAGGATCTTCATCCCGAGCGCCTTGGCGCGCTTGGCCATGGCCAGGACGTGCGCCTTGTCGTTGTAGCCGTCGGCCGGGTTCACCCACACCTTGAGGCGGACGTAGTTCATCCCGGCGGACTTCAGCAGGCCCATGGCGTCCCCGGTGTTCCCGCTCGCACCGCGGTAGACGGCGCCGTGCGCCTCGTTCTTCGGGAGGGTGGAGAGGTCGCCGCCCTTCACGCTGATGCCGGTGGACCCCTTGCCGAAGGTGATGTCGTCGAAGTTGGCCCACTCCCCCGCGTGGGCGTCCGAGTTCAGGCTGATCGTGCAGGAACCTCCGGTGACCTTGACCGAGGTGACGAGGCGGATCCAGGCGCCGTTCGCGGTGGGCTGCAGGTCGGTGCGCTGTTCGGCGCCGCCGCAGTCGCGCAGGGCGATGTAGGCGGAGTTCTGCCCGCCCCCTGAGCGGACCCAGGCGCTCAGGGTGTACGTGCCACCGGCGAGCCCGGTGAGGTGCTGGTACGTCTCCACGGTGTAGGCGGAGGCGGACCAGTGACTGAGCCGGGTGCTGCCGCTGTGGCCGCCCGCTTCGGTGAAGGAGGCGGCGTTCTGCCCGCCGGCCGAGTAGGTCGACCAGCCGGAGCCGCCGGACTCGAAACCGGTGTTGACGGGGGTGGTGGCGGTCGTGGCCGCGTGTGCGGGCAGTGCGGCCAGCAGGATGCCGGAGAGCGAGGCCGCCAGCACCGCCGCTCTCTTCTTGCCGTGCGTCGTTCCGTACATCGTCGATGTCCCTTCGACCGTTGCGCGGGAAGTGCGTGGGGAAGCGGGGTCGTGCGTCCTCAGCCGTCGAGGCGGACCACCCGGACGGCGCCCGCCGGGACGGCGAGGTGGCCCGTGGCCGGTTCCCGGGTGAGGAGTTCGGTGCCGGGGGCGTCGAGCGGCACCTTCGCGTCGCCCCCGGTGTGGTTGATGACGAAGAGGTACGTGCCGCTGTCGCCGGTGCGGGTGACCACCTCGACGTCGTACGGGAGGCCGGTGCGGGGTGCGATGCGGGCGTCCTCGCAGGCCCGGTCGAGCACGGCGTCCAGGCCGGCGCCGGTGAGCCGGGTGGAGACGTACCAGGCGGCGCCCTCACCGAGGCGGTGGCGGGTGACGGCGGGCCGGCCCGCCGGGATGCCGTCGGCGTAGGACCACATGGTCTCGGCGCCGCGCGGGATCACCACGTCCGACCAGAGGTCACCGGTCAGCTCGGGGCCCTCGGGGGCGCCCTCGGGGGTGATCAGGCGGACGGTGCCGCCCTCGGCGAGCGGGGAGAACTCCTCGACCGTCAGGCCCAGGACGTCCCTGAGCGCGCCCGGGTACGGCCCGGGGTGCACGGCGTCGTCGGCGTCGACGATGCCGGAGAAGTACGAGACGACGAGTGTGCCGCCGCCCTCCACGTAGCGGCGGAGGTTGCGGCCGGTCTCCTCGGTGGCGAGGTAGAGGGCCGGGACCACGACCAGCGGATAGCCGGACAGGTCGGCGTCGGGGTGGGCGAAGTCGACGGTGAGGTGCCGGTCGAAGAGCGAGGCGTAGAAGGTGTCGGCCCGCTCGCGGGCGTCGTGGTCCTGGCTCGGGCGCCACTCCAGGGACTGCGCCCACCAGGACTGCCAGTCCCAGACCATGGCCGCGTCGGCGACGGTCCGGGTGGACCGGATGTCGTTCAGCAGGCCGAGGTCGGCGCCGAGGCGGGTGACCTCGCGCCAGATGCGGGAGTCCGTTCCGGCGTGCGGGAGCATCGCCGAGTGGAACTTCTCCGCGCCCCGCAGGGACTGCCGCCACTGGAAGAACATCGCGCCGTCGGAGCCGCGGGCGACATGGGCGAGGCTGTTGCGGGCCATCTCGCCGGGGCGCTTCGCGGGGTTGCGGGGCTGCCAGTTGACGCCGCCGGCGGAGTGTTCCAGGAGCAGCCAGGGGGAGCCGCCCGCGACCGAGCGGGTGAGGTCGGCGGCCATGGCCAGGTTGACGTGGGTGCGGCGGCCGTCGGTGATCAGGTAGTGGTCGTTGGTGACGAGGTCGACCTCGCGCCCCCAGGCCCAGTAGTCCACCGAGTCGCACTGGCTGAGGGCGGTCATGAAGTTGGTGGTGACGGGGATGCCGGGGGCGAGCCGGTGCAGGATGTCGCGTTCGGCGCAGAAGTTCTCGCGCATGGTCGCGTCGGCGAAGCGGGCGTAGTCGAGCTGCTGCGACGGATTGCCGACGGTGGGGGTGGTGCGGGGCGGGTCGATCTCGTCGAGACCGCGGTAGCGCTGGCCCCAGAAGGCGGTGCCCCAGGCCGCGTTGACGGCCTCGACGTCTCCGTGGCGGGCGGTGAGCCAGCGGCGGAAGTGGGCGGCGCAGCTCTCGCAGTAGCAGGCGCTGACGGGGACGCCGTACTCGTTGTGGACGTGCCACAGGGCGAGGGCCGGGTGGCCGCCGTACCGGCGGGCGAGCTGTTCGGTGATGTTCGCCGCGGCGGCCCGGTAGTCGGCGTTGCTGTGGCAGATCGCGCCGCGTGATCCGAAGGCGTAGCGGACGCCCTCCCTGCTCACCGGCAGGGCCTCGGGGTGCGCGCGGTAGAACCAGGCGGGCGGGGCGACGGTGGGGGTGCCGAGGTCGGCGCGGATGCCGTTGACGTGCAGCAGGTCCAGGAGCCGGTCGAGCCAGCCGAAGTCGTAACGGCCCGGCTCGGGCTCCAGCAGCGCCCAGGAGAAGATGCCGACGCTGACCATGGTGACGCCGGCCTCCCGCATGAGGCGCATGTCCTCGTGCCAGACCTCCTCCGGCCACTGCTCGGGGTTGTAGTCGCCGCCGAAGGCCAGCTGGTGCAGACCCTGCGGGGCAGTCGCGCGAGGGGTGTGCGGCATGGGCGTCTCCTGGGCTCTTTGGTACAACTTCTGGGAACGTGCACACACCCTCTCGGCGGCGCAGAGCCAACATAACCGCACAGCATCAACCATTGACAAGTGTCGGTTTCGTTTCTCTACTGTGAACGCTCACAGCGCACTTCAGCGCTGCACCCTCGCTTCTCGTCAGGGGAGACATCCATGAAGTACCGCATCGTCGCGGCGTCCACGGCCGCCGTGCTCGCCGCCACCGCCCTGCTCACGGGCTGCGGCTCGTCGGACGACGGCAGCGGCGACGGCCCGGCCGCCTCCGGCCCCGTATCGCTCACCTACTGGGCCTGGGCCCCCGGCCTGGACAAGGTCGCGGACATCTGGAACAAGGGCGAGGGCAAGAAGGCCGGGATCACGGTCACGGTGAAGAAGCAGGCGTCGGGCGACGACCTGGTCACCAAGATCATCACCGCGGCGAAGGCGCACAAGGCCCCCGACCTGGTGCAGGCCGAGTACCAGGCGCTCCCCACCCTGGTCTCCAACGACGTGCTGGCCGACATATCCAAGGAGGCGGGCGACGCCAAGGGCGAGTTCGCCGACGGAGTCTGGCAGCAGGCGACGCTGGGCTCGGACGCCCTGTACGCGCTGCCGCAGGACTCGGGCCCGCTGATGTTCTACTACCGCCAGGACCTGTTCAAGCAGTACGGCCTGTCCGTGCCCACGACCTGGGAAGAGTTCGCCGGGACCGCCCGGGCGCTGAAGAAGAAGGCGCCGGACAAGGACCTCACCACCTTCTCCTCCAACGACTCCGGCCTCTTCGCGGGCCTCGCCCAGCAGGCCGGCGCCCAGTGGTGGACCACCTCCGGCGACACGTGGAAGGTCGCGATCGACGACCCGGCCACGCGGAAGGTCGCGAGTTTCTGGGGCGGACTGGTCAAGGAGGGCGCCATCGACAACCAGCCGATGTACACCCCGGCCTGGAACAAGGCGCTCGACACCGGCAAGCAGATCGCCTGGGTCAGCGCGGTCTGGGCGCCCGGCACGCTGACCACCGCCGCCCCCGACACCGCGGGCAAGTGGGCCATGGCCCCGCTCCCCCAGTGGAAGGCGGGCGAGAGCGCCACCGGCAGCTGGGGCGGCTCCTCCACGGCGGTCACCAACGACTCGAAGCACAAGGAGGCCGCGGCCACCTTCGCGAAGTGGCTGAACACCGACTCCGCCGCGCTCGCCGCGCTCGTGAAGGAGAGCGGCGTCTACCCCGCCGCCACGGCGGCCCAGACCGGTGGCGCACTCGCGAAGCCGCCGGCCTACTTCGCCAACCAGCCGGACTTCTACACCGAGGCCGCGAAGATCGCCCGGGGCACCGCCCCGGCCGCCTGGGGCCCGAACGTGAACGTCGCGTACACCGCCTTCAAGGACAACTTCGCCGAGGCCGCCAAGAACAAGTCGGACTTCGCGCCCGCCCTCACCGCGATGCAGGACGCCACCGTCGCCGACCTGAAGAAGCAGGGCTTCGGAGTCTCCGAGTGACACGCGCACGCCGCCGGAAGCCGTACGGGGTCAAGAGCGCCCCGTACGCCTTCCTGATCCCCGCCACCGTGCTGTTCCTGCTCTTCTTCGCCCTGCCCATCGGCTACGCGCTCTACCTCAGCTTCCGCCGTACCGAGGTCAGCGGCCTCGGCCTCGGCAAGGGCGCCCGTCAGGAGATCTGGGCCGGGTTCGCCAACTACACCGACGCGCTCTCCGACTCCGAGCTGCTCCACGGCGCGCTGCGCATCCTCGGCTACGGCGCGATCGTCGTGCCGGTGATGCTGGGCCTCGCGCTGCTCTTCGCCCTGCTCCTGGACACCGAACGGCTCCGGCTGCGCGGCTTCACCCGGCTGGCGATCTTCCTCCCGTACGCGATCCCGGGCGTCGTCGCCGCCCTGATGTGGGGCTTCCTCTACCTGCCCGACGTCAGTCCGTTCTACTTCCTGCTGGACAAGGCGGGGCTGCCGCAGCCCGATCTGCTCGACGGCGGGCCGCTCTACCTCGCCCTGGCCAACATCGCGGTCTGGGGCGGCACCGGCTTCAACATGATCGTGATCTACACCTCGCTGCGGGCGATCCCCGCCGAGATCTTCGAGGCGGCCCGGCTCGACGGCTGCTCGCAGTGGCAGATCGCGCTCCGGATCAAGGTCCCGATGGTGGCGCCGTCCCTGGTGCTCACCTTCTTCTTCTCGATCATCGCGACGCTCCAGGTCTTCAACGAGCCGACGACGCTGAAGCCGCTCACCAACTCCCTGTCCACCACGTGGAGTCCGCTGATGAAGGTCTACCAGGACGCCTTCGTCAACAATGACATCTACACGGCGGCCGCCCAGGCGGTCATCATCGCCGTCGTCACCCTGGCCCTGTCCTTCGGCTTCCTCAAGGCGGCCAACTCCCGTACGAAGCAGGGAGCATCCCAGTGACCACGCCGCACCTGAGGCGCCTGCCCGCGGCCCCCCGCCGGTTCGCCCTCGTGCCCACCGCCGCCCTGCTGCTCGGCGCCCTCTACTGTCTTTTGCCCGTCGCCTGGATCCTGGTCGCCTCGACCAAGTCCGGCAGCGAGCTGTTCTCCACCTTCACCTTCCTGCCCGGCTCCGGCTTCGCGGACAACGTCGCCGACCTCTCGGCGTACCGGGACGGCGTGTACTGGAAGTGGATGGCCAACTCGGCCCTCTACGCCGGCGTCGGGGCACTGCTGTCCACCGGTGTCTCCGCGGTGTCGGGGTACGCGCTGGCGGTGTACCGCTTCCGCGGCAGGGAGAGCATCTTCAACATCCTGCTGGCCGGGGTGCTGATGCCGCCGGTGATCCTGGCCGTGCCGCAGTACCTGCTGATGGCGAAGGCCGACCTGACCGACTCCTACCTGTCGGTCATGCTGCCGGTGATCCTCTCCCCGTACGGGGTGTACCTCGCCCGGATCTACGCGGCGGCCGCCGTGCCGGGCGATGTGATCGAGGCGGGCCGGATGGACGGCGGTGGCGAGTGGCGGATCTTCCGGACCATCGCGCTGCCGATGATGCTGCCGGGCCTGGTGACCGTCTTCCTCTTCCAGTTCGTCGCGATCTGGAACAACTTCCTGCTGCCGTACATCATGCTCGGCGACGACGAGAAGTTCCCGGTCACGCTGGGGCTGTTCACGCTGCTCCAGCAGGGGTCCACCACCCCTGCCCTCTATACGCTGGTGATCACGGGGGCGCTGCTGGCGATCGTCCCGCTGATCGCCCTGTTCCTGGTCATCCAGCGGTTCTGGAGCCTCGACCTGCTCTCCGGGGCCGTAAAGTCCTGACGGGCCCCGCCAGGAAGCCACTTGATGAAAGATCACGCACCATGAGCCGCACAGAACAGACCGGTACGGGACGCCGCCGGCCGCCGACGATCCATGACGTGGCGCGGGAGGCCGGGGTCTCCCGGGGCACGGTCTCCCGGGTGCTGAACGGCGGTCACAACGTCAGCCCGACCGCGCTGGACGCGGTCAACTCCGCCATCCGCAAGACCGGTTACACGGTCAACCGGCACGCCAGGTCGCTGATCACGGGGCGCTCCGACTCGGTGGCCTTCCTGCTCACCGAGCCGCAGGAGCGGTTCTTCGAGGACCCGAACTTCAATGTGCTGCTGCGCGGCTGCACCAGCGCGCTCGCGGCGCACGACATCCCCCTGCTGCTGATGATCGCGGGTACGGAGGCGGAGCGCCGCCGGAACATGCGGTACATCGCCGGCCACGTGGACGGGGTCCTGCTGGTCTCCAGCCACTCGGGCGACCCGGTCGCCGCCCAGCTGCACGAGGCAGGGGTCCCGCTGGTCGCCTGCGGGAAGCCGCTCGGGCAGGGCTCGAAGGTCAGCTATGTGGCGGCCGACGACCGGGACGGCGCCCGGGACATGGTGCGCTTCCTGTACGAGTCGGGGCGCCGCCGGATCGGCACGGTCAGCGGCCCCCTGGACACCCCGGGCGGGGTGGAGCGGCTCGCGGGCTACCGCGAGATGCTGGCCGACCGCGGGCTGCCCGCCGACGACGCGCTGATCGTGCCGGGCGACTACAGCCGGGCCGGCGGCGAGGCGGCGGCCCGGCTGCTGCTGGAGCGGGCCCCGGACCTGGACGCGGTGTTCGTCGCCTCCGACCTGATGGCGCAGGGCGTGCTCGCGGCGCTGGAGAAGGCCGGGCGCCGGGTGCCGCAGGACGTGGCGGTGGGCGGCTTCGACGACTCCCCCGCGGCGCTCGCCTCCCGGCCGGCGCTGACGACGATCCGTCAGCCGTGGGACCGGATCAGCGCCGAGATGGTACGGGTGCTGCTGGCGCAGATCGGCGGGGAGGACCCGGCCGCGGTGATCCTGCCCACGGAGCTCGTGCGCCGCGACTCGGCGTAGCGGCGGAGCCCCGGCGCCGCGCGAGGGGGCGGGCGTCGCCACGGCCCCGCCCGGCCGCGCCGACGGCGGATCGTCACGGCCGGGGCTGGAAAGTCCTTCGGCGGTGCGCCGCTCCAGCCGGCCGGGGCCGTTTCCGTCAGCGCCCAGGGCGCCGGCCGGTCCGGAGGAACTCGAAGCTGCCGACGGCGTCGCGGCGCCGCCCCCGACCACGGCCGCCCGTACGCCTTCAGCGAAGTGGTCCAGACCATTAAACGGCGAGCGGCGCCCCACCCCTACCGAGGCCTGCCGCCCGCGGCCCGCGGGGAGGGCGCGGCGCGGCCGTTCCGGCCCGCACCGGGCTCGCGCGCACCGGGCGCACCCCTTCCCGCGCAGAGGTCCGCCGAGCCGGGTTTGACGCCGCCGCCCTGCCGGTATCTTCACCGGACCGCCGCGGATAAACCTTTCGACGCTTCCGCCTTTTAGCGCAGTTCCGCCCGGACGGTGGACCGACCCGCAGAATCCACGAAGCGGAGTCGCATTCTCCATTAATTTTCGGCAAGCAGATATCCGGCGCACCCGTGCCCCATACACAGATGATGTCCGAAAATGCTCACCACAACCGTGCGCCCAAGGCGAGTGCGCCGGTCGCCGCCCCTTCGCAGCGCGCCCGGACCGGTGGAACCGTCGCCGAGTGGCCGGAACGACACCCCTCACCCTGGCGACTTCGGAGCGCTTTGCGACCAGGCGCCGCCGGCCGCGAGGGGCCCGATGTCGCCCGCCAGGGCCCCACCTGGGGCCGAAATGAGGCGCATCGCTCCCCCTGGTGCCGGATCCACGCCGCCCGCCCGGCCCCCGCGCCCGGGGCGCCGAGGACGACAAGCCCCATGCCTAGACCATTGAAATCGACCGGGCGTCTCTTTCCTCTCGATTCGCTCGAAAATGATCCACTTCGATCCGCGAGAAATAAATAATTAACGATCGCCTCATTGACATATGCCTGCCGAATAACGGCTAAGTGGTGACCGGCGAAAACCATTCGCCGTCGACCTGAAAAGCGTGTGGTCGACCCGTGCATCACATGGGAGACACGCAATTGACTGTCACCGGCATATCCAGACCGGTTTTCAGACGCGCCAGACCCGCCTGGACAGGGCTGACCGCCCTGGTGGGCGCTTCAGCACTCGCCGTCCTGGGTCTCACCGCCCCGGCGGCGACCGCGGCGGCTTCCGCGAACGCTGACATCAGTGCCAAACCGTCCGTGGAGGCCTCCTGCGCCGAACCCGGGCCCGGCCAGGTGCGCTGCTTCGCGCTGCGCCGCACCGACGTGGCGGGCGAGAAGGGCGTTCAGCCCCTCGCCGCCACCCCGAGCGGGTGGGGCGCGACCGCGCTCCAGGGCGCCTACAACCTGCCGGCCGACGGCGGGGCGGGGCAGACGATCGCCATCGTCGATGCCTACGACGACCCGACCGCCGAGCAGGACCTCGCGGTCTACCGGGCGCAGTACGGGCTGCCGGCCTGCACCACGGACAACGGCTGCTTCAAGAAGGTCGACCAGCGGGGCGGCACCGACTACCCCTCGCCCAACAGCGGCTGGGCCGGTGAGATCTCGCTCGACCTGGACATGGTCTCGGCCGCCGCGCCGTACGCGAAGATCGTCCTGGTGGAGGCCGACTCCGCCAGCTTCGAGGACATGGGAGCCTCCGTCGACCAAGCGGTCGCGCAGGGCGCCAAGTACGTCTCCAACTCGTACGGCACGGGCTACTCCAGCACTCCGGGCAGTGGTGAGGACCCGTCGGAGACCACCGAGTTCGACGCCCACTACAACCACCCGGGTGTGGCCGTGGTCGCCTCCTCCGGCGACAGCGCCTACGGGGTCTCCTACCCCGCCGCGTCCCAGTACGTGACCTCCGTGGGCGGCACCGCCCTGGAGCAGGACTCCTCCACCGCTCGCGGCTATACCGAGTCGGTCTGGTTCAACAGCTACGGCGGCCCGGGCTCGGGCTGCTCGGTCTACGAGGCCAGGCCCGCCTGGCAGGAGGACGTCGGCACCGACTGCGGCAAGCGCGCGGTCTCCGACGTCTCCGCGGTCGCCGACCCGTTGACCGGGGTCTCGGTCTACCAGACCTACGGCGGCGACGGGTGGGCCGTCTACGGCGGCACCAGCGCCTCGTCACCGATCATCGCCGGGGTGTACGCCGCGGCCGGCACGCCGACCGCCGGCTCCTACCCGGCCGCCTACCCCTACGCGGCCGACGGCAGCGGTCTGAACGACGTCGTCGACGGCGACAACGGTTCCTGCACCCCGGCCAAGCTGTGCACCGCGGGTGCCGGCTGGGACGGGCCGACCGGCCTCGGCACGCCCAACGGCGTACAGGCCTTCCGCAACGGTCCGCACGGCGCCCTGAGCGGCACCGTCACCAGCAGCGCCACCGGCGCCCCGGTCGCGGGCGCGGAGATCACTGCGGGTGACTCCCGGGCCACGTCCGGCGCGGACGGCGCCTATGCGCTGACCCTGACCCCCGGCACCTACGACCTCACGGTCGCCGCCTACGGCTACACCACGGCCACCTTCTCCGGCGTCGAGATCACCGACGGCGGCTCGGTGACCAAGAGCCTCGCGCTCACCCCGGTGCCGACCCGGACCGTCTCCGGCAAGGTCACCGACGGGTCCGGCCACGGCTGGCCGCTCTACGCCGCGGTCACTGTCGACAACATGCCCGGCGCGCCCGTCCAGACCGATCCGGTCACCGGCGCCTACTCGGTCGACCTTCCGGCCGGCACGTCGTACAAACTGAAGGTCACCAGCAACTACCCGGGCTACCGGAGCGCCACCAAGGACATCACCGTGGGCGACTCGGCGGTCTCCGCCAACGTCGGCCTGCCGGTGGACGCCTGGGCGGGCACCGCGGCCGGGTACACCGTGTCGGACGAGGGCACCACCGAGCCCTTCGACTCGACCACGTCGGCCCCCGAGGGCTGGACCGTCACCAACGCCGAGGGCACCACCGGCGGTTGGCAGTTCGACGACCCGGGCAAGCGCACGAACACCACCGGCGGCAAGGGCGCCTTCGCCATCGTGGACAGCGACAAGGCGGGCAGCGGAAAGGTCCAGAACTCCACGCTGACCAGCCCGTCCTACGACTTCTCGGGCACGGATCTGCCCGAGCTGAGCTACCGGACCAGCTACAAGCCGTACTCCGGCCAGAAGGCCGACGTCGAGGTGAGCTCGGACGGTGGCGCCACCTGGTCCACGGTCTCCTCGCACACCACCGCCGTCACCGGGTCCAAGGTCACCCTCCCGCTCACCGACTACGCGGGCAAGCCCGACGTCCGGGTGCGGTTCCACTTCACCGGCAAGTTCAGCTGGTGGTGGCAACTCGACGACGTGTTCCTCGGCTCCCGCGGCGTCTCGGCCGTCCCCGGCGGTCTGGTGGTCGGGCAGGTCACCGACGCCAACACCGGTGACGGCATCACCGGGAGCACGCTCGACGGCACCGGCGACGGCGCCGTGAGCGCGACCTCGGCCGCCACCCCCGACGACGCGGCGCTCGGCGACGGCTTCTACTGGGCCTTCGCACCGGTCGGCAAGCAGACCGTGACCGCCGCCAAACCCAAGTACACCAGCGCCTCCAAGGCCGTCACCTTCGCCGCCGACTCGACCGTGACCAAGAACTTCTCCCTCAAGGCCGGGCGTCTGAAGGTCACCCCGGCCGCGGTCACCGCCCCGGTCGCCTGGGGCGGTTCGGCGACCAGGACCGTCACGATCAAGAACACCGGTGGCGCCGACGCCACCGTCAAGCTGGCCGAGAAGAGCGGCGCCTTCACACCGGCCGCTTCGGGTGCGCCGCTGATCAGCAAGAAGGGGGACTACTCACCCCTGTCGGCGAAGGGCCGGGCCGGCAAGTCCGCCGCGGTCGCTCCGGCCGAAGGCGGCGACGCCTGGCAGACGGTGGCCGACCTGCCCGACGCCATCATGGACAACGCGGTCGTCGCCGACGGCGGCAAGATCTACTCGGCGTTCGGCTACGACGGTGCGGACGACACCCGCTCGCTCTACTCCTACGACGCGGCGAGCGGCTGGAACCGGCTGGCCGACGCGGCCGACACCCGGGAGGCTCCGGCCCGCGGCTTCATCGGCGGGAAGCTGTACGCCGTCGGCGGCTGGGGCGCCAACGGGGCCCCGGACGCCAAGCTGGAGATCTACGACCCCGCCTCCAACACCTGGACCACCGGCGCCCCTTCCCCGGCTCCGCTGGCGGGTTCCGGCTCCGCGGTGCTGAACGGCAAGCTCTACTCCGTCGGCGGCTGCACCACCACCTGCGGCTCCGGGTCGGTGACCGTGTACGACCCGGCGGACAACTCCTGGTCCACCGCGGCGAACTACCCGGAGAACGTCGCCTGGCAGTCCTGCGGCGCCATCAGCGGGCTGCTGTACTGCTCCGGCGGTACCACCAGCGCCGGTGAGCTGCAGTCCGCATACGTCTACGACCCCGCCGCCGATTCCTGGTCGGCCCTGCCGGACATGCCGGAGCCCCTGTGGGCCTCGTCCTCCACGGCGGCCAACGGTCTGCTGCTGATCTCGTCCGGCGTCAGCGACGGCGCCCTCACCAACGCGGGGTACGCCTACGACCCGGCCGCCGGGACCTGGTCGTCCCTGCCCAACGCCGACGTGGCGACCTACCGCGGGGGCGGGGCCCCGGGCTTCTACAAGGTGGGCGGAGCCAACGCTCCCAGCACCCCGTCCACCGCCGTGGAACTGCTCGCCGGCTACGACCAGACCAGCGGCTCGGACGTCAGCTGGCTGTCGCTGGACCCCTCGGAGGTCAAACTCGCTCCGGGAGACAGCGTCTCGGTCGCGGTGGCGGTGAACGCCTCGGTCGACGAGATCACCCAGCCGGGTGAGTTCACGGCCCAGATCGGCATCTCGGCCAACACCCCCTACCCGGTGGCGTCGGTCCCCGTCACGATGACGGTGGCCCCGCCGAACACCTGGGGCAAGATCACCGGAACGGTGCTCGGCAAGTCGTCCACCGGCACCACGGCACCCCTCAAGGGGGCGACCGTCCAGATCGACTCGTGGGCGTCCTCGTACACCCTGATCACCGACAAGGACGGCCACTACGCCCTCTGGCTCGACGCCCGCAACAACCCCCTCACCGTGATCGTCGCCAAGGACGGTTACGCCCCGACGGTGGCCACCGTCAAGGTCGTCAAGAAGGGAACGGTGACCACCGACTTCACCCTGAAGAAGGCCTAGCGGCCTCGCGGACAGACGCGGCGGGCCCGTCCTGAGGACGGGCCCGCCGTGCGCCGGGACCCGCACACCGCAGGTCCCGTGAGTCAGGGGTGCGGGCGACCTGCCCCCACGCCCCCTCAGCCGGACGTCACGCCCCCAGCACGGGATAGTCCGTGTAGCCGCGGTGGTCGCCCCCGTAGAAGGTGGCGCCGTCCGGGGTGTTGAAGGGACCGCCCGCGCGCAGCCGCTCCGGCAGGTCCGGGTTGGCCAGGAACAGTACGCCGTACGAGACGATGTCGGCCACGCCGTCCTCGATCAGGGCGAGCGCCCCGGGCCCGGTCGGGCCCTCGCTCGCCGGGTTGAGGACGAGGGTCCCGTTGAACTGCTTGCGCAGGATCTCGGTCAGCGTCCGGTCCTCGGCCGCGGCCTCGACGAGGTGCAGATAGGCGAGCCCGAGCGGCTCCATCGCCTGCACGAGCGCGCTGTACGTGGACTCCGGCGCGGGCTCGTCGATGTCGTTGTACGGGTTCCCGGGCGAGAGGCGGATCGCGGTGCGTGCGGCGCCGATCTCGGCGACGACCGCGCGCACGGTCTCCAGGGCGAACCGGATCCGGCCCTCGACGGAGCCGCCCCAGGCGTCGGTGCGCAGGTTGGAGTTGGGCGCCAGGAACTGGTGGATCAGGTAGCCGTTGGCGCCGTGCAGCTCCACTCCGTCGAAGCCGGCGTCCACGGCGGCCCGGGCCGCGGCGGCGTAGTCGGCGATCGTCTCGCGGACCTCGGCGTCGGTCAGCTCGCGCGGGGTGACGAAGTCCTTCGGGCCCTCATGGGTGAAGACCTGCCCGGTGGCAGCGACCGCGGAGGCGCCGACCGGGGTGAGTCCGTCCGGCAGCAGGACCGGGTGGCCGATGCGGCCGGCGTGCATGAGCTGCGCGAAGATCCTGCCGCCCTTGTCGTGCACGGCGTCGGTGACCTTGCGCCAGGCGGCGATCTGCTCGTCGCTGTGCAGCCCCGGGGTGCTGGGGTACCCCTGGCCGACGGCCGACGGCTGGATGCCCTCGGTGATGAGGAGCCCGGCGGAGGCGCGCTGGGCGTAGTACTCGACCGTCAGCTCGGTGGGCACCCCGCCCTCGCCGGCCCGGCTGCGGGTCATCGGCGCGAGCGCGATGCGGTTGGCGAGCGGTGTGCCGGCCAGATCGAGCGAGTCGAATGCGGTGGACATCGGAAGCCCCCAGGGAGAGAGATACGTGGTCGGCCAAACAAAACTATGTGGTCGGCCAACCATCTGCGGCGTGTGCCACTGTAGCGCATTTATTTGGCCGACCAAGGTAAAGTTGCGGGGACCGCACCCGGCAGCCGGAAGGCCGCCCCCTCTCCACCCGAGGAGCCCGCGATGACCTCCGAACCCCCTTGTACCGAGCTGCCCGGCGCCGCCCGCGGCGGCCCGGTCAGCCATGCCGTGTCACGGGTCGCGCGGCTGCACCGGATCGCGGCGGGCAAGCTGCTCAAGGGCGCCGGCCTCTACCCCGGCCAGGAGTTCCTGATGATGTACCTCTGGGAGGCGGGGGCGGTCCGCCAGTCCGAGGTGATCAAGGCGGTCGACCTGGACCCGTCCACGGTCACCAAGATGCTCCAGCGCCTGGAGCAGTCCGGGCACGTCCGCCGCAGCCCCGACCCGGACGACCGCAGGGCCGTCCTGGTCGAGGCCACCGACAGCAGCTGCGCGCTGCTCTCCGACGTGGAACGGGCCTGGACGAATCTGGAGGAGCACACCCTCGCCGGGCTGGACGCGGGCGAACGCGCGGAGTTGGCCAGGCTGCTGGGCAGGGTCGAGGAGAACCTGTGCCGACAGACGTCCGACTGCCCGGAGTTCCGCTGACGGCCTCAGCGCGCGAGCACGTCCAGCGCACGGTCCACGTCGGCCTCGGTGTTGTACAGGTGGAAGGCCGCCCGCAGACTGCCGGCCCGGTTGGACACCATCACCCCGGCCCGCGCCAGTTCGGGCGCCCGGTCACCGAGCCCCGGCGCCGCGACGACGGCCGTCGGGGCCGGCACCGCCTCCCGCCCCAGCGCGGCCAGTCCGTCGCGGAAGCGGGCCGCGAGCCCGGTGGCGTGCTCGTGGACGGCGTCGATGCCGATCTCGTTCAGCAGCGCGAGGGAGTGCTCGGCGCCGTGGTACGCGAGGAACGCGGGCGGCTCGTCGTAACGGCGGGCGTCGGGAGCCAGCTTGGCGACCGGCCCGTAGGTGCTGCCCCACGGATCCTCGGCCGCGACCCAGCCGGCGAAGGCGGGGGGCAGGGAGTGCTGAGCCTCCTCGGTGACGGTGAGGAACGACGTGCCCCGGGGGCAGAGCAGGAACTTGTAGCCGCCCGCGACCGTGTAGTCGTACGCCCCGGCGTCGAGCGGCAGCCAGCCCGCTGACTGGGTGGCGTCCAGCAGCGTCCGGGCCCCGTGGGCGGCGGCCGCCGCCCGCACCGCGTCCAGGTCGGCGAGCCGGCCGTCGGCGGACTGGACCGAGGAGAAGGCGACGAGCGCGGTCTCGGGGCGCACCGCTGCGGCCAGCTCCGCCAGCGGGACGTACCGCATCCGGAGGTCGCCACGCACTGCGAAGGGCGTGACGACCGAGCTGAACTCCCCCTCGGGCGCCAGCACTTCGGAACCGGCCGGCAGCGAGCAGGCGATCAGGCCGACATGGACGGTGACCGAGCTGCCGACCGCGACGCGGCCTCCGTCGACGCCGGCGAGCCGGGCGAAACCGTCCCGGGCGCGGTCCACCGCCTCGAAGTCGCCCGCCCCGTTCCGGCGGCCGGTGGTGTTCTCCTCGGCGAGGACCCGCACCGCGTCGACGGTACGGCGGGGCAGGAGCCCGCAGGTGGAGGTGTTGAGGTAGGCGGTCTCCGGCGCGAACTCGGCGGCCACCGCACGGCTGAGCGTAGAGATCATCATGGGGCCAGCCTGGGTCCCCCACGACTCATAGTCAATCACGAAGAGTTAAGGGGTACACCCAAGCAACGCTTATGCGTGCAGCTCCACCGGGGTCAGGCGAGGCCGCCGGCCTGCGGAACTTCGCACGCTCCCTCGGCGTCGCAGGCCGCCGCGTCCCCGCCGATCGCGGTCAGGGGGCGGTCCTTCCACGCCTGCTCCAGTGCCTGGGCGAAGACCTCGGCGGGCTGGCCGCCGGAGATCCCGTAGCGCCGGTCGAGCACGAAGAACGGCACGGCGTTGGCACCCAGTTCGGCCGCCTCCTGCTCATCGGCCCGCACCTGCGCCGCGTACGCCTGCGGATCGGCGAGCACCGCACGCGCCTCGTCGGCGTCGAGACCGGCCTCGACGGCCAGCTCGACCAGCACCTCGTCGTCGTAGACGGAACGCTCCTCGGCGAAGTTCGCCCGGTAGGCCAGGCTCAGCAGCTCGTCCTGGCGGCCGCGCGCCTTGGCCAGGTGCAGCAGCCGGTGGATGTCGAAGGTGCTGCCGTGGTCGCGTCCCTCGGTGCGGTAGCCGAGCCCCTCGGCCTGCGCGTTGGCCGCGACGTTCGCCTCCATGGAGCGCGCCTCCTCACGGGTGCGCCCGTACTTCTGCGCCAGCATGTCGATGACCTGCGCGGTGTCGCCCTTGGCACGTCCGGGGTCGAGCTCGAAGGAGCGGTGGACCACCTGGACCTCGTCGCGATGGGCGAACCCTGCCAGGCCCTTCTCGAACCGGGCCTTGCCGATGTAGCACCACGGGCAGGCGATGTCGCTCCAGATCTCGACGCGCATGACTCTTCTACTCTCCAGGCTTTCGTGGCGACTGCTCCCGCAGCGCGGAGGGACCTCCGCTCGCGGTGGAACGCATCCGGGGGCCGCCGCCATTCCCGGGACGCCTGCCGGGCTCCCGAAGACGCGCGAGCCGGCCGCGCACGGGCCGGCTCGCGAGGGCCCGCCGCAGACGATGCGTGGGTGCGGGCGGGCCGTGGGTGCTGGGCGCCGTGGGTGCGGGGCCGCCCCGGGGCCGGCCGGCCCCGGGGCGAG